>CAIXBQ010000099.1 GCA_903917705.1 uncultured Verrucomicrobia subdivision 3 bacterium | reverse complement strand
CGGTGCTGTTGAAGGTCAGCGTGCCGATGGTCCCGGCGTTGCCGGGGGCGATGGCCGCACCGTTGGTGGCGGCAACCTTGCCGAGGACGCTGCCGAAGCCGGCAAGCGTCTGGCCGGAACCCAGCCTCAACGTGCCGTCGGCGCGCGCGGTGGCATCCAGCACCGCTCCGCTAGATACCACAAGATTGGAACTGGCCGCCAGCGAACCGACGCCGCCCAGCGCAAGGGTGCCAGAGGAAACCCACGTGTCGCCCACATAGGTTTGAACATTCGTCAGCGTCAGTTTGCCCGAGCCGGCCATCGCAAAACCGCCCGGCGGCGCGGTCATGGTGTCATCCGCCACCTGCCCGTTGGGATTACCGCTCATGACGCCGCCGAAGGTGTTGGTGGCGGCATCTGTAACGGTGAATCCCCCCGTGCCAAGGTTGATGGCACCGAAGCCGGTGAGCCGGGCGACGGTCTGGTTGACGCCATTCAATAAATTCAAGGTGGTGTTCGTCGCCAGATAAAGTCCGGTAGTGACCGGCAGAATGTTGTCCGGGCCGTCCAAGTTGATTGTGCCCTGACTGTTGGTGGTATTGCCGGTGTAGGTATTCGGCTTGGTGAGCGAGAGAAGGCCGGCCCCGGTTTTGAAAAGACTGCCGGCTCCATTTCCACCATTTTGAACCACTGCGGAAATCAGCAAGCCCGGTGACGCGGTCCCGGCTTCCACGGTGAAGTTGCCGACGCCTTCCAGAGACATTGCCTGACATTGGATCATCGAAGGCATCGACGAGGCATGCGAAGTGTAGTTGCGTCCGGCCCCCCAATAACCGCCCACGCGCAAGGTGCCGGGACCGCTGACCGTGCCGCCGGTTAACTCCAGATTTGGCACAAAAGTGCTGCCACTGTTCACCGTCAGGGTGCCAGCAACCTTGGTGGTATTGTTGCCGTAGGCACCGTAAGGAACGCCCTTAAAGACCAGCGCCGCCCCGCTGGCAACGACCACGGTGCCATCCTGGGTAAATGCATTATACCAACCGCTATCCTGGAACGACACCGTGCCGCCATTGACATAAAGCGTCCCGGCGAAAGGCCCGTTGGCTCCGCTGTTCAAGTTCACCATGCCGCCGCCATTAATGCTGAGCGAAGGATTGCCAGGAGTTGCGAGCGCCCCCGTCAAGGTGATGGTGGCGGCTGGACCGACCGACCAAGTCTGGGCTGCACCGAGAACGACAGGCGAGGCGAGCGTGAGCGTCGCCGCCGAATTGGTGGCCACAATGCCACCAACCCCGATCGTCAATTTATTGGTGTTGGCATCAGCAATTCCGACGCCGCGAATGCCGCCGGAAAGATTAATGCCGACGACGGAAAGATTCGTGCCGAGCTGCGTCGCAGTGCTGCCGGTAGCAGCGTCGTTGAAATAAACGGTGCTGGCGGGACCGGGAACGCCGTTGGTCGCCCAGTTCAACGAGTTGGTCCAATAAACATCGGTGTCGCCAATCCAAGTGAACGTATTGGGATCGGCCACGGGGCGCGCGCCGCCGAAGCTCGCCCCACTGATGCCATTGGTGAGAATCTGGCCGACCTCCGCGATGGTGAGCGTGCGGTTCCAGATGGCGACCTCGTCCATCGCGCCGTTGAAATTGCGGCCACCCGTCGAGTCACGCGCCACGTCCATCGCCCCATCCAGCGATTGCACGACATGGGTGAAGTTGTTCGTGGCGGACTTGAGCACGCCGTTGGTGGTGCCAAGATAGAAAATGGCGCGGTTGTTTTGCACCGACAGCACGGCGAGACACCATTGATTCGTCGGCGGCGAGAGGTTGGAAACATAGTTGTACGAGCCCGCATCGTTGTTCCAGTGATAACCGAGTTGTCCGCTGGTGCCGCGAAAATCCAGACCCAATGCGGAACTACCGCGGGTGAAGACAAGGCCGGCGTAGGACGATTGCGCCCCGGCGCTGTTAATCCACGCGAGCATCGTCAGGTTCGTGGTGGTGAAATTCAGCGCCGTCGTCTCGACATAACTGCTGGTGCCGTTGAACGTCAGCCCCTCGTAAACTTCACCGTTGATTGGCGCGGGCGAATTGTAAAGCGTGCCGTCATGGAACGGCGCGCCGGAGCGGTCGTAAGTGGCCGTGCCCACGGTGTCGCGGGCATCGAGCGAAAGATACAATTTCAAGCCGCCGTGAATCGCGTCCACCGCCGTGGTGAAAGCCCACACAGGGCCGGCGACGACATTGGTGCCGTATAACTCATCCACACGCCAGTAATATGTCGCGTTCGTTGCCAGCGCCGCAACCGGAGTGAAAGCTGGCGAATTGACTTTGCCCTGGAATTCAGGCGAGTTGGTCGTCGCGGCGGCGACATTCGCGGAGTTCGTGCCGAGGTAGACGTTGTATTGAAAATTATTCGTGCCGCCCGGCGACCATGTCATCGGCGGCTGCAAGGCCACGTTGATTTCGCCATCCTTTGGATGCGGCCCGCCCACCGGCAAAAGACCCGCGCCGGAATAAAGCGCCTGCACCTCGGATGCCGAAAGCGCCTTGGTGTAGAGCCGCACATCATCAATCGCTCCAGTGAACCACGACTTGTTGCCGCCGCCGTCGTTGGCCATGCCGAGGCAGGGCCAATTATCGCCCGCGATAAATTCGCCCGCCGGAATCGTGCGCGAGCCGGAGGTGAATTCCACGCCGTTGACAAAGAGCCGGATCAGTCCGCTGGTGCGGTCAATCTCGCCGACGAGGTGATACCACACGCCGGCCTGCGGCACGATGGACGCACTGACGTTGAAACTGCTCTGGCCGCCGACCGTGCAGCCAGTGAAGAAAAACGACGTGCCGTTCATGCCGAGGCGGAGGCCGGGCGAGCCGGCGGAATCGAGCGAGGCCTTCATCAACAGCATCTGTTCCCCGCCGGGCGTCGCATCGGGTTTGCACCACAGCGAAATACTCGTGTTGGTGTTGAACGAATCGAACCAGGTGCCCTTGAAGCGCGCATAGCCACCGCCGTCGAAGTGCAGCGCCGTGCCGCCGCCGATGCCGGGCACGGAGCCCGAGGTAAAACCAGCGCTCCCGTAAAGCGTGGCCGTCGTGCCGTTACCAGTCGCTTCAGCAGCCGTGGTGCCGGTGGTTTCATTCAGCATCCATTCGCCCAACAGCGGGCTGGCGTCGCTGCCCACCAAAACTTTCACCGCCGTCAGACTCTTGAGACCGCTCGGCTCGCCGACGTAATAATGAAACAAATCGTAACCGACGAAGCCCGCCGCCGGCGTGTATTGCAGCACGCCGTTGGTCGCGGTGACCGCCACGATGCCGCCGGAAGCCGTGTTGGTTTCAAACGAGACAATGGAAAGCGAGTTGCTGTTGGCAATGTAATCGTTCAAAAGCACGTTGACGAAAACAGTTTGATTCGTCCGCGTCACGGCGAGGTCAGGCGTAGCGTGCGGCGGAAGGAGGTAATTGTATTTTACAAATTCGATGCCGCCCTTCCACGAATTGCGGCGGTTGTTTTGCGCCTGGTTGGCGTCCACGGTCGAGTAGCCAAAGCCGGAGCCGTCCATTGCGACATGCCAGAAATTGTCACCGGTGTAATCGCGCACGGAAGAGTAATGTCCCTGCCCCCAGTTGTGGCCCATCTCGTGACCGGACGCAAAACCGCCCCAGTCCGGAGCCATCACGCTGAAATCGCCCGGCACGCCGGCCCAGCCGCTGGCCAAACCGTCGTGCGGCGAAACCGCGCCATGCACCATATCAAACCAGCCGTTGGTGGCCACGCTGTGACTGTAGCCGGGATCCGGACTCCAGAAGCCGGACAATTCCGAAAGATTGCCGGTGTTCAGGGTGTAGGGAGCCTGTGTATTGGTGCGCACACAAACGCAAGCGATCTGGTAGCACACGCCCAAATCCCGCGCTTGCTCGAAATCCACATTATTAATGCGACATTCCTGCAGCGAAATGGCCGCGACCACGTTGGTGCCGGTCAGGCTACTGACATACAAGTCCGCATAGCTCGAGTCCGAGACCAGCCGCGCACGCTGCACCGGCACCTGTTTCAAAATATTCAGCGACGGCGGGCCGCCGAAGCTCACGGAAGAATTCGCGGGATAATTATTCGCCGCCCAAGCGACGTGCTGCGGTATATTCGTGGGAGTCGTGGCATAATTGGTAACGTAACCCAAGTTCGGAATGTTCGTCGTCTGGACAAAGGTGTTCCCACCGCCCCAGCCAAGTCGGTTAGTCGTGTCGTAAGGATCATACTCAGAGGTGCTGCCCTGCCACCGACAACCGTAGCTGACAGTGTAGTAAAATTTCCCGAACGCACCGAATGCGCCCGTCACCACCGCGCCGGGGTCTTCCGCGATCCGTCCGCGATACGTCATCACTTCAGGGATTTGATTGGTCGGCAGCAGGGTGTAGTTCGTCGCGTCCGAATAAATCCGCACCTGATAATTCGTCGCGCGCAGGTTGTAGCGCTGGAGATTGAACGTCACTGGCTGCTTCGACCAGGCGTTGGTGACAGTGAGGGAGAGGTTGTCCGGCAAGGCCCACACGCGACCGCCGGCCAAAAGCAACGCACCCACGCAGCCCAAACCCAGAAAACGGGCAAATTTTCTAATCATAAACAGGGAAATAATATGTATGTGGTCAATTCGCTGGCCGGCCAAACCAAGCCGGCCCATGGAGCATGGGTGCAAGGGAAACATACCCCATGTTTTCGCAGCCATTATTCCGATTCATTGCGAACCCGGCATGGGCCGCCTGTCTGCGAAAGCTGCACTGATGATAATATTCAATCAATTATTCCAAGACTAATCCTAAAATATCACATCCAGCCAGTTGTCCCATACCACATTTGGGGGAGCAAGGTTGCGGCCATAAATCCGGGTTTGCTGCGAAAACCGAATCAACTCTTGAACAGTGGGTCCGCAGGTTTCGCTGTTTCGCGCAAATCGCCCCCCGTTATGAAGACCGGGTCGCGCGAAGGGGGCGAAGGGGACGGAATGCGGAAGCTAGAAGCTAGAAGGCAGAAGCCAGAATGTTGAAATGTGCGGCTGGCAATATTCAACGGAGACCAAGAATAGTGAGACCGCAAACTGAAAAAGCAAGGAATGAGACTTGAGGCTTGAGACCGGGAAGGGGCAAAGCGGAAATCGGAAAGCGGAACCAGGGTTCGGTAATAAAGACCGGAGACAAGAAATCAGCAGCCGCAGGGACACAGATTAGGGTGGAGATCTGCGGGAGGGACGGGATGCCGGCGGCGTGATTTTTACAAAACCATGACAACTGAATCTTGCGGTGGCTCATACTCCCGAGTAATGAATGCGACGAACAATATATGCCGACCGCAAATTCCTCATGCCTGACGGATCATACATCGGGTTTTTAATTTTGCTGCTGGTCTTTGGGCTGGCACTTCTCATCGGCCGGCGACGAGGGTGGAAGCAAAGCGATGACTGGAGATCGCGCTACCTGCGAGCGCGCAACTTATGCATGCTTTACGCCATTTTGATTCCGATGATGGTGGTGGCCGCATGTCAGCGGCATGACCAGTCCCGGTTCAAACAATTCTTTTCACCCGGCAGTTTCACTGTCGTGTTCGGAATTTTCCTTTACCAGTTCCTGGATGCCCGGCGAAAAATGCGGGCGCAACCGGGTTTTGCAGGGAAAACCCTGCGCCACCCGACGAGGCAGTTACTTTGGCAGGCGGTTTTTATCTTGTTGCCGGTGCTGGGACTGGCGGGCTTCGGACTGTATTCGCTGCGTCAAGACGGGTTGCTCGCCGAACAACAGGCACGGGAGTCGGGCGAAGTTTTGGCCCAGCGGCTAGCCCAGACCATCAGCCAAGATGCCATCCAGTCGTTGCGCGACTACCGCGAGGTCAGTTTTGAACTCCACGCCAACCGGACTGCCGATTTGGGACAGTCGGCATGGGCGGGCGGCAGCCAGTCGGAGAGCAATGCCTGGCAGCACATCAAGAACTGGCAGCAGACGAATCCGGAAATTGATCTGGCGACGTTGCCGCCAGTGGAAATCGACAATTACTACGAGCCGCGACCGGAAAAAATGCCGCCGGAAACGCCGGCGTGGGTGGGACAATTGGACGAGGAACAGCAACGGCTTTGGCAAGCTGCGAAGGCAGCCGAATTTGGTTCCAGAGATTTTCCCGCCGAGCAAGCGGCCATCCAAAGATTTCTCGCCGCAAAGCCTCCAGCCGATGCACACGGCAATGCGGAGTATCTCTTGCTGCTGGCAAAAACGCGCAAGCTGAAGGCTCCAGAAGCTGCCGCACAATTTATGCGTTCATCGTGGAGCCAGTCCGACCAACTCACGGAAGCCGGTCTGCCAGTCGGCCAATTGATCTGGTATCAAGGACTGCGATTGCTGCCCGATGGCGCCGGCCTGCCGGTAAAGAAGGTGAACGCCATCGCGTGGGCTATCACCTACC
This sequence comes from uncultured Verrucomicrobia subdivision 3 bacterium, assembly GCA_903917705.1. Taxonomy (GTDB): domain Bacteria; phylum Verrucomicrobiota; class Verrucomicrobiia; order Limisphaerales; family UBA11358; genus UBA11358. Next base: position 44,670 of record CAIXBQ010000099.1, on the reverse strand, counting down.
GGCCATCAATGTTTTCGTCGCGTCTTATCTCAGAAGTGGAGCGGGTCACCAAGCACACGGAGGCTGAAACCAACGGGACCACGCTAAAAGCCTTGTGGCAGGCCGGTGAAAAAGCACGTCAGGTCTGGGCCGATTTTCGAGAGCAGCATCCGACGAACACCTGGGCCACGGCGCCCTATTGGGTCAATTCCCGGGTTGGCAATTTCCTGCTCATTCTCGGCGACCGCTGGGTGGTGCCCACCAACTGGGTTGCCCCTCGGGAACCCCGTTATGCCTACCTGCTGTTCCCGCAGGCGGTGGTGGTCAAGGCGCTGGCCACGGCGGTGAGCCATGCCGAGATTTCATTGCCGGCTTACGCGCGGGTGGAATTTGAAATCGGCGACAGAAAGATCACCCTGCCCAACAACGAACCCGTGTCCGCAACCAATACGGATTTGCCGAAGTTGGGACAAGCGGCGGGAACCTGGAAAGACCTGCCACAGAACGAGCACAGTTATCCGTTTCAAATTCGCGTGCTGCTCGCCAGTCACGAAATTCTTTACGCGCGCCAGAGCCAGCGCACCTGGTGGGTCGGCGGGCTGATTGTGACTTCGTTGGTTGCCGCTGTGATGGGTCTGGCGGCGGCCTTTCGTTCTTATCGGCGCGAACAACGGCTTAATGAGATGAAGACTAATTTTGTCTCCAGCGTTTCGCATGAGTTGCGAGCCCCGATCGCCTCCGTGCGGCTGATGGCGGAAAATCTGGAGGGCGGTAAAATCCCGGAGCCGTCGAAGCAGGTCGAATATTTTCACTTCATCGGCCAGGAATGCCGCCGCCTTTCGTCCCTCATCGAAAACGTGCTCGATTTTTCGCGCATCGAACAGGGCCGCAAACAATACGAATTTGAGCCGACGGACCTGGTCGCGCTGACCCAGACCACCGTAAAACTGATGGAGCCCTATGCGGCGGAAAAAGGGGTGCGGTTGGAAATGAAACCGGAAACCGTAAACCAGAAATTGGAAATCAACCTGGATGGGCGGGCCATCCAGCAGGCGCTGGTGAACCTGATGGACAACGCCATCAAACATTCCGCAAAAGGCCAAACCGTGACGCTGGAACTTGGAGCCGACGGCCAATCGACCATCCAGCTTGCCGTCAGCGACCATGGCCCCGGCATTCCGAAGGCGGAGCAGGCGAAGATATTCGAGCGATTTTACCGGCTGGGTTCCGAATTGCGCCGTGAAACGCAAGGGATCGGCATCGGATTGAGCATTGTGAAACATATTGTGGAAGCGCACGGCGGGCACGTAACGGTGACCAGCGAACCCGGCCGAGGCAGCCGGTTCACGATGATCCTGCCGGCCAAAAGGTAAACATGGAACGCATACTGATCATTGAAGACGAAACGCCCATGCGCACCGCGCTGGCGGACCTGCTCACCGCGGAAGGCTACCGGACGATGACGGCGGCGGATGGCGAGGCCGGCCTCAAACGCGCACTGGCGGAAAAGCCCGACCTCATCCTGCTGGATGTGATGATGCCGAAACTGGACGGTTTCACGGTTTGCGCTGAGCTACGCCGGCTGGCCAACGAGGTGCCGGTGGTGATGCTCACCGCCAAGGGGCTGATTGAAGACCGGGTCAACGGTCTGGATGCGGGCGCGGATGATTATGTCGTGAAACCATTCAGCAGCGAGGAACTGCTGGCGCGGGTGCGGGCCCTGCTGCGGCGGGCCGAACGAAAAACCAAAGCACAGTCGAAACTGAAACTGGGGGAAACAGAAATCGACCTGACCCGCCAAACCGCCGCCCAAGGCAGAAAGGCCGTATACCTGACGGCCAAGGAATTTGCCATGCTGCGCCTGATGGCCGAAGCCGAAGGTGAACCGGTTTCCCGCGAGCGCTTTCTGGATGCGGTTTGGGGCTACGGCGCGTTTCCGACCACCCGCACGGTGGATAATCACATCGCCAGCCTCCGCGCCAAGGTTGAAACGAATCCCGATTCACCGCGCTGGATCAAAACCGTTCATGGAGTTGGTTACAGGTTGGAGCTTTGAACCACGACCCACACCGAACACACGAAATTACACACAAAACTCCGACCCGAATTCAGGCCGGTCATTCGCGTGGTTCGGGTGAACCTTGGTTCAAATTGATTTTGCAAAAGCATGACAAGTGGCGGCACGATATTTTGGCAGACTTAGATCATCAAATTATGAAAACGAAATCATGGGTGCTGGCATTTCTCCTGGCGGCGACATTGGCGCAGTCGCAGACCAACAACCTGACGGCGCTGCTGCAACAGGGGCTGGTGGAGGAACAGGCCAACCGCAATCTCGACGCGGCCATCGCCGATTACCAGTCGCTCGCGTCGAAATTTGACAAGGACCGGCAGATCGCGGCCACGGCGGTATTCCGGCTGGGGGAATGTTACCGCGCGCAGGGAAAAACCAACGAGGCCGCCGCGCAATACCAGCGCATCCTCCGCGATTTTACGGACCAGGCCACGCTCACCAGCCTGAGCCGGCAGAACCTGACGGGACTGGGCGTGAACAAAACCGAACCGGCCGCGGTTGAAAGCCCGGACGCCCAGCTCTGGAAAAAACTGAAAACCCTGACGCCGGAAGAAGTCGAAAAAATCCTGCCCACGCTGGTTCCCGATGCGGTGCTGGACGACCTTTTGCAAAAGCGCAACGAAGCCCAATCCCGCCGCGCCGCGCTGACGGTTGACTACAGCACCAACAACATGAACATCACGAGAGTGGATGCGCTGCTGGGTGAATTAAACCGCCAAATCGGGGAAAAGATCAGTGGGATCATGCAGGGCCTGAAACTGCACGCGGAACTTTACCCATCGGTCCAGATCGCCGGCAACGCGGGCCAGCAGCAAAAGGAATTGCTGGCCAAACAGATCACGCTCGCCGAGCAAGACCTGGCGGACACCCAAAAACTGGTCCAAGTGGGCAAAGCGCTGCCGACCGAGGTCCGCGCCGCCGAGCGCGAAGTGCTGAAGCTGCGCCAACAGCTCGCCGCGCTGGATTCAAACAAGGCGGACCTGCTGGACTTATCGGTGCCCATCAGTTCAGAAGAAGACCAGGAAATCCAGCGCATCCAGCAAATGATCCAGAACAGCCCGGACTTGATCAATGCGCAAGACCGAAGCGCGATCACACCGCTGGGAAAAGCGGCAACGCAGGGCCAGTTGAAGGTGGTCAATTTCCTGCTCGACCACGGGGCCGACATCAACGGAGGCTTTCCGGCGCTCTATCAGGCCGTCGGTGCCGGCAACCGGGCGATGGTAGAACTGCTCCTGAGCCGCGGCGCCGACGTCAACCGCGATTGCGAATACGGCAAAACAGCGGTGTATCGGGCCGTGGTGGAAGGCTATCAATCCATCACCGAACTACTGCTGGCGCATCAAGCGGACGTGAACGTGGCTGACAGCAGGACCGGCCAAACACCATTGCACCTGGCAATCAGTTATGGACGAACCAAGTTTGTGCAACTGCTGCTCGCCGCAGGAGCGCGGGTGAACACGGAAAATTACGAGGGGCGGACGCCGTTAAGCCTGGCGGCGGAAAGGAGTACGCCGGAAATTGTGAAAATGCTTTTGGAAGCCAAGGGCGATCCCAATGGCGGCAGGCTGGATGCACCGCTGTTAATCGCCATCGCCAATAATAATGCGGCGGTTGCTGACATGCTGCTGCAAGCGGGGGCAAATCCGAACCTAAAAGGGGCGGTGAACCTTGACATTGTTTACAACAATGTGACGCATGCTGCGAATAATCACCCGGCCGCAACGCCATTGTTTCTAGCCAATCAACTCAATTACCTGCCCATGGTGCAACTACTGTTAAAATTCAAAGCGAACCCGGATGATGCGCAAACCGACGGCCGCGCGGTGCTGTTCAGCGCGCTGAAACACCCGGAAATTCTCAAGGCGCTGCTCGAGGCGGGCGCAACCGTGGAGTTGCGGGATGAAACCGGCTCGACCGCTGCCGGCGGCGGGAATGATTTTCAGAGCCGGCTCAGCAGAATCATCAACCCCAACAACAACCCCGACCTTAAACAGACGCCGCTTATATCGGCAGCGGGCGGCGAAGGCACGGTGACCACCGTGGAAATTTTGCTGAACCATGGCGCGAATCCTAATGCGCGCGACGAACGGAGCAACACCGCCCTGCATTGGGCGGCAAGGCAGCTAGTAGATGAAAATATCATGACCCGGCTACTGGAGCACAAGGCCAACCCAAACCTACGGAACCTCGACGGGGCAACCCCGCTGGATCTGGTCAAAGAGAAATTGCGGATGCCGGTCACGGGTGTTCCAAAGCCAGGGATGGTTAATTATGGCGAGATTTCACCGGCACAACAAATCCAGGCGGGAAAACTGGTGGCGCTCCTGCGCCAACACGGTGCGCTGGAACATTTGCCGGATTGGGACCGCATCATCCTCAGCCGTCCGGCGGCCAACGCCTCGGCGGCCGTTTTCCTGAAGAACACCAATGACTGGAACCATTACACGCTGCTCGAACTGCTGTTAAACGCCTATCCGAACCCCGGCGAGAATCGTTACGACCAGATATTGCTGACATTTCCTGATTTGAAGAACATCACAATCGTCCGTCCGTCCAGCAATGGCACAGAGTTGAAGCGCATCCCGGTAAACCTGCTCAACGCGACCAACGGCGTGGACTGCGCGCAAGACCAGCCACTGGAGTTTGGCGACGTGGTGGAACTTCCCGAACGCGAGCACAAGTTGTCCGAAAACCGCGCCTTTCTGAATGACGCGCAATACCTGCCGATTCTGAATTACTTTCGAACCAAAGCCGGCGAAGTAAAGCTGGTGGTGTCGGGTTCGCAAACCGTTACCCTGCCGCTGGGGCCCATCATGTATTCCGCGATTGGCACGGTATTGAGGTACGACAAAGCCCGCGCCGCCCTCTCATCGAATTCCGACCTGACCCGCGTCAAAGTCATCCGCCACGACCCGGCCACCGCGAACAAGCAGGAGTGGATATTGGACTGCGGCGGCTCGACGCCGACGCCCGACCTCTGCCTCCGCGATGGCGACGTGATTGAGGTGCCGGAAAAGCAGTAACTTGGGAGGACCAGGGACGACGGACAGCCAGGCCGGGGGCAGAAGCCAGACGCCAGGAGTCAGGAGCGGCAAGGGCCAAGCGGAAAGCGGAGTCTTGTCGCGCGCCCCACATCCACTAGACTCTGGAGCGATGCCCGAACCGTCCGATCCTGATGCCGTGCTGATGCTGCGTGTGAAACGCGGCGACCGCGCGGCGTTCACGGAACTGGTGGAGCGCTACCGGCAGCCGCTCTTCAATTTCATCTTCCGCACCTTGCGCGATGAGACGGAGACGGAGGACGTGGCGCAAACGGTTTTTCTCCAGGTCTATAAATCCCGCGCCCGCTATGAACGCACGGCCAAGTTCTCCACCTGGCTGTTCACCATCGCGCGGAACCTATGCCTCAATGAAATCCGGCGGCGCTCCCGGCATCCCGCGGAATCGCTGGAGGAGACCCACGCCGAGCACGAGGACCAGCCGCTGCGGCAATACGAGGATAAGAAGATGCTCCTGCCCACGGACCGGGCGCTGCACGGCGAACTGGCCCGGAAAATCGAGGAGGCGCTGGACGAACTGCCCGAAGCCCAGCGCACCGCCATCCTCCTATGCCGACAGGATGAACTTAGCTACGAGGAGATTGCAGAGGTGCTGGATTGTTCGCTCTCGGCCACCAAGTCGCTCATCCATCGCGGGCGCGAGACGCTCAAGGAAAAGCTCAAGCCCTACCTGCTGACTGGGGATTGGGAGGGATGATAGGCGGACGGAAGCGGTCGGAGGACTGAACCAACCTTCCAATTTCAAATGGCGAATGCCGAAAGAATGGCAAAGGAATATGGAAAGCCTGGCTATTTTTTGACTATTTCCCGCGCAATCAGCCTAAATAACTGGTTTACAGTCACAAATACAAAGTTGGCGATTCTGGCAGGGGCAGCGGGACGTGTGCGGATGGGGCTTACAGGTCTGCAAGGGGCTCCCACCTCGCAGGAATAGAGTTGCGCGGACTGATTTTTGAAGTCCGGGTTGAAAGCAAAAGTCAAAGGGCCACAGTCGAAGTCAGAAGGCGGAACGTAAATTTTGCAATTCAATTTGGAAATGGCGGCTGGAACCTTACACTCTGCGACATCAAGCGCATGAAACCGAACGCGAAACATCATTTCAAGGTCGCCGTTTAGCCCGCCCTGACCATGCCCGCCGAACCACAAACACCAGCGTCCGCAACCCCGCCCCCCTCAACCGGCAGGGTGCCGCCGCCGCTGCTGAAATCCCTCCAACCGGTGACGCCAGCCGGCGAGCCGGCGCGGAATTCAGGGTGGCCGCAAAAGGCGATGGCCATCCTGCTGAGCGTGGGGCTGGGTTTGTTTCTGGCCGACGGCGTGATTTCCCTGACCGATGATTCGCTGATCCTGCTGTTTGACGTGCATGTGCTCGCCGTGCTCCGCGGCCTGGTATGCCTGTTCGCCCTGCTGGCAATCCTCGCGATTTACGGCCTGATGGGGCTCACGCCGATGATCCCCAAGCGCCTGTTTCTGCCGGTGACACTATTTTATCCGCTGGCCCTGCTGACCGCCATTCCGCTGCTAATCTATCATTACGACCGGATCCAGCAGGCGGCCTGGGGGATTTCGTTCGCCCAGGTCGTCATCGGCCTGATCGTCCTCGGGCTGGCGCAAGGCGGGCGGAAGATCCGCTGGCCGCTCGTGCCGGAGCCGCGGCTGGGCGCCCGACGCTTTAGCTGGCTGAACCTGACGGCATTCGGGCTGGCAAACCTGTGCGGGCTGCTGCCGGCCGTGATCGTATATCTGATGTTTTGCACTTCCCTGGCGGTGGGACATTTCAGCGACGGGTTCCTGTCGCTGCACCCCGGCGGCCTGTCGGCGCAGGTGAGAAAATACGTCCGCAACGACGGAAGGGTGATCCAACTGGTGCCGATGGCGCACATCGGCGATGCCGGTTTCTACCGGCAGATCGCGCGGTCGTTCCCGAGCAATGCCATCGTCCTGCTGGAAGGGGTGACGGACAACCAGAACCTGCTGACGAACAAAATCAGCTACAAGCGGGTGGCAACCAAGCTCGGCCTCGCGGAGCAGCAGAAGGAGTTCAAGCCGACGGGCGCGGAACTGGTGCGGGCGGACGTGGATGTGGAAGTGTTCAGCACCAACACGATCAGCCTCCTGAACCTGATCATGCGCGTCCAGGCAAAGGGCCTGAATGCCGAAACGCTGCGGGAGCTGATGCAATGCCAGCCTTCGCCCGAGGAGCAAGCCCAACTCCTCGACGACCTGCTCGCGAAACGCAACCAGCATCTCCTGACGGAAATCCGCAACCGGCTATCGCAACCGAAGATGCTCATCGTGCCGTGGGGGGCGGCACACATGCCGGGCATCGCGAAGGAGATACAAAAGTCCGGCTTCCACCTGGACACGACCCAGGAATACCGGCTGATCCGCTTCCGGGGCTTCGGCAAGGCACCGTGAGGAAGGCATGACTAGCCGCCATCCCCTGCCCCGTTTTCAATAAAACCACCATGATGATCGTCCTCGACCAACTGACCAAGTGTTTCGGCGCCCAGACGGCGGTGGACGCGCTCTCGCTGGAAATCCCCGCCGGGCAAATCGTCGGTTTTCTCGGGCCCAACGGCGCGGGCAAATCCACGACGCTGAAAATGCTCACGGGAATGATCGAACCGACGAGCGGCCGGGCGACGGTGTGCGGATACGATCTGCAGCGCGAACCGATCGAACTGAAGCGCCATGTCGGCTTCGTGCCGGAATCGGGCGCGGTTTTCGAATCGCTGACGGGCCTGGAATACCTGGAGATGGTGGCGGCGCTTTACGGCATTCCGCAAAACGCCGCGCGGGCGCGCATCAAGCAGTTCATCGCCTTCTTCGACCTGAGCTTTGAGACCCTGACGGACAAGCTGCTCGGCGCGTATTCGAAGGGGATGAGGCGCAAAGTCGTGATCACCTCCGCGCTGCTGCACAATCCGCCGGTGGTCTTTTTCGACGAACCGCTGGACGGCCTCGACGCGAACGCGGCGGTGGGTTTCAAGACGCTGATCCAGACGCTGGCGCGCGAGGGAAAGACCATCGTCTACAGCTCGCACATCCTGGATGTGGTGGAGCGCGTGTGCCACCGGGTCATCATCATTGACAAGGGCAAGCTGCTCCTGGACGGCAAACCGGACGAACTGGTGGCCGAGCACCATTCCGGCACGCTGGAAAAACTGTTCACACAACTGACCGGCGGGACCGAGCTGGAACGCCGGGCCGAGGATTTTGCAAAAACATTCCGGCCATGAGCAGGACGGACATGACCCCCGCGCCGCCAATCCTGCCAGAGCCGACGCCAATGCCGGAACAGACGCTGCGCCGGCTGTTTCTGACCCTGTTCCTGCGCGGGCGGGGCGCGCGCGGCCTGAACAAGCAAGGCACGCCCAAAACCATCGCCGCCAAGCTGTCGCTCACGCTGGTGTTCTACGCGCTGTTCGGGTGCATGGCGCTGATGTTCCTGCGGCAGCCGGTGTTTGCACTCGCCGTCTACCTGCACGCGATGACGTTCGTCTTCCTGGGGATGTTTGTCGCGTCCTCGGCGGGCGAAATCCTGTTCAACAAGGAGGAGGCCGACATCCTGATGCACCGGCCGGTCACGCCCAAGGCGATGCTACGGGCAAAAGTCCGCGTGCTGGTGGAAGTGTCGCTCTGGCTGGCCGGCGCCTTCAACCTGGCCGGCCTGTGCGTCGGATTCGGCGCGGCGGGCAACTGGCGCTTTCCCCTCATCCATCTTTTTTCCACCACGCTGGAGGCGCTGTTCTGCACGGGCTGCGTGGTGCTGATCTACCAGCTTTGCCTGCGGTGGTTCGGACGCGAACGGCTGGAAGGCCTGATGACCACCGCGCAGGTGTTCGTTTCGATCGCGGCCGTGTTGAGCGGCCAGATCCTGCCGCGGCTGGTGTTCCGCTTTAACCACGTCCTGACCGTGGGGGAAAGCTCGTGGTGGATCGGGCTGCTGCCGCCCGCGTGGTTCGCGGGCCTGGACGACGCGTTCGCCGGGAGCGCGATGACATATTCCTGGCTGCTCGCCGCGCTGGCGGTGGCAGCGACCGCCACCGTGCTGTGGATCGCCTTCAGCAAACTGGCACGCGATTATGAAACCGGCCTGCAAGCGCTCAACGAAACCGTTTCCACCCGGGTCAAAAAGCACAATCACCGCCGGTGGCTCGACCGGCTGGTCAACGTGCCGCCCCTGAGCTGGTGGCTGCACAATCCGGTCGCCCGCGCCTCGTTCCTGCTCACGGCGGCCTATCTCATCCGCGACCGCGACGTGAAACTGCGCGTCTATCCCGGCCTCGCGCCGATCCTCATCCTCCCGTTTGTGTTCCTGCTCCAGAACAACCACCACAATGATGCCAACGACGCCGGCTTCGGCGTGCCGTTCTCCGGCATTTACCTGGGCATGGTGCCGCTGCTGGGGCTGCAGATGCTGCAATACTCGCAGCAATGGCAGGCGGCGGACATCTTCCGCGCCGCGCCGATGGCCGGACCCGCGCAGCTCTGCCACGGGGCACGGCGCGCGGTGCTGTGCCTGCTCGCGCTGCCGATGCTGGTGCTGGTGGGATTAATCGTCTGGCTGCTACGCGGTGATTTTTCACAACTGGCCCTGTTTCTACCCGGCATCATCGCGCTGCCGGTCTTTGCCCTCGTGCCCAGCCTCGGCGGAAAATCGGTGCCCCTATCGCAACCCACGGATGCAGCGAAATCCGCCAGCCGCGGCCTAAACATGATACTGGCAATAATCATCGCCTTTGCCCTGGCGGGAGCGGCCTCGTTCGCCTGGACACAAGGCTGGTTCCGGTGGCTGGTGCTGGGCGAAGCGATCGTGGCCGCCAGCCTCTATGCCATCATGCGCGCGGCGCTGGCCAAAGCACGCTGGCCGTCAACCGAATAAACACGCAGGCGCCCCGGCTACCGGCCCACCCGCCAAAGTTTCACAGCTCCGCTCAAAGCCCGGGTTTTCCAGCAGATTTCGCAGGAGCCATTTTAGCCAACGCTTCACGCCAGGCGGCAACATGCGTTTCCCGCACGGCCGGATCGCTCCACGGATCAATATCAAACGCATCGCCAAGCTGATCACGCAGGGCGTTGGCAACCCGGATGCGCACCGCGAGGCGCGCATCACCAAGACCGTCGAGCAACACCGCCGGGGCATGGGCGGCGATGGTTTTCAACCGATCAGCGGCCGAGGACGCAACGGCGGGGTCACGCTCGTCACAGAGGTCGAACAGTTTCACCGCCGCCGAAGACAACGAATTGGTCGCCGCGGAACCAAGGAGCTGATCCACCTCGGCCAGGGTTTTCCGGGAGAGGGCCTGATGCAGCAGCGCCGCCTGCGCACGCGAAATGGCATTGGTGAGCCAGGGCAGGAAATCCGCGGGCGATTGAAAGCCGGTGGCACGCTCCACCTCCGTTTCCGCCGTCGAAAGCATGACCAGCGTGGGCACGGCGGTGACGCCGTGGCGGGCCGCGAGATCGGGATGCGCGTCGATATCAAGCGCGACGCATTCGACGGCGGCCAGGGTTTGCACGATCTCCGGATCGGCAAGAGTGAGACGGGCCATTAGCTTGCAGGGCCCGCACCAGCCGGCGGTGAAATAAACCAACGCCGGCCGCGGCGCGGCGGCGGCCGAGGAAATCGCGACGGGGTAATTGGTGCCCCAACCGGCGGGCAGTTCCGCGCGGGCGGCCAAAGCGACCGCAAACACCAGCAGAAAAAATATAAACAAAGATTTCATGGCGAAGCAGCTGGTTTAACCGCGGTCGGGGACGAATCTTTTCCATGCCGGATGAGCGGCCAAAATTGATCCCAATCGAAGGGACGGCTGAATTCGCCGTAATGACATTTCCGGCAATCGCCGGCGTCGAGCGACCGGTAGGTGAAATTGACCGTCGAATCGCCCGTCCTAGCCCGCAGATGCAGGCTGCCCGGCCCGTGACAACTTTCGCAGCCGACATCCACCAGTCTGGCCGAGCCAAATTCGCGCCGGTAGCCGGAGGGATTCCCGAAACCAATCGTGTGGCAACCGATGCACTTCGGATCGGCGTCCGCCTGCCGAGGCAGGAGGGTTTTAAAAGCGCGGGCATGAGCGGAGGCCGCCCAGACATTGGCGGCATCGGCATGACAGGCGAGGCATTTCTCCGAACCAACATAGCTCGCAGCCGTCCGGACACCGGGCACGGTATCGGCACTCAAATAAGCGGGATCATCCACCGCCAGCCGGGTGCGGCGAACCTCATCACGATAATCCTGCATCAGATCCCGGAACGACTGATCCTGCGGAATCCGGTCGTGCAACAAGCGGATTTCGTTGGTGGTGACCTGGAGCGCAGCCGCCGGCTCCAATTGCAGCCGCAAAAGGCCGAGCGCCCGCGATTCGTTGGTCACAAAATACACCAAGCTCCGGTTTTCGCGCCGGAGCTCCTGCGCCGGCTGGCTGACCCTGCCGCCGAGAACGACCTGGCATTCATAAAATTGCCGGGCCAGCCGCGCCAGCGTGGCCTCGTCGGTAAAGGCCAGCAGCACGATCAAATCCGTCCGACCGCGCAAGCCGGCGAGGCTGCGTTCGACGGCCGTCTCCATGTCGCCCACCACCAGCCCCTCGCCGGGGGTTTCATCCAGGCTGCGCGGATCAAGCACGCCGACGATGCCAATGCGAAAGCCACCGCGCTGAACGATCCGGCAAGCATCGAAGACCGGCAGGCGGTCTTTTTTATCGAGCAGGTTGGCGCTTAAAATGGGGACCGGGGAAGTCCGCCTGATCTCGCGCAGCTGCGCGGCGGAAAACCGCGCCTCGCGGCCGCCAAGGTTCAGAGCATCGTATTTCATCGCCGCAAACGCGCGCAGCACGTAGCGGTATTCCATCACGTCGTAATCCTCGTGCCCGCCGACGGCATCGCCGACATCCACCCGCAAGGCACCGGCGGGCGCCTCGGCGTCGAGCAGGGTTTTGAGCCGGGTCAAGCCGCCGAACTGGCCGGCGAAACAGCCGCACGGCTCCAGCCGTCCGCGCGTGTCGCAGGTGAAGTAGATGGGCAAATCCAGCGGCGGCACCGGGGCCGGACCGCAACCGGCGGCCAGCAAAACCAGAAGGGCAACCCGGAGGGATTTAATAAAGCACCGCATAGGTGAAAACATTCACATTCACACGGCCGGGATCACGGATCTCATTGCCGCCGCAGCAGCAGCAGCCGCTGGCGTACTCAACGTCGTTCAAACCCTCCTTGGAATAAACCAGCACCAGCCGGCCGTTGATTTCCAGCCCCTCGAGCGCGGCCGGCTTGCCATGTTTCTCGGTGAGCTGCGGGATCGGGTTCACGACGGAAAAAACCGGATGCGACATGGGAATTTTCTGGAGGGGAAACTCCGGGAAACACAGCTTCATCTCCTGGCGGAACGACTTGTCCCATTTCTCGTCCGAACAGCCGGGGCTGACCAGCAGAAACCCGCCCGCGGTGAGATACTGGCGAAGCTGCTTGCGCTCCTTGTCGGTGAGCGAAAAGTTTTCGTTGCCCGACATCACGCAGAACGGATAGTCGAACAAAGCGTCGGCATCCAGCCGGACCGGGCAGAATTTTTTATTCACGCGCAAACAGGTTTGCGCGGCCACGTCCGTGAGAAACCGGTCGGCAAAACAGACCGAGCTCTTGTTGCCGGCGTAAATCAGGTTGCCGCATTGCAGCAGCGTAAGGTCGGAACGCACCGGCGTGGCCGGCTTGACGGACACGGGATCGCCGAACGCCGGGGCGGCAACAAAGCCCAGCAATCCGGCCACGAGGCCGGCGCAGAGGCCGTTCAGAAATTTATTTCGTTTTTTCATCGGCAAGCGGCTCCTTTCGGGTGGTAAGCGCCCGGAAATAATTTTCCACGACGTCGTTATATTCCTCAATGACGGTTTCCGACGATACCGCGCCCGATTGGCGGTTCACCGGATTCAACCCTTTCAGCACATCGGGTTTTCCGACTTCGCCCCGACGGTCGCCGGCGGCGGCGCCAGCGCCCTTGCCAAACCGGCTGGATTGGCGCGAGGTCTTGCCGCCATTCCGGATGGAGGTTTCGTTGCCCATCACATCCAAGGCGGAGCCATCCATCACGGCATAACCGGACGTCCCCCCCGCGCCTTCGCCCTGACCGGAAGCCCGGCCCCGGCCCGAGCCCAGACTGAATTTCCGGCTGCGCGACATCTGCGCGAAGTTCTGGCCAGGATTCAACCGCTGCAGTTTGAGGTATGAATCCAGTTCGTCGCCCGAAGGGCAGTTGCCGCCGCGGCATTCGCCAAACATTTTTCCCATCTCGCCGCGCAGCCGGTCAGCCAGAACGAAGGATTGCCCGCCGTCAGCCGCGAGCATCCGGCCCGTGGCCTGCCGAGCCAACGGCTCCAGGCGGTTTTCGCCAATCTGGTCCGCCAGCGACCGGCCACTCCGGGCGGCCTTGGGGAAAAGCTTTTCAGCGGCGGCGGCATCGTCGCGAAGCTTGGACTGAAGCTGGTCGAGCGCGGCGGCCACCTCGTTTTCGGTGGCGGCCAACTCCTTCAGCGCCAGCTGATCCTCACGCCCCAGCTGGCCGGGCCGGTTGTACGCCTGGGCCTGCTGCGCCAAATCCTGCTGGGTCCGGTAGAGCGATTCAAACAGGTTGAAATCATTGATCAATTCCTGCATCCGGCCCAGGTCGGCGAGCTTGTCCACCACATCTTTTTCGGCGGCCTCGTGCACGCCGCCAAGCCGCGCCGCCTGATCATCGGCCGCCTGCTTGAGATCAGCCAGCAGTTCCGGCGACAACCGGCGCGGGCCCGTCGCCGGCGAGCTGCGCTGCGCGACGCGGCGGACGGACGTGTCATTGATGCTGGTGCTGTTGCGGATGTTTTCCGCCTGCTGGCGCAACTGATCCGCCAAATCCGTCTCCACGTCGTAAAGCGGATTCGACCGGACAAAGTTTTCCATCCGTTCCGCCTGCCGGTTCAACTTGGCGTTCAGCTCGCCCTGTTTCGCGATCAAGGCATCGAGCGACTGCGCCAGCGCCTCGCGCTTGCCCGCGGGGGCCGACGCGAGCTGCTCCTTGAGCTGCTGCGCCGCGGCGGCGAGCTGCTGCTGCTGGTCAATCAACTCCTGCAAATCATCATTGAGGGCGGCAAATTTCTCCCCGATATCCGCAATGTCCATTTTTTCGCGCAGGAAATTATTATAATCCTCCACCCCGATGACCTGCAAACGCACCAGCTGGCTCCGCGCCAGATGCGGTTCGGGCGCATTGTCCATCGCCTCGGCAAAGAGCGAAATCACGTCGCCGGGCCGGAGGCCGAGGCCGGCGAAATTGAAATCAACGGTCTCCCGGCGAGCGAGCACCACGGCGGCATTGGTGAAAATCTTCGGCGCGGAAAAGACACCGTTCAAACCGCGCTGCAGACGGATTTCGCGCAGACCGTAGTCGTCGCTCGCCTCAATCTGCGCGGATAACTTGAAATCCAGCGCCACAAACGCGTCATGCCCGGGGTTGGTGAGGCGAACTTCAGGCGGCAAATCGTGCGTGACCGTCAGGGCGCTTTCAAAATCGCCCGCCGAGGCGAGACCCGCAACATCCACGATGGAGAACCGCAGACGGCCCGATTCCGCCGCGATGAAAGAACCGGAAACCTCGTGGTCCGCCGATTTTTTCAGCGCAATCCGCTGCGGCGGCTGGTCGCCGGCGGCAAGCTCGAGCCAGCCCTCCCGCAGCGGGCGGTTGGATTGCAGCCGGAATCCCACCTCGCTGCCGGCCAGCGCCGACACGCCCTTGAACGCGAAGTTTTTCTCCTCCGGCCGAAGACCGGTGTAGGCCGGCGGCGCGACGCGGACGAACGCCTTATCCAACTGCGGCGTCAGCACCACCCCGATCCGCACGCGCTTGGATTCGCTCACATGATCCCGGGTGTGGGCGTACGCGAGCAGCCCGTCCTGCAGGTTGGCGAGCAACTGGTCAAAATCCCGGCCGCCCTTGTCGAACATCGGGACCGTCACGGCCTGTTCGGGATGACCCGGCGGAAAGGCGGTCAAAAAAACCTCCTTCGGCGCGTGGCCGGAGGCCCGGGCTCTCACCACGAAGCCCCGCCCATACAGCACATTGGTCCCCGCCGGCCCCGGCTGGGTGATTTCCAGATGCGTGAAGGAATATGGCGGATGATCGCCGAACGGATCAGCGAAACGCACCAATTCGACAGCGGTGATGTGAAACCCCAGCGCCAGAACAGCGACCAAGCCGAACAGCGCCCACGCCGCGCGCCGGAGCTGGCGAGGCAACTCATCCGTCCGCGCGAGCGATTCGAGGGGAGCGTCGCGCAGTTCCGCCGCATATTTTTCCACGGCCTGGCGCGCAAGTTCGCGGGTGAGCGGCGCAAGCGATTCATCGCCGGTCTGCCCGCGCAACTGAAGCAGGTTGATCAGGCGCGAACCGAGCGCGGGATCACGCGCCTCCAAAAACCGCGCGATATGTTCCAACCGGTTCCGCCGGACAAACGCACAATGCCAGCCGGCCGCCAGCAGCGCGATGAGGCCGGCGAGGAGGCCCAGCAACAATCCCAGCCGCCAGCCGGCGTTGAGATGAAAAACCACGTCGAGAATGAAGACCGAGAGGATCATGGCGCCGGCGTATTTCACGCTGCGCAACAGCAACCGTCCGCCCGACTCCTTTTGATGCGCGCGATCGGCCACGGCCAGGCGGGCCAGAATGTTTGACGTTTCGTTCAGCATAAGCCCCACCGCCTTCGGAAAAACCAGTCCAGCCCGAACAGTAGACCCGCCAGATAGAAAACCCAAGCCCCGTTCCACACCGGCCGCAGGAAGGTCTTCGGAGCCGAATCATTTTTTCCACCGCGCAACTCCTGCAAGAGCCTCGGCAGCTCCCGGGGTTCGATCAGCCGGCCGCCGCTGCTTTCGCACAAACGCCGCAGGTACAGCGTGTCCGCCGCAACCTCGGTTTCCTCAAGATTTTCCGAAAACACGATGAAGCGGGATTCCTGAATGGTGCCATCCGGCAGGTTCACCACCGCACGATAGCGACCGGTTCGCTCGGGGAGAAATTCCGCCGTGAGCCGGGCAACACTGCCCGGCAAAGGAGCGAGGCTGGTGCGCCCGGCCTCACGGTCGCCATACCAAATGGTGACCGGCACGGATTTCACCTGCGGATCCGGCTGCCGCAGCACGAGCCGGAAATACACCTTTTCGCCAAGCAAAACATTGGCGGAGCTGGGACGGAAGGAAAATTGCCGGTTAGGAATGAAATCGCGGCCGGCCAGCAGCCAGAGAACCAACTGGTCCCAAAACCGGTCGAACGGTGAATTGGCGGCATCCACCCGGGCGTTCAACCCCCAGCGCCAGAAACCGTCCGCGCCGAGGCTGACGACCTGGCCGCGCCCGTAACGCCGGTGCACCATCACCGCATCCGCCGCGGGATCGCCGCGTTCCGCGCCCACCGCCAGAGTCGACGTGAGCGGCTGCATCGATTCGGGATTTTTGCCGGCGAGCAGATCCGGGAGCGCGTCCAGCCCGCCCTCACCATCAATCAACATCCGGAAAGGCGTCAGGCTGCGGCCCTCGGCGGTCACATCCAGCCGGACGCGGTCGTGTTTAGACGCGCCCCACAACACCGGTTCCAATTCGCCGGCGGCGGAGCTGCCAAACGCGCGGCCACGACTGAAGATCACCGTGCCGCCCCGCTCCTTGACAAACTGGTCGAGCAAGGCGGGAAGCTCATTCTTTCCGCCCCCGACCGAGCCGCCACCGGTGAGGAGTGCAAACTGGCCAGAAGCGTTGGGCGGACCGGCCAGCGAGTCCACCGCGCGACCGAGCAGCACGACATCATAGGCGGCCAGCTGCTCCAGCGTGGAAGGCAACCGCAGTTCGCCGAGGCCCGGCGTCTTGCGGATGGCGCGGACATGGCCGGACCCGAAACCGATGAGAGCGTCCACGTCGAACTTGTCATTGCGCATCAGCGAACGCTGCAAGAAAGTCGTATCCCAATACGGATCACCCTCCAGCAGCAGCACGCGGATTTGCTGGTCAATGACATTGAGGTAGGTGATGGCGCTGTTGTTCGCCGTGTCCACCTCGTTTTCGAGCGGCGGCACGCGGACTTCGTATTCGTATTGGCCGATCTCCGGTTCCACGACCTCAAATTCCACCGGCAACTCCTGAAGTTCCTGCGCGTTGACGCGCTTGGTCTGCACCACCTGGCCCTGGCGCAGCAACTGCACGGTGACGTCCTCCAACTCGCAACCGATGAGCCGCAACGTGGCGTTGATGCGCGCCTTTTGTTTGACGTAGCAGTACGGCTGAAAGCCCGTGATGCGCACCGCCACGTCACGCACCTTGCCCGTCCGCCCGAACGCGACGGCGTAGATCGGAGCGAGGCGGCTGTGGGCCGCCAGTCCGGTCTTCACGGGATTGACGAGCTCAAAATCGTGCCCGTCGGTCAGCAAAATCATCGCATTGACCGCCTCATCATCAGCGGCACCGCCCAGCATGGTGGTGACGGATCGGTGCAGCCGAGTGGTCTTGCCGGCCGGCAACAGGGTGAGCAACGACGACTGAAGCGGCCGCGCATCGTCGCTGAATTCGAACAGCCGCACCCGCACATCATCGGCAACGCCGTTGGGGGCAACCGCGCCGGATTCAAGCAGCAGATTTTTCGCGGCATCAAAGCGAGTTTCATTGCCGGCGTCGCGCTGTTTCATGCTCAAGGAAGCATCCAGGCCGATGAGCGTGACCCGGTCCCTGGTAGGCGGCGGCACAGTCTCGCGGCGCGACGGCTGGAGCAGCAGCAGCAGCACCAAGGCGGCTCCCGCCAGACGAAAGAACAGCAGCACGAGATTACGCCAACGGCCGACGGACACGCCGACGCGCCAATAAACGCGGACGGTAAAAAACAACAGCAGCGCGCCGACCAGAGCGATGACCGGCGGCGGCACAACCGGATCAAAAACCAGTTCGCTGACCGAGGGATTCATACCGCCGGCCTCCGGATCAAAAACTGGAATCCCGTTTCCAGCAACAGGAGCGCGAGCGCGCCGAGAACAAACCAGTGAAACACCGGCCGCCCCTTCGCCAGCGCGTCGTAATCCCCGCTGCCCGCAACGAAATGCGCCTCGTGATGGTCCGCGAATTGCGCCGGCAAAACACTTTTATCAATCGGCCGCAAATCCGACCCGTCCGCGGCGGGATTAACGCCAAACGCATAGCGCGGACGCGGCGACCCGAGCGTGTAAAAACCAAGCTGGTCCGGAGTAAAGGCGACCGCGCAGCGTTCGCCGGCCAGTTCGCGCTTCGAAGTGACCACGGATCCCGCCGGACTGACGACCTCATCGTGCATTTCATTGCGCCAGATTTCGGTGTGGAGGGTTTCGTTGACGACATAAGCCGACGGCGGCGGTTCGGCAGTGGCCAGCGTCTTGACCATGTCCTGCATCCACGCGGGAAAAATCCGCTGCCGGGCGAGATTGCTGGAAAATTCCCCGGCGGAAAAATTCAGCAGCAGCACCGTGCCAAGGCCGTGGTGCAGCGAAGCCAGAGCGGGCGAATCATCGCCGAATTGCAGCAGCACGCCGCCCGCGCCGGTCGCGCCGGCCTGGTAATAATCGTAAAAATCCAGCAACGCGAGGTCCTGGCGCGCACCGCCCGCGAATAATTTAAGGAAGGGCGACTTGAAGTCGCCGCGCACGATCTGCTGCGCGCCAGCGGTCACGTTGGTGGCCAGGCTGCGGCGCGCGAGGCGCAGCGGCAGCGTGCCCGGCCCGGTGATTTTTTCGAGCGCGGCCAGGTTTTCAGCGTCCGCCGGGCCGTCGAGGAAATACACTAGCCCGCCGCCGGAAAAGACGGTCCGGGCCACCGCCGCGCAGGCTTCGGGACTCAAGCGGCCGACCTGGGTGAAAAATATTTTCTGCACACCGGCAAGCCGCGCGGGCGTAAGCTCGCCGGACGAGATGATGCGCGGGAGCAGCGAACCCGCCTCGTTGGCGAACGGGTTCAGCGCGGTTTTTAGAAAATACGCACCGCTCCGCCGGCGGTCCGGCCCGTCGGTGACGATCAGCACCTCCTCTTTTTCCTGCACGGCGAGCGTGAGGAAAAAATGGTTGTCGTAATCAAGCGCGTCCGCCGGCAGACGCACTTCGCACAAATGCACGCCCGGACCGCCGACGGAAACCGGCACGGTCACTTTTTCCTGCGACCATGGGGCGATGGCAACCTCCTGCTCGAAGCCGGCCCGCTGGTCGAGCAGAACAGAAACGCGGCCAGTGAACGGTTCCGCCGCAAAGTTGCCGACGATGACGGTGAGCGGGACGGTGTCACCCGCAAGCACCTCGGTCTGGGACGAGCGCGCATCGAGAATGGCGCGGTTATCGCGCCGGGCCGAGCCGGCATCCACGAAAAATAATTTCACCGCCGGGGGCAGCGCAGTGAAATTGACATCGGCCCATTTCTTCCGTGCAAAATCAGAAAGATAATAAATTTCCGGCCGCGACATGGTGGGCGAAAACAGCCGCGCCGCCACGGCATTGGCCTGATTGACATCCGCGCGGCCAAGCCCGGGCTTGAGCCGGCTCAGGAACTGCCGGGCCGCGGCCGTGTCCTTGGAAAAAGACACGAAGCACTGATTGAGTGCCGGCTCCAGGAGCAAAACATTCACCGTGTCGTCCGGACCGAGCGAATCAATCAGCTTCCCGGCTTCGTGGACAGCGCGTTCGCGCGAGGTAGGGCCGTCACCCCGGTGTTCCATGCTCATGGAATGATCGAACAGGATCAGCACCTGCCGCCCACTCCGGTCGGCGGGATCCGTACCGAAGCGTTTCAAAACCGGCTGCAAGAAAGCGGCCAACAGGAGCAGGATGAAAGCCGTCCGCAACAACAGCAAAATCCAGTGCCGCCAGCGGTGGATTTTCGAGCGACGCGCCAGCGTTTCCTTGATGAGCAGGATGGAGGGAAATTTGAAGTGACGCGGAAAACCTTTATTCAACAAGTGGAGCGCCAGCGGCAGGGCGGCCAGCGGAATCAAGATTGCAAACAGGGCTGGACTTAAAAATGACATGGCGCGTCAACGTCCCGCAAGTTGGTTGTTGCCGCGAAAGCCCAAGTAAGCCTCGATGGCGTCGAGATACGGCCGGTCGGTATGCACAAGCGCGTGGGTGATGCGGCGATGATTGGCCTCGCGCGCCAGCCGGTCCACTCGGCGGCGGGCCGATTCGCGATAGGCGGCGCGAATTTCCTCCGGCTCAACCTCGATTTCCTCGCGCGTTTCCAGGTCCTGAAACCGCGCGGCATGAACGCCGGGCAAATCCAGCTCATGCGGATGCACAACGTGCAACAGGAGAATCTCAAATTCCCGGTGCAGAAAACGGCTCAAAGCCTCGAACGTCGCATCGGGGTCGTCCCAAAAATCAGAAAGCACCACGAGCTGCCCGCGTTTTTTGAACAGTGAGTTGCATTCCTGCAGCGCGCCGGCGATGCCAGTGGTCGAGGCCGGCTCGACCGCTTCGAGTTCGGCGACCAGATTATGCAGATGGCCGCGCGTCCCGCCCGGCGGCAGAAAGCGTTTCAATTTGTCGGCAAACAGGCCGAGCGCAGCCTGGTCGCCCTGATGCACCATCAGGTAGGCGAGCGCGGCGGCGATTTTGGCAGCGAGGACATGCTTGGATTGTTTCTCCGCGCCGGCATAGTTCATCGAAGCACTGACGTCCACGAGCAGATAAATCACCATGTCCGTTTCCGCCGTAAACTGCCGGATGAAGAGCCGGCGCGACCGGCCATACGCACGCCAGTCAATGCGCTTCAGGTCGTCGCCCGGGACATATTCCTTGTAGTCGGCAAATTCGACGGACGAGCCGCGACGGGGCGATTTATGCTTGCCAACGAAATAGCCCTCCACCGTGGAGCGGGCGAACAGCAGGAGGTTGCCAAAGCGTTCCAGTTCCGCCGGCGACAACACGGAACGCTTCGGGGCCGGCGGAAAGAAACCCGCCGACAACGGCGCGGAACGCGACGGAACCTGGATCACCGGTGGCCGGCGGATGGCCGCGTCCAGCTTCGTCGCGCGTTCGCGGGCGTCGTTGCTGGCTGGAGCTGAATCGCTCATGGCGGTGAGCCGGAGGGGCGGTCAGTAGGATGCTTCCTTCACCTCGGCCAGGATGCCCTGCACCACGTCGCGCGATTTCTTGCCGGCGCCGGTGGCGCGGTAGTTGGTGATGACACGGTGCTGCAACACGTGCATCGCCACCTCGCGCACATCCGCCGTTTCCGGGCTGATGTTGCCCTTCAGCAACGCCAGCGCCTTCGCGCCCAGGATGAGATATTGCGAGGCGCGCGGACCGGCGCCCCATTCGACGTAATCGCGCGCCGCCTGCGGCGCCGCGGGGTTGCCGGGCCGGGTGGCCGCCGCCAGCGACACCGCGTAGTCGATCACATGGTCGGAAACCGGCGCGGCGAGCACGAGCCGCTGCACGCGCAGCAAATCCTCCGCGCCGACCGTCGGCGTGAGCGCGGGCATTTCATGCAGCGTGGTACGCCTGACGATTTCCATCTCCTCGGCCTTGGCCGGGTAGTCCAGATGGAGTGAAAACATGAAGCGGTCCAGCTGCGCCTCGGGCAGCGGATAAGTGCCTTCCTGCTCGATGGGATTTTGGGTGGCCACCACCAGGAACGGATCGGGCAGCGTGCGCGTTTGACCGCCAATGGTGACCTTGCGCTCCTGCATGGCTTCGAGCAAGGCAGCCTGCGTCTTCGGCGGCGTGCGGTTGATTTCATCGGCCAGGACGAGGTTTGCGAACACCGGGCCGGGCTGGAATTCGTATTCCAGACGGCGGTCGCGCTCCTGCAAGATTTCCGAGCCGATGATGTCACCCGGCATCAGGTCCGGGGTGAACTGGATGCGCTTGAAACTTAATTGGAGAATTTCGGACAGCGTGCGAACGATTAGCGTTTTGGCGAGGCCCGGCACGCCGATGAGCAGGCAATGGCCCCGGGCAAACAGGCTCACCAGCAGCAAGCGGACAATTTGCTCCTGGCCGACGATGACCTTGTTGAGTTCACCGGTAATGCGGACGTGAAGTTCGCGGACCTCCTTGGGCGAGATTTCATTCATGCGTATTCCCTTTCAATATTTTTTCCAAACCCCAAAACAATCAACAATCAACGGCCGGCAACGCTTCAGTCCTGGCCTGGGCAAACGATTCTTCCGGGCTGGGTGAAACGACGTTAGCAAGAAAGCGGTGCTGCCGACAAGCACGGGTATTTTTTCTGCCGGAAACCAAAAGTATAACCGGAACCAAGCCGCAAAGAACCACGAGCGTAGGCCAGCGCACGATTTGCGTACTCCAGTTCAGGCTGGTCTGGGGATCGTGTAACCGGGGTGTGATTCGACCCTGATTAATAATCAAAACCGCCCGTCGCCGGCCCAAAAAAGCACCACATTTCTGAAACCTTTTGACACGGGCGGGGTCTACCCTTCAAACTATTCACGAAAGTTAAAACAACCATGAAAACAACGAAACTCATCCTCCTGACCCTGACCCTCGGCTTTGCCACCGCCGCGCTCGCGCAAGACGCCAAGCTGCCGCCGGCGGCCGACAAAAAAGACGTGACCTACGCCACCGACATCAAGCCCATCTTTGACGCCTCCTGCGTGAAATGCCACAGCGGCGACAAGCCCAAGGCGCGCCTCAAGATGGACACGCTCCCCGGCGTGCTGAAGGGCACCAAGATGGGCCCGATTCTCACGCCCGGCGACAGCGCCAAAAGCTTCATCGTGAAATCCATCGCGCATCTCTCGAAGGACCGCGAAAGCTGGATGCCGCCGCTGCAGAACCGGGCCGGCATCAAGCCGCTCACCCCGGAGCAGATCGGCCTGATCCGCGCGTGGATCGACCAGGGCGCGAAATAATTCACCTTTTCCCACAACGCGCCGTGGACAAAATGTCCCCGGCGCGTTTTTATTTTGCCGGGCCACGACATGACCGCCTATCTCACAACCTTGACCGCCGTGGTTGCGCTGGCCAGCCTGGCCGGCTGGCTGCTTGGCCGCCGGCACGCCGGGCAGGGCCGTCAGCTATCTCCACGCGCCGCCGGCATTGCCATCGGACTGGGACTGCTCTGGTTCGTTGCCGCGTGGCGGGCGCGCCTTCAGGCTGACACCGACGGCACGGGGGCGTCGCTGGCGGAATGGTTTGCCCATTCCGGCAAATGGCTGGTGTTGCTCGCCGCCATGATGGCGGGCCACGGCTTCATTTGCGGGGCGAAACAAATTCCGCCTATGCCCGGGCGGAAAGCTATTTACCTCGCCGCACTAGTGGGACTCGCCGGGCTAGTGGCCTGGCGGACGGTGCCGGTTTATTTCCTGCTCGGCGACGGGCGGCGCGACACGGACCATTTTGTCCGGCAATCGGCGGCTTACGAATACACCTGCGGCGCAGTCGCCCTGTTGAATTACCTTGAACAGTTTCGCGGCGTGAAAAACCTCACCGAGCGGGAAGTCTCCAGAATCTGCGGCGTCACCACCGAAGGCTCCACCATGACGGCGCTCGTGAAGGCGGCGCGCCATTTCGGCCTCACCAACGCCACGGCGCGCGGCTTGAGCTGGCCCGAGCTGGAACGGCAGAAACTCCCGGTCATCGTCTCCATCTCCACCCTGCCGCAGGTCCACCATGCCACGCTGCTGCTCCGCCTCGACGCAACCAACGCCAGCTTCATCGACCCCGCGTACGGCGCCTGGAATATCTCCCGCGAACGGTTCCGCCAGATCTGGTACGGCAAAACCGTGTTGCTGGAATAGCGGTACGGCTATCGCACCAACGGCGACAGCGGCGAACGCTTCTGCTCCTTCAACTTCATCTGCTCGCGCAGCAGGGACACTTTCTCATCGTCGCCGGTATGGGGCTGGCTGATCTGCTGCGTGAGCGCGCCGATCTGCCGGTCGAGAAACTGGTTCCGCAGCTTGAGCGTCATGTCCGCCAGCTGCGTTTCGGGATTGGGAATTTTCCGGTCCCCGGCCACCGCCTCGGTGATGAGGCAGCGCTGCTCCGGCGCCTCCACGCTGTCCAAAAACTCCGCGAGATTGTGCCAGGTCTGGTGCTCCTGCGCGGCGAGGCGCAGATCCACGATCTGCCGGACGTGCGGATGCACAATCCAGTTCACATCCAGATGCACAGCCGCGGTGCCCACCAGCTCGTCATGCAGCAGCAGCAGCTTCAACAGGTGGGATTCAATGCGCGACGGCGGCGCGGTTTCCGACACCGGCGCGGCGGATTCAAGCGATTCCTCCTCGTCCGCGCGGACCGCGGCGGCGGGCGCCGGATTCTTTTTAAACTCCTTGCGGACGGATTCCGCCGGAACGCCCAGACGCAGGGCGGTTTTTTGCGCGTAAGTGTCGATCAATACCGAGTTGCCGGTTTTTTGGACGGCCTCGGCCATGGAGCGCAATATCACCAGCCGGCCCTTGTCGGCGGTGATTTCATTCGTCGCGCACAGCCGGTTCAAATAGTAGTCGAAAAACCCGGCCGCGCCGGTGATGAGGTCTTGGAACGCCGCGCCGCCATTGGCCTTGATGAAGCTGTCCGGGTCATGCGGCGCGGGCACCACGGCCACGCGCACGGCGAGGCCGGACGCCAGCAGATGGTCGAGCGCGCGGACGGCGGCGGTCTGCCCGGCGTTGTCGGAGTCAAAGCACAGCACCACCTCGTTGGCGTAGCGCTTCAGGATGCGGGCGTGCTGCTCCGTGAAGGCCGTGCCCTGCGGCGCGACGATGTTTTGCACGCC
Source organism: uncultured Verrucomicrobia subdivision 3 bacterium (assembly GCA_903917705.1). Taxonomy (GTDB): domain Bacteria; phylum Verrucomicrobiota; class Verrucomicrobiia; order Limisphaerales; family UBA11358; genus UBA11358. The sequence continues at coordinate 19,791 of CAIXBQ010000099.1, read as the reverse complement.
GTTCATGAAGCACGCGATCAAATCCAGCTGGCCTTCGCAGATGATGGCGCAGTTGGCCTCGAGAATCGGGCGCTTGGACTTGTTGAGACCGAAGAAAATCCGGCTCTTGGTAAAGATGGGCGTCTCCGGCGAGTTGACATATTTCGCGGTCTTCTCGTCGCCGGTCAGGACGCGGCCGCTGAAGCCGATGACCTTGTCCTGCTCGTTGCAAATCGGGAACATCAGCCGGCCGCGGAAGCGGTCGTAGTAGTTCCCCGTCTCCTCCTTGCGGATGATGAGGCCCGCCTTCTCCACCGTGGCCAGGTCGAAATTCCGGCTGCGCGCCCAATTCACCGTGTCATCCCACAGCTCGGGCGCCGCGCCGAGGCGGAAGAGCTTGATCGCGTCCGCCGACACGCCGCGCTTGGCGAGATAATCGCGCGCCACCTGGCCGGCGGCCTCGTTCGCGAGACAGTTCTGCCAGCGCGTCGCGAGCTGGTCATGGATGTCCAGCAGCTGCTCCTTGATGTGGCGCGACTCCTGCGCCCCGGGCGCGTTGTCAAACTCCAGCGGGATCTTCGCGCGCTCCGCCAGCCGGCGCACCGCGTCCATGAAGCCGATGGTCTCGTATTCCTGGACGAACTTGAACACGTCGCCGCCCTTGCCGCAGCCGAAGCAGTGGAAAATCTGCTTCTGCGGATTCACATTGAAGCTCGGGGACTTCTCCTTGTGAAACGGGCAGAGCGCCGTGAAGTTCGCGCCCGCGCGCTTCAGCGGCACATACGCGCCGATGACATCCACGATGTCGCTGGCGGCGCGAATCGATTCGCGCGTGGCGGGGGAAAGGAAACCGGCCATTCAGCGAAGCGGTCAGGGCGACGGCAGTTTCTTCTTGTCCGCGCCCGCCGGGAGGGTGTTGATGAGCAGCATGCCCAGATTATTCTTGAGGAACGGCCCCAGCAGCGACTGCTTGAACACGCTCACCTGCAGCTCATCCACGCTGGGGATGAAGTCGCCCTCGAAATTCTTCATGCCGCCGCCATACCAGCGGTTATTGTAGGCCCTTTGCACCTGGAGGTCCGCCGCCGTGTAAAACGGCGCATTGAGCAGCGCCAGCGCCGCCACCAGCATGCAGGCGAAGCGGAGCGTGCCCGAGATCATGCCCAGATAATATTCCCCGCTGCCGAACATCCCGCTGCCCGTCAGCTTGGGCCCGTAGCGCCGGCGCAGCAGCACAAACACGAAGAACACCACGAACGCGATGAGCAGATAGCTGGAGATGAACACCTCCGTCCGGTCCGTGAAATTCCGGCCGAACATGCTCTTGACGAACTCCGAGTGGAGCAGCCAGTCCGCGAGTCCCGCGTGGCCGAAGCCGGCCGCCGCCACGATCACCACCCATTGCGACGCCGGCAGAAATTCCTTGGACATCCCGTGCTTGCGCCCGCGCCAGAGGCCGAGCAGGAGCATCAGCACCACCGCCACGTCAAACCAGTTGAACGCCAGGCTCTGCCACCACGGGGTTGTTTTGAGGACTGCGGCTGCAATCATGAGTCCATCTTTAATCCGGCCCGTCCGAAACACCAGCGAAATCTGTGCCCCGCCCCGCCGGACCCGACGGCGCGGAACGGCGCCAACCCGCGCGCATCAATTCAGGATTTGCACCTGGCTCGTCCCGTGGCTCAGGCGGTTGGTCCGGCCGTGGATGCACAGGTCGATCCACAAATCGTAGCCTTTGGGATTCTTGATGCCGGGATAAACATAGCGGAACGGGTTGACCCCCGGCGCGCCCGGGCCGAGCGGCAGATAATTCGCATCCGGCCCCTTCACGGAGGTGATGAGATTGGTGATCGGCACGCTGTTTTCCGCCAGGGCCGTGCCGAAACGGCTGGAGGTCATCCCCGACAGAAAGTTTTTGGCCGCCGCCGCGTCTTCGCCGCCGCCTTTCGTGCTGTTGACGATGCCGCCGATGCCGGTGGCGCCCACCCGGAAAGCATTGCCGTAGTCGGCTTCGCTGATGGTGCAGGAACCATCGAGCGTCGTGTAGCTTGCCGCCTTCGCATCGTGCCGGGTGCCGGACAATTCGTAGTAAAGCGTGTTGATCTCCGGTGGAACCAGCGGATTGCCCGGGGGATACGCCCCGAATTTGCCCTGGTAGTTTTCCAGCGCCGTGGCGATTTGCTCCAGTTCAGCCCTGGCTGTGTTGAGATACTGCGGGCGGCTGACCGGCTTCAAGACGGCAAAGGCGAATCCCGCCAGCAGGGCCATGATTGCGATGACCACCAGAATTTCGACCAGGGTGAATCCCGCGCGGGACCGGCGCCGCGAAGCATATGGGGCCACAGGTGCAATCATGCCGCCATCTTTCATCCGGGCCTGCGGGAAAGACCAGCGAAATCTCGACCCCGCCCCGCCACCGGACGGAGCGGGCCGGACGGAAGATTCCCCCGTCACTGCCAGCTTAAAACATTGTCCCGGTTATCGCCCTCATTGGCCCTTTGGCCGGAATTATATTTTCCATCCGGCCCCGCCGACCAGACCATCACCTGGCCATGGAACAGGAAGAAGTTGTTATTGCCAGCCGGATCCGCCGGATTGAACAACCCGTTGATCCCCGCCGGCCCACCCGACGGCGGCTGCGAAACACTTTGCAGCGAATACAGCAGGTCCCGGCACTGCTCATCGGCGCTCAAGTCCATGGTGATGATATAAGGATTGCCCCACGGATCGCGATAGATGCCAGTGCGATCCACGCCGCGGGGCGGATGCGGGTCATTCGTCGTCGGATCGTAGCCCGACAGGCTGGCGGCGAGATAGGGCTTCTGCTTCGGATTCTTGAGGTGTTGCGCGTTCGCCGTCGGGGTTCCATCGGGATACGTCGCCAGGTTCATGAGGATGGCCACCACATTGCTATTGTTATCGTAACCAGCCGGCCCCGTGCTGAAAACCAGGCCCGTGGTGAAATCATTGGTGCCGGCGAAGGCCTGCTCCGCAGGCGCGACCGGAAACCTCCCGTAATCCTGATCATATTGGAGGATGGCGGCGACGATGCCCTGCATCTCCGTTTTGGCTTGGGCGATCATGGCGTGCCGTTTGACCATGACCAGAACCGCCATCGTCAGCGCGGCGAGAATCCCGATGATGGCGATAACCAACAGCAGTTCAACCAGCGTGAAACCCGCAAGCGACCGGCCGCGCGGAGTTTTTCGGGCCGCAGATGCAATCATGCATCCATCTTTCCTCCGGCCTGCCGGAAACGCCAGCGAAATCTCTGTGCCCCGCCCCGTCCGCGACCGGACCAGACGCGCCGCCGTCGGGCCAAAATTCAGCTGCGGCCAGTCCGGCAGGACGGCGGCCCGTCCGCTGGGACAAAATATATGAAAAAAGATTGTCAGGTTTCGCGTTCTGCGGCCATGTATAGGTAATGATGAGCGATGACATGACCCTGCTGCGGGAATATGCCGCCACCGGGTCCGAGGCGGCCTTCGGCGAACTCGTGCACCGCCATCTGGGCATGGTCCGCTCCGCCGCCGCGCGGCAGGTGGGCGACGAACAACTCGCCGAGGACATCGCGCAGGCCGTGTTCATCATCCTCACCAAGAAAGCCGGCTCGCTGGGACCGAAGACCGTCCTGGCCGCGTGGCTGTGCCGCACCGCCAGCTATGCCGCCGCCGATGCGCGCAAAGCCCGCCGCCGCCGCCTCAACCGCGAAGAAGCAGCCATCATGCAAGCCGAAGTGAATAATCTGCCCGACCCCGACCTTTGGAGCCAGCTCGCCCCCGTGCTGGATGAGGAATTGAACCAGCTCGGCGAGGCCGACCGCGCCGTGCTGGTGCTGCGCTATTTCAAGGACCAGACCGTGCGGGAGATGGCCGAGGCCTTCCAGCAGCCGGAGAACACCGTCCAAAAGCGTGTCCTGCGGGCCGAACAGAAGCTGCGCGCCCGGCTGCTGAAACGCGGCGTGACCGCCACCGCCGCCGCCCTCGCCGTCACCGTCACCGCGAATGCCGTCCAAGCCGCGCCAGCCACGCTGGCGGCCAAGATTTCCGCCGTGGCCGCCGCCAAAGGTGCGGTGATGGCGACCACAACTGTAGTAACCATGGTGCAAGGAACATTAAAGCTGATGGCTTGGGCAAAAGCCAAAATAACGATTTCCGTTGGTATCGGTATTCTTGTTGCCGGTGGGGTTGGTTTTATTGCTTCGAAAGAAATTTATGGGGCCGCTCAGCGTATCAAACGCGACGAGCAACAAATGGTTAATCAGAGTCTGGTGGTGGCCTATGCTAGCGTCGAAACAAACAGTGACCACAATATCCTAATGAGAATTCATGAAATTTGGAAAGGGACGCAGGAAGCTTCGAGACTTGGAATAACCAATGGTTCAATAATTCCGTATCAGTGGCTTGCCGAATACGGAGCTTACCCTGATGCGGATGGTGCGATAGTTTTTATTCCATCGAATGCTACGCCAACCAATTTGACTCTTGGGCCAGGAACAACATTCGTCCACACAAATCGGCCTCGAAGTATGTCAATCCAGCAGTATAAGATATGGGTCAACGCTTTGACCCTGCCTAAAACAGACAATGTCACGCGAACCAACCCAATGGTCCCCCAAAAAAATTGAAATCGATTCCCTATAAAACGCCGACTATCCCCAATCGCTAGTGGCCTAGCGCCCTCCGCCTTCGCCATGTTTTGGCGCGCCCCTTCCGCCTTCGGTTCGGTTCGGCGAGTCGCGTCAGCCTGCGTCCTGAACTTCCACCTACGTCAACCCTTTCATCCGGCTTCGGAGCGACCAACCGCCGGCATCCGCCTTTCCCAAAATAATTCAAAATAGTTTGTCAGGTTTCCGGCGGCGGCGGCCATAGATAAGTAGAGGGTTGAAGCGGGGCCGGAGCGGGGTTTTTGAGGGTTTTTGGGCTAAATCCGGCGCGGACAGCGGTTTGCGCGGAAATCGGCGGCGGCGGGATGCGGATAAACCGCGGTTGATTGGAAAAAAGAGCGCTGCGATTTGGAATATACCGCGGTTGCACGGGAAAAAGCCGCGGCTGATTGGGAATAATCCGCGGTATGGTGGGAATATTCCGCGGCAGATTCGGAATAAGCCGCGGTATGGCGGGAATAAACCGCGGTGGGATGGGAATATGCCGCAGCAGTTTCGGAATAAACCGCGGTATGGTGGGAATCAGCCGCGGCCTGGCCGGAATAAACCGCGGCTGATTGGAAAACTGAGACGGTTTATTGGAAATCTGAGACGGCTTTTCGGAATTCGCAGACGGCTTGGCGGGAATCGCAGACGGTATTTTGGCAATCCGCCGGGGATTAGCAGCGAACGAAGCGGGCTGAATTTCGGTAACAGTCGGTAAACGAAAAAACGAATCAGGAATCAAAAGCGTATGCCGGTATCAAGCTTGGGCATGGATGAAGGCTGGACGATGGACGCAGGTCTGTCGCTGGACCAAGCCGCGCCCGCGCCGCCGGCGGCGTTCCGGTTTCCGGTTCACAAACAGAAAGGCAGAACTATGGATTATATCCCAATCAAACGAAGCGACCGGTATCTCTGGTATAAAGACATGAGCGCCAACGTGACCACGGAGGCGCCCAAAATGGGGGTGGCGCCCGCGGACGCCACGGCGATGAAGGCGCTGGTGGACGAGATCATCGCGAAGTATGACGCGACGAACGCGGCGCAGGCGGCGCTGGACAGCGCGCGCATCATCGAGCGCACGGTGGAGCCGGCCAACGTGGTGCAAATCCGCGCGAAGATCCGGAACTGGAAGACGCTGCCGAATTATGCCAGCTCGGGCAGCGAGGGCGTGCTGCATCTGCACGGCGCGGATTCGGGGTTTGACCCGGCGACCTACAAGCCGGTCATCAAAATTTCCCATGTGCCGGGCGGGGTCAAGGTGAGCTTCGTCAAGAAGGGCGTGGAGGGCATGGCCATTTACATGCGGGTGGCCGGGACCACGACGTGGCGCAAGGTGGGCATGGACACGGAAACGCCGTTCATCGACACCACCCCGCTGGCGACGGCTGGCGTGCCGGAAAATCGCGAATACATGGCGCGCGGGGTGTTGCATGACGCGGAAATTGGACTGGACAGCGACACCGCGAACATCACGTTTGCCGGTTAAGGCCCGGCGGACGGCCCCTCCCTGCGGGAGGGCCGCCATGACAGGGCGACGCTACCGCGTCGCCGGGGTAACCGGGAGAATAATCATGGGGCGGCGCGGCAGCACCGCCCCACCCACTCAAATAATTTTATGCCCTTCGACACCAATTTTCCGCCGGATCATCAGCCGCTCAATGCGGCGCCCTTCCGCGACCAGTTCAACGGCCTCAACGATCTCATCACGCCCAAGGTTTCCATGCAGGATGTGTTGGATGCCATTGCGGCGGGCGCGGCCAGAAGCCTGGACAGCGTGCAGCCGCTGAACATCCCCTTCCACGACCCGCCGACGCGCGCGGAAGTGCAACTGGTGGCGGATAAGATCAACGAAATCCTCTCCACGGCGCACTCGTAGGGCCAAGGCAAAGTCCTTCCGGACGGGCATTATCCTAAGACCGGCTCGCGGGGACGCTCGCCCCACCATTTGGCCCGCCGCAAGGCGCGGCATGGTGGCAGTCCGCAAGGACTATAGCGGCGGTCTATGACCGCCGTCGGGTAGTTGCAGATGAATCGCCCCCGGCGCTCATAGAGCGCCGCTACAGCAAGACGGCGGGCACGGAGTGAGCGCGGACGGGCGGGTTACTTGGGATTCGCTACGAGCCAGTCCCGGATGTCCGCCGCGCGCGGATTGTTCGGGTCCAGCTCCAGCACCTTCAGATAATGCGTGCGCGCCTGCGGGATGTCGCGCAGGGATTGCGCGCAGAGATTGCCCAGCGCCAGATGCACCTGCACCTCGGTCTTCTTGTCCGTCCCGGCGGCGAGCAGCTTCTTCAATTCGTCGGCCGCGTCCCGCCCGTAACCGGCGGTCTGCAGGGCCAGCGCAAAATTGTAACGCGCGCCGGGCGCGTCCGGCTGGATGGCCAGCGCCAGCTCATACCGCGGCAGGGCCAGCGCGTAATTCCGCAGCCGGTGCGCCAGCACGCCGGTGTTGAACTGCGCCTCGAACCAGGAGGGGTCGAACTCGGCGGCCTGCTGATACCATTGCTCGGCGTCCACCCACTTTTCCCCCTGCTCAAACACCTGCGCCTTGGTGAAGGCGCCGCTGGCCGCGCGCCGGTCACCGGCCGCCGGTTTGGCGGGCGATAAATAGCTGTAGCGCGACTGGCTCACGGGCGCGGGCGCGGTCTCCACGGGCCGGGGGGCGGCATGCGTCACGGGTTCGCCGCCGGGCGGCAGCGGGGTCAGGCCCTTTTCCAGATAATCCGGCTTGGGGGCGCTGGCGGCCTTGTCGGAACCAAAGAGGCGGTGCCAGAAGCCCGGTTTCTTCTCGGGCTCGGGCATGGGCACTTCGAGCGGCGGTTCGGCGGCCGCCACCACGGGCGTCACCACCGGGGCGGGCCTGGTGACAATGACGGGCGCGGGCGGAACCTGCACCACCTGGACGGGCGCGGGATTGGATACCACGGGCGGCCGCGGGGTGCCACGCGGAGAAGATTTGATCACGGAATCCGGCACGGCGGCAATCACGGGGCGCGCGGGGGGAACATTGGTGACTTTCGGCGCGGGCTTCACTTCCGGGGCGGGCACGGGCGGCGCAACCCGGGCCACGACGGGCGCGGGCACGACCGCGGCGGCGGCGGCGGCCTGTTCCAGGCCGGCGGCGAGGGCGTTCACTTCCTCCCAGTTGGCCGGACGCGGCGTGAGGGCGAGATAGGCGCGGTAATTTTCCAGCGCGGCCTTGTTGTCGCGCAAATATTGCTGGTTGACGGTGGCGAGGTTCAGCCGGGCCGGGGCAAAATCCGACCGCGCCTGGAGGGCGGCGGCGAACCATTGCGCGGCATCGCGCCAGCGGCCGCGCTGGATGGAGGCGAGGCCGATGCCGTTGAAGGCCTCGGCGTCATTGCTCTTCAGGTCGCGCACCCGGGTGAAACTTTTTTCCGCCAGGACGATTTCGCCGAGCTTCAATTGCACGGAGCCGAGCTTGAGCCAGCCGGCCGCCTCGTTGGGCCGGAGCTGGGTGTAGGCGGTGAACTCGGCCCGGGCGGCATTCACGGCTTCCGGGCGGTTCTGCTCGAGCCAGAGGCTGCCGAGATTGTAGTGCGCCTCCACGAGGTCGCGGTTGCAGCGCAGCGCGGTCTGGTAGGCGATGGCCGCCTCGTCCGGCTGGCCCGCGCGCTGGAGCGCCACGCCGTAGTAATTCCACGCCACGGCGTTCGTCGCCAGGAGCGTCGTGGCGGTTTTCAACTGCGCCACGGCCGCCGCGCTGTCGCCCTGGTCGAGATACTTCTTGCCCTTGAGCAGGGCGCGCGGGCCCGCCGGCGTGCAGCCGGAAACGAAACCCGCCAGCGCAATAAATAAAACTGCGCTCCGAAATGAAATTATTTTTGCCGACATCCGCCGTGGTGGTAACATTGGCGACTGAAAGTGTCAAGAAACGTGCAACTTGGATTTGGGCGAAATCACGACCGGCAGCATCCGCCCGGCGGGATGCAGCGGCGCCCGGCACTCCCGCCGGCGGCGGCCAGCCGCATCCAGCCGTGGCTGGCGATGCTGCTGGGGCTGGCGCTGGGCGGGCTGCCCGGCTCCGGCGCCGCCGCGGATTCTTTCCCGCTGCCGACGACCACCCAGTCGTCGCGCGTCGTCGTGGCGCAGGGCGACCATCTGCTGCACGCGTATCTGCCGGATGAGGCGCAGGTGGAAGCCGTGTTCAACCGCGGCCTCACGCAATTCACCCGCACCGCGACCGTGGCAGAGGCCTGGCGCAGCCTGGTCGCAACGAACGACATCGTCGGCATCAAGGTGTTTTCCACGCCCGGCCCGCTGCTGGGCACGCGCCCGACGGTGGTGGCGGCGATCGCGCGCGGTCTGCTCGCCGCCGGCCTGGCGAAAAACCAGGTCATCATCTGGGACAAGCACAGCGAAGAGCTGCGCGCGGCGGGATATTACCGGCTCGGCCGGTCGCTCGGCGTCCAGGTGGCGGGCGCGGCGGGGGGCGGCTTTGACACAAACACCTTTTACCTGCCGGACTCGCCGGTCATCGGCGCGCTGGTGTGGGGGGATGTGGAATTCGGCAACACCAACCGGGACGGCGGCAAAAAATCCTTCGTCGCCACCCTCGTCAGCCGGCGCATGACGAAGATTATTTCGGTGGCCCCGCTGATCAATGAGAATTTCGCCGGCGTGTGCGGGCACCTGTACAGCCTCGCGCTGGGCAGCGTGGACAACACCCGGCGGTTCGAGAGCGACACGGAGCGACTGTCGGTGGCGCTGCCGGAAATCGACGCGCTGCCGGTGATCGGCGACCGCGTGGCGCTGCATGTGACGGATGCGCTGCTGGGCCAGTATCAGGGCGGGCCGGCCAGCTACCTGCAATATTCCGTCCGGCTGGAACAGCTCTGGTTCAGCCGCGACCCCGTGGCGCTGGACGTGCTGGCGCTGAAGGAGCTGGCTCGTGAACGCGCCGCCGCCGGGGTACAGCCGGTGAAGACGGGCTTTGAGATTTACAGCAAGGCCGCCCTGCTCCAGCTGGGCATCGAGGATCCGGCGAAAATCCAGGTGGAAAAGATCCCCCCGCCCGGCCAACCGGCCGAATGAGCCGGCCGGGGCCGGGTCGGACGCCGCCCCGGCCACTTCCAGAAAATAATTTCACCGCTCGCCAGACGCGCGGCCGTCCATTAACTTGCGCCATGCTTACTTTGCCCAAGCCGGAAGTCATCCTGACCCACGAGAGCGACCTCGACGGGTTTGTGGCCGGGCTGCTGCTCCAGCGGCTGGCCCATACGCTCTACGGCGAGCGCGTGCCGCTTCAGGCCTACCACTATAATTATTGGAAGCAGCGCGAGCTGCGCGAGCGGTCGGCGTGGGTGACGGACTTCACCTTTGAGCCGCGCATGGACAAACAGGACTGGCTGGTGGTGGATCATCACGTGACTGAGACGCGCCCCGCAAAGGCGCACCTGCACCACGACGTGAACAAGTCCGCCGGCCTGCTCGCCTACGAATTATGCCAGAAGAACGGCCTCGGCTCGCCCGCGCTGGACCGGCTGGTGCATTTGAACAACGTGGCGGACTTGTTCCTGGAGAATGACCCGGATTTTGACGTGGCGGGCGATTACGCGGGGCTGGTGAAGATCTACACATTCTGGAATTTGCACACGCTCATCGAGGGCGAACTGGAAAAGCTGATCGACCATCCGCTGCTGGAAGTCATGGCGGTGAAACGCCGCGTGGAGGACCCGATCGGTTTCGAGTGGAGCCGCCGGCACGTCGCAGAATTGTCGGCCACGGTGGGCTATGTGGACACGATTGTGGGCAACAGCAACCAGGTGGTGCACCGGCTGCTGGAGAGCAAGGCGACGAAATATCCGGTGCTGGTGACCCTGTTCCGGCGCATGAACGCGGTGTTTGCCAGCTTCCGCAGCCGCAACGGCGAGGCGCTGAAGGTGGCGGAGAAATTCCAGGGCGGCGGCCACGCGAACGCCGCCGGCGCGATCCTGCCCAAGTCCGTCCGCAACCTGGACGACGGCGTGGAGTTCCTCCGCCAGGCGCTCAACCCCAAGCACGAGGCGCCGCTGAACAATCTGGAGAGCCTGTTCGCCGGGCTGGACGTGGGGAAGAAATAACCGACCGGACGGGCCGCGCGTCTTGATCCATTCAACAACCGTATGAAACCAGGCCTCAAAACCATGATCGCGGGCGGGGTGATATTCATGTTCGGCGCCATCGTGGTGCCGGTGCTGATTATTCTGACCGCGATTCTGGGCAAATCAAACGCCGTGCAGTTCAAGGTGCCGGGAACCTGTGAAACGAGCGTCGGGAAACCGGGCCGCTACTATCTTTGGAACGATTTCCAGACGGTCTTCAACGGCAAAAGTTACCACCGCTCCAAAACCCTGCCCGACGGGATGGAATTCAAAATCCACACGGCCGACGGCGCCCTGCTCCCGTTCGTCAGCGACACCTCGATAACCTCAAGCGTCAACGGCAGTTCCAAGGACAGCATCGGCTATGTCGAAATCCAAAGCCCCGGCCGGGTGAAGATTGAGGTTACCGGCGGCGAGGAGGAGCGGATCTTTTCGTTCGCGCCTTCAGACCTGTTCAATATATTAGGCTTGCTCGCCGGCGGGGTGGGGCTTTCCGCCTTGGTGGCTTTAAGCGGCCTCGGCCTCGGCCTGTGGGGCATCATCAAGTTTGTGAACTCACGCCAGAAGGTTCCCGGCCAGACCTGACGGGGCCGGCCGATTTGGTTCGCCTGCGTCGTCCCCGGGCCGGAAGGAGCCGCCGCCGCCATGGTGGCCCGCCACCCATGTAATAATAACACCCGGCCCGAGAGCGGGAAGGTGAGATTCACGGTTTGCGGTTCAACCGGTTTTTCCTTATCCTTTTGCCCATGTCTGAATCCATCCGCGCCGACGGCCGCGCCGCCAATCAACTGCGCCCGCTGCGCTTTCAAAACCACATCGCGCCGCACGCCGCCGGCTCCACGCTCATCGAATGGGGCAAAACGCGCGTCATCTGCGGCGTCACCATCGAGGAAACCGTCCCGCGCTGGATGAAGGAGCAAAAGGTCGAGGGCGGCTGGATCACCGCCGAATATTCGATGCTCCCCTACTCCACCCTGACGCGCAAACCGCGCGACATCTCCAAGGGCCGGCTCGACGGCCGCTCGTCGGAAATCCAGCGGCTCATCGGCCGCTCCATCCGCGCCGCCGTGGATCTGGAAAAATTTGGCGCCCGCACCATCTGCGTGGACTGCGACGTGTTGCAGGCCGACGGCGGGACGCGCACGGCGGCCATCACGGGCTCGTTCGTCGCGCTGTCGCTCGCGGTGAACAAACTGCTCACCGAAAAGAAGCTTTCCGCCAGCCCGATCAAATCCGGCATCGCCGCCGTCAGCGTCGGCATCGTGAACGGCACGCCATTGCTCGACCTGTGCTACACCGAGGACGTGGGCGCCGCCGTGGACATGAACCTGGTGATGAACTCCGCCGGCGAATTCATCGAACTGCAAGGCACCGGCGAGGAAGCGACCTTCACGGACACGCAACTCACCGATCTGCTCGCGCTCGGCAAGGCCGGGATCCACGAACTCCTCGCTGCACAACAAACCGCCATCGCCCAAGGCTGATTCATCATGGCGCAAAAACTCCGGCGCAAAAACACTTCCCCGCCGCCCGCCACGCGGCTGCTGCTCATCCGCCACGGCGAGGTCGAAGCGCGCTACCAGGGCATTTTCGGCGGGCGCATTGACATGAACCTTTCGCCGCGCGGCAAACGGCAGGCGAAGATTCTCGCGGGCTATCTGCGCGGCAAGACCATCGATGCCGTCTATGCCAGCCCCATGAAGCGCGTCCAGCAGACCCTGGCGCCAACGCTCAAAAACGGCGGCCACGAACAGACCATCGTGCCCGACCTGTGCGAAATCGATTTTGGCGACTGGACCGGCCTGAACTGGATTGCCGTGCGCGACAAGTTCCATTTCGCCGTCCACGAATGGCTGCACCAGATTGACAAGCCCGGCGCGCCGAACGGCGAGAGCGGCAAGACCTTCCGCGCCCGCGTGGAACCGTGCCTGCGCGAGATCGTCGCCAATCATCGCGGCCAGAACGTCGCCATCTTCTGCCACGGCGGGGTCATCCGCATGTTGCTGGCCATCCTGCTTGAACTGCCGCTGCCCAAAACAAATTCGTTCGAGGTGGAATATGCGAGCATCACGCAGGTCGCGCTGCACCCGCACATGGCCGAGGTGGAACTGCTGAATTTCACGCCGTGGAGAGACCTGGTGGCCTGAATCCCGGCGAACCGCCTACCCAACATGAAAAAGCAAAAACCTCTCTGGCGCATCTCCGTCACCACCACGCCCGAAGCCGAGGATGCCGCGGGCGAACTGCTCGCATCCGTTCTCGGGGTGGCGGCGGCCACGTATTACGATTTGGAAAGGCAGACGAGCCTCGTCAGTGTTTTTATCGAGCAAGGCAGGTTTTCCCCCGCCGGCACGCGCAAGGCCATCACCGCCGGCCTCCAGCGGATTCGAGATTGCGGTTTGAAAACCGGCGGCGGACAAATTGAGATCGCCAAGGTGAAGCGCGAGGATTGGGCGGAATCGTGGAAAAGGCATTTCCATCCGCTGGAAATCGGGCCGGAGCTGCTGGTCAAGCCGAGTTGGAGCAAGCATCGGCCGCGCAAGCACCAGGCCGTTGTGATTCTCGATCCCGGCTTGAGTTTCGGCACCGGCCAGCATCCGACGACGTCATTTTGCCTGAATGCAATCGTGCGCGGCCGCAAGTCGGGTGCGACGCAGTCGTTTTTGGACATCGGCACGGGCTCGGGCATTCTCGCCATCGCGGCGGCCAAGCTGGATTACCAGCCGGTTCACGCATTTGACTTCGACCCTCATTCCGTACGCGTGGCAAAGGAGAACGCCCGGAAAAACCGCGTGCAAAACTGGGTGAAACCCGTGCGCCGGGACGTGACCAAGCTGCCGTTGCACCCGGCGCGGCAATATGATCTGATCTGTGCGAACCTGATTTCCAACCTGCTCATCGCCGAACGACGGCGCCTGGTGAGCCGGTTGAAATACGGCGGCACCCTGGTCCTGGCGGGGATTCTGGCGGCGGAATTCGGAATGGTCCAGAAGGCTTTTGAGGGTTTGGGGTTGAAACTGACGTCCAGCCGGGTGGAAAACGAGTGGTGCTCTGGCTCTTTTTGTTTTGTCTGAATAATTTTGAACACCTTGACAGCGGGCACCGTCAGATGTATTGAAGTTTACAAGTAGAATTTGGAATGACAGTGCTTGGCATCATTTACGCTGTCCAGTTGGATGAAAGGAAAATGCTATATGTTGAAGACCATGGAAGTCATCAGTGAAGCCGTCCGCAACCCGAAGCATCCGTTCCGCAAAGCTGATAATCAGCCGAAAAAGTCGCAAAAGAATCGTTACGAACGCCGTAAAATCAAGGAATACCTCCATCTCGGCGACTGGCTTTCCGAGGAAGCCGTCTAGCCGAAAATCATCCCATGTCCGAAATCGGGCCAGTTGCGTTGAGACGCGGCCGGCCGGGCGGGGTGGATTCACTTCTGGCATTCCGGGCAAAGACCAAAAAACTCCAGCCGGTGCGTCACGCCGGTGAATCCGTTGGTATTTGCAATCCGGCGCTCGATTTCCTCGGGAAAACATTCAGCAATCTCCACCACCTCTGCACAGCGCGTGCAAACCAGGTGGTGGTGATGCCCGTCATCCCCCTCGCCCACCAGTTCAAACCGCGCCGCCCCGTCGCCAAAATCAAAGCGTTTCACCATCCCCAACTTTTCCAGCATCTGCATGGCGCGGTAAATCGTCGCCAGATCGCACTCGCCTTTGGGCAGTTGGGCGAAAATCTCCTTGTTCGTCAGCGGATGCGGATGGTGCCTTAGGATTTCCAGAATCGCCGCGCGCGGCCCGGTGATCTTGCGCGCTTCGCGGCGCAGGCGGCTGGTGAGCGCGGCGAGTTCCTGCTTTTTGTGCGAATGCCGATGCCGGTGCTGGCAGCTGGTTTTCACGCCTCAAAAATCACGCTGGTGATGCCCAGCAGCAGGCCAATGAGCACGGCAACCAGTTTGCCGACGGGAAACCGGTGATGGTCCTCGCTTTCGAACAAAATGGTCGTGGAAATGTGCATAAAAATTCCGATGACAATCGCCATCAGATAGCGCGAATACACCGCCAGACCGGTAACGCCGCTCGTGAACATGCCGATGGGCGCCATGATCGCGAACAAGCCGAGGCAGGCGAGCGCCGGGGATTTCTTCATGCCGCTTTGCAGCAGCATCCCCAGCAGCGCGATGGAGATGGGATAATTATGCACCACGACGCTGACGAGCAGGAAATGGTGCGCCGCCAAGTCATGCGCGGTTTGATGCTCCGGGGATTTCCCCAGCGCGAGCGCCTCGACAAACGCATGGATGCAGAGGCCGGCCAGAATGCCAAAGGCCATCCGCCCCTGGATTTCATGCGCGTGCCCGTGCTCGATGCCCATCGAAATGGAATCCATCGCGATTTGAAGGAAGAATCCGAACAGAATGAAGCCGCCGATGACGAGGGGCTTGATCGTGACGCCGGATTCCGGCTCATACAAGTCCGGCAGCAGGTGTAACATCACCAGCGTGAGCAGATACGCGCCGGTGAAGGCGTTCAGCACCTTGACCCGCCGGGCATCGGTCAGGCGCAACCAGAAAACCGTGGCCGCGCCAAGCGCGATGCTCGAGAGAAGAACCAGATAATCCATAACAAAGCCGGCAATAGCATCACCCAGTTGCAAACCGTTTGCAACTGGCTGGCATAAAAAAACCGCCCGGCCAGAAACTGGCGGGGCGGCGGAAAACTACTTCATCAACAGCATCTGGCGCGCGCGCTTGATCGCGGTCGTCATGCGGCGCTGGTAATGCGCCGGCAGGCCGGTGTACTTGCGCGGCAGGATGCGGCCCTGGTCGGTCACAAACGTGCGGAGCAGGGTTACGTTCTTGTAGTCGAGCGCGTCGAGCGTGAAGTCGATCTTCGGCTTCGGGCGCGGTGTGCGGGCTTCGCGGGTGCCGCGCTTGTCGGATTTCTTGTCGGTGTTGGTCTTGCGGGGCATAAATTACTTAATCTCCTTGTGCAACGTGTGGCGGCGGAGGGCGGGATTGTATTTTTTTACCTCCAGCTTGTCCGTCTGCAGCTTTTTGTTGCGGGTGGTGGTGTAGCGCGACGGCGACTTGCCGATTTTACGCGCCTCGGTGCATTCGATGGTGATGACTTCTCGCGGCATAAATTATTCCTTTTCCTTGGGTTTGACTTCGTCGCCCTCTTCGCCCTCTTCGGCTTCGCCCTCCGTGAGGGTGCCGACAGAATCAATCGTTCCCAGCGCGCCTAGGCGGCGGGACTTCAGGGCCCCGTCGCGTTCGAGCTGCGCCTGCGCCTCGACCGTGAAGCGGGTCCACGGAATGGCCTCCAGCCGCGCCTTGGGAATCGCCTTGCCGGTCAATTCACAGACGCCGTAGGTCTTGCGCTCGATACGCTTGAGCGCCTCCTCGATCTCAAACACCGCGTCCTGATCGGACGACAGGAGGCTCAAGGCAAAATCGCGGTCAAAATTGTCCGTTCCGGAATCCGCCATGTGCAGGCTGTAGCCGGCCATTTCCTGCGCCGATTCCTGGGCCAGGCCGTTCATCTGGCGGACCAGCTGCTCGCGCAGTTCCAGCAGATGCAGGCAGAATTTCTGCCACTCGGGCTTGACCTTTTTCAAGTCCGGACCGGCGCTCGCCTTGGCGATGGGACGGCCGAGAATCGCCGCCGACGTGGCGACGGATGAGGACTTGCCGCGCGACGCGGTCTTCTTCGTTGCTTTTTTCTTCGCTGTCACAATATGATGTCAAAAAATTTTACGGCCCAAACCGGGCTGGCCTAATGCTTCAAAGGGGCGGGAATGTAGCAAAGCGCGGCAAATAATCCACTAAAATTTTCAGGATTCTTGGGCGGCAGCGGTTCCCGCCGGCCCGAACGGCCGTTTGGCCATCTGAATCCGGATCTCCGGCCGCCGCTCAATGCACGCGTAGGCGTTGTGATTATGGATGCTTTCGTAGTTTTCCGCCTCGACTTTATACCACGTCACGAGCGGATGGGCATTGAGCCGCAGGGCCACGTTGCGCACCAGGTCCTCGACGAACACCGGGTTTTCATACGCGCGTTCCGTCACAGCTTTTTCGTCCTGCCGCTTGAGCAGCGCGTAAAGCTCCGAACTGGCCGACGCCTCGATCATCTCGATGACCTCCTCGATCCAGACGATTTTCTTGAACCGCAGCGCCACCGTCACTTCGCCGCGCTGGTTGTGCGCGCCGTATTTCGCGATCGCCTTGGAGCACGGGCACAGGGTCGTTACGTTCACCTTCACCGTCAGCACAAAATCCGTCTCCTCGCCGCACGCCGCCGCGTCAAACCGCGCAACATAATCCATCAGGCTCTCCTGCCGCGAGGCCGGCGACTTCTTGCTCATGAAATACGGGAACTCCACCTCGATGTGCGAGGTCGCGGAATGGAGCCGCTTCTGCAGTTCCTGTAAAATCTCCACGATGTTTTCGACGTGCATGACCGAACCATGCGCATTCAGCACCTCCACGAAGCGGCTCATGTGCGTTCCCTTGAATTCCTTGGGCAGGTCCACGAACATCCCCAGCGTCGCCACGGTGTTCTGGACGCTATGGGCCCGGTCGCGCACCTGGATGGGGAAGCGCAGCCCGCGCACGCCCACTTTGTCGATCCGCAGTTCACGATGGTCGCGTTCGCTTTGTTTGTCGTCCAATTTTGCCGTCGCCGACCGGACTTTTACGTTTCGAGACATGGGGGGATGGTAGCAGTTTTGGGTGAATAGGCAAAAAAAAGAGCCTAACTCAAACCCAATAAAAGTCAGGCTCTTTAACCCATACCTCAATCCAATCAGATATGAGACCGGGCGGGCGGAAATCTGTTCAAAAATAATTATAATCCGGCAAACGGGCCAATCCGCCTTCCGCATTCCCCGGGCGGATTCCACAGGAAAACCCGATGGAACGACCACAAAATCAATGAAAGAACCTCCCGGACACGCGACGGTGGCCGCAACCCCTTAGCTCCACCCACAGCGGTTCCGCCTGGTTTTGCGTTCGCCTCCGAACGCGCAATTCGTGTTTTCAACTTTCAAATTTGAGTTTAAGCTGGCCCCATGATCCGTCGCTTCATCCTGGTCGCCCTGGCTCTCGCGAGCCTGAACGCATTCGCCGGGAGCTTCCGCATCGCCACCTACAACGTCGAAAATTATATCGACCAGCCCACTGACACCCGCAACTTCGTCAAGGCGGACAACGCCAAGACCAAGATCCGCGAGAACATCCTCGCGCTGAACCCCGACGTCCTCGCGCTCGAAGAGATGGGCACCACCAACGCCCTGCTCGAGTTGCGCGCCGCGCTCAAGACCGACGGATGCGACTTCCCCTACTGGGAGCATGTCCAGGGGTTCGACCCGAGCATCCATGTGGCCGTCCTGAGCAAATTCCCCATCGTCGCCCGCCATCCGCACACCAACGAGAGCTTCCTCCTCGACGGCCGCCGTTTCCGCGTCAGCCGCGGCTTTGTGGAAGTGGAAATCCAGACGGACCAGAATTACACCTTCACCCTCCTCGCCACGCACTTGAAATCGCGCCGACCCGTGCCGGATGCCGACGAGGCGCAACTCCGGTTGCAAGAGGCGACCCTCCTGCGCGGCATCGTGGACGATCATCTCAAGGCCAATCCCAATGCCAAAATCGTCGTCCTCGGAGATTTCAACGACGTAAAAAATTCGCCCTCCACCAAGGCCGTCATCGGCACCGGCAAATTCAAGCTCATCGACACCCGCCCCGCCGAGCGCAACGGCGACACTGCCCCCAATCCCAACCCGCGCTACGAGCCGCGCAACGTCACCTGGACGCATTATTATGGGGTCGAGGATTCGTATTCCCGCATCGATTACATCCTGCTGAGCCCCGCCCTCGCGCGCGACTGGCAGAAGACCAACACCTGGATCGGCACCGTGCCAGACTGGGGGCATCGGCTCCGACCATCGCCCCATCACCGCCGGCTTCACCACCGGCGGGCAATGATTTCCCATTTGCGCTTTGGCCGCCGGGGATTAAATTTTCAACATGAAACTGAACCTTGCCCTGAATGCGCTTCTGTTGGCCGTGGCGGCCCTGCTGTTCGCCGGCTGTGCCACGCACCGCGTCGACTGGGCCGGACGCGTGGGTCATTACACTTTGGATCAGGCCGTGGTGGACTACGGCCCGCCCGACAAGCAGTTCCGGCTGAGTGACGGCCGGCTCGTGGCCGAATGGATCACTCGCTACAACAATGGCGGCACCGCCATCGTGGGCGGCGGCTTTTACCGCTACCCCGGCGGCGTGGGAGTCGTCCAGAGTACCGGGCCCCGATACTACGAACGGAAGATGCGTCTAACCTTCACCCCCGACAACGTCCTGACCGGCTGGACCAAGGATTGAAGACCTGATTTTACCGGTCACGGAAACCCAAGGCGCAGTCGTCCAGCGGGTTTGGCCTAACATACGGGCGCGATTTCCATTACTGTCCGTCAAATTCTCAGACTTGCGGACGAAGTTTCCTTGATGTCCCGCGTTGTCCGATTGAATGGATGCACATTCCGATTAACTTCCGGTAACGTTTCCATTTAATCCCACAGCGTTCGATTAACTTCCAGCGAAGTTTCCATTCAATCCCACGACGCGGGACGTTAATCCCGCTACGTCCGATTGACTTCCTGTGTCGCTTCCTTTCAATCGGACGACGTTTCCATTTAATCCCGCGACGCCCGACCTTAATCGGACGACGCCCGATTAAATGGAAACATCTTCTCCTTGAATGGAAACTTCGTTTCCAATGTGGGAAACGTCGTCCGCAAGTAGTGAAACCCAATGGAATTCAAAGCTTTACACAGAAAACGGCCCCAAACCAGCCCGCGACGTTCATAAAATCCCCGAAAACTCCGGTTCCCGCAGTCGAAGCCTGTCGCCGGCTCCCGCCAGCTAGTCTCCTGAGTCAGTGAATTCTTGCATAATTAATCGGCCTGAATTCGCATGGTTTCTGCCGCGTAGCGCCGGAGGCTCTCGAGGATTTGACCGGCGTTTTTTGTCCAGACAAACGGCTTGGGATTTTCGTTGTG
>CAIXBQ010000098.1 GCA_903917705.1 uncultured Verrucomicrobia subdivision 3 bacterium | reverse complement strand
GGCAGTTTTCTTCGCCTGCTCTCCCGTCAAACCACCGATGACCCCTTGGAATGGCTCGCGCAAACCGCCCCAACCCCGACCGGTTGAAGTCCAACTGCGGTTTCTAGGTTAATGTGACAAACATTTTCAACCGCAACGCGATGGTGGCGAATGTGGCGCACGATGGACCGACGGAAATGGCCGCAACCGCGTTGCGGTTGGGGATTTTGTGCGGACGTTGACCCAGGGTTGCGCGTGCGCGCAACCCTGGGCTTGGGGACGGAATCCCCTTGGGATTCTCGACGGGAATTAAAAAACGAAAAACCCCTGCCGGTTTCCCGGCAGGGGTCAAAGGATTCTAAATTAAATTAGAATTTGTAAATGAGGTTGACCGCCGCGAGATACGCGCTCTCGGTGTCATTCCGGCTATACTGGGTGCCGATTTCGGTGTGATCCCAGCGGACTTCCGCGCGGCTCACGACGTTGGCCCAGAGGTTATACTCGATGGTAGCCGTGACTTCTTCACCTTTGCCATTGCCGGAGAAAAAGTCGAGGTCGGTGGCGTCAACATATTCGCCACGGACATGGAACGCCAGTTTGTCGGTCGCCTGATAGCTGGCATACACGCCATAGACATTGCCGTCGGCCGAGTAGCGCAACGACTGAATGATGTCATAGGACAGACCAACCTTCAAACCCGTGATCGGGGTCGCGAGGGAGGCGTTGATGCTGTAGTTGTTGACCGCACGGTTGTCAAAACCTTGAATCGTGCCAACATTCAGCGCAGAACCTTTGGCCCAGCCCCAGCTGTCCGGAGCGGTCAATGCCACGGTGGCAAAGAAGTCCTTGGATTCAATGTGGTAGCTGGACTGTCCATAATTGGACAGGCTCATGCCGCGATTAGCAATACCCGCCTGCACGGTGACTTCGTTGCAGACCTTGTAGCTGCCGAGGAGACCGACGAGCGTGGCCGGATTCAGGGCGTAGCCGTAAGAACGGGTGTAGTTGGGGTTCAAATATCCAGTGTTGGATTCATAGCCGGTCACGCCGTCCATGACGCCCATCTTCCAGTCAATGCCATTGCCCACCGGGGTGCGCATGGTGACATAAGCCTGACGGATGCCGAAGCTGCTGTCGCTGTTGATGGCACCGCTGCCCGCATTGAGATCAATGTGGTAGCCGGAAGCCCACGGGCTTTCGTCGAGGGATTTGTCGAGCGTGACGTCCACCGCGTTGAGGCTGAACCCATCACGAACCGAACCACTGTGGCCACTGGGGGCGTAAAGCGGCAGGTTGCTCCAATAGCTTTGATCACCGGCATTCCATTGCGCGGCGACATCAACGTAGCCGCTGATGGTGGTGTTAGAGACCGCCGTATTGAGCGGGCTCAGTTTGGTTTCGTCTGCGCGGGCTGCCGAGGCAAGGCTAACCGCCCCGAGCGCTGCGAGACCTAATGTCCATTTATTAAACTTCATCTGTTCCTCCGATGTTGTTTGTTTGTTGTTTTTTTACTGCGATTAGCGGAGCAAAAACAGTTTGCCCCAGCACCTTGCGGTGCGATTGATGTCCAAAATAGGGAAAAGCGGCGGAAATGACAACCTTTTTTTTTGGCAAATTTTGACGCCCAAGTCTTTCGCGGCAAATCGCTTGGACCCGTGCCTCAAAAAATTGCCCCCGTCCGCCCATTCTGGGACGTCCAAAAGGCGGACCGCCGCCCGGCCGGGCCAAATTCCCCCATATGCCCGATTCCGCCACCCGCCCGCCACCGCTGGAACAGATTGTGCTAGTTCCGGACCGGCGCGGCGCGAATTGCACTTGCATTTCAGCCGCATTGAACTATTCACGAACGCAACAGGTATGCCAATATTTGCTTACACCGCCCGGGAAACGGCCTCCGGCCGTGAAATCCGCAACACCGTCGAGGCCATGTCGGAACAGGCCGCCATCGCGGCGCTGCTCAACCGCAACCTGCTGGTGGTCGAAATCAAGGAGAAGCTCGCCAAGCGCGGCCAGACGAAGGGCGGCCGGGTGGCCCTCGCGGACCTCGTCATGTTCACCCGCCAGCTCTCCACGATGATTGACGCCGGCATCGCGATCGTCCAGTCGCTCCAGGCGCTGGCCGACCAGACGCCCAACAAGATCATGCGCGACACCATCCGCGACATCTGCTCGCGCGTCGAGGCCGGCGAAAGCTTTTCCGAGGCGCTGGCGCGGCATCCCAAGGCGTTCAACCGGCTTTACGTCGCCATGGTCGGCGCGGGTGAAAAGGGCGGCTTGCTGGCGGAAATCCTGTCGCGGCTGGCCACCTATCTGGAAAACATGGCCCGCCTCCAGAAAAAGGTGAAGACCGCGCTGATGTACCCGACCGTCGTGACGCTGGTGGCGATTGTCATCACCATCTTCCTGCTGGTCCGCGTGATCCCGACGTTCAAGGAAATCTACGATGGCTTTGGCCAGGCCCTGCCCGGGCCGACGCTTTTCCTGATCGGCTTGAGCAACATCGTCAAACATTACCTCGTCTATCTCATCGTCCTCGCCGGCGCGGGGGTCTGGGGCTGGCTGACTTTCATAAAAACCCCCAAGGGCCGCGCGTTTTGGGACACCCAGCGCATCCGGCTGCCCGTCTTCGGCCAGATCGCGCATAAAATCTGCCTCGCCCGCTTCACCCGCACCCTTTCCTCGCTCGTCCGCAGCGGCGTGCCGATCCTCGAGGTGTTGAACATCGTTTCGCAGACGGTCGGCAACGTGGTCATGGAACGGGCCATCAAAGCCGCCGCCACCGACATCGAGCGGGGCGAAGGCATCTCCGTGGCGCTGGCCAAGCACCCGGTGTTTCCCGGCATGATCACCCGCATGCTGAGCGCCGGCGAGCAGACCGGCAACATCGACACCATGCTGGAACGCGTCGCCAACTTCCTGGACGAGGAAATCGAGACCACGCTGTCCGGCCTCATGTCGCTCATCGAGCCGATGCTCATCGTCTTCCTCGGCGTCGTCATCGGCGGCATGGTCATCTGCATGTTCCTGCCCATTTTCAACCTCGCCAACGTCGTCAGCGGACACTGATATCCTGAAAGCCGCAAACCGCCGGGGGAACAGGTTTCCCCGGCGGTTTTGCTTTTAAAAATGCGCTGCGCCGGTGGCGACTCAGACGGAGACCGTCTTCGCCGGCTGGGGCTGGAACACCTTGATCTTGGGCCAGCGCAGGCGGATTTGCTCCTCGAACCACTGCCGGGCGCGGTCGTCGCCGTGGCCCAGCAGGATCGCGCGCGGCGCCACCTGCCCCACGAACTCCAGCAAATCCTCCCGGTTCGCATGCGCCGTCAGATCAAAATCCTGCACGTCGCAGTTCTTCGTCACCTGCCCCGCGCCCGGGCTGAACACAAAGGTCTCGCCCGGCTTCGCGGCCTTCAACCGGCCCGCCGGCGAATCCGGATCCGCGTAGCCCACAAAAAAGATGCTCTGCCTCTCGTCGCCGATCATCCGCTTGGCCAGATCATGCGCCGCCGTGTTCTCGCTCATCATGCCGGCGGTGATCACGAAAATTTTCCCACCGCTCAATTTCATCGAGTCCGCCGCGCCCTTCTCCAGCACGATGAGCTGCAGCGCCTCGTTCAGGTTCAAGTTCGTGTGCTGCCGGTGCATCCGGTGCGACTCGATGTCGTATATCTCCGTGAACACGCGGCCCAGCCCGCCGATGTAGACCGGCTGCTTTTTCAATTTCCCCTCGCGCATCAGCAGCGCCAGCAGCGCCAGGATTTCCTGGGTCCGCCCCAGCGCGAACGCCGGGATCATCACGCAGCCCTTCTGCTTCTGGCCTTCGTGGATGGCCGCCACCAGCCGCTCGATTTCCTGTTCGCGCGTGAAACCCTTCGGCACCTCGCGGTTGCCCCGGGTCGTCTCCATGATCAGCACATCCGCCTTCACGTCCTCGAACCGCGCGCTTTTCAAAATCGTCTGGTCGTGAAAACACACGTCGCCCGTGTAAAACATCGTCTCCTTTTTTCCGCGGAGCAAAATGCCCGCCGAGCCGAGCGTGTGGCCGGCGTCGAAAAATTCCAGCGTCGGCGACGGCTGGCCCGCGCGGGCCTTGTGGTACGCCTGCCATTCCACCTCGCGGTTGTATTTGAAGCCCTGAAAAATCGGCGCCAGCTCATCCAGCTCGTCGTGCGTGTAGAGCGGGTATTCCTTGATGCCCAGCTCGTCGCGCTGGCGCTTCATCACATTCACCGAATTGTGCAGCACGCGCTCCACGAGCAGGTAGCTCAGCTCCGTCATCAGCACGTGGGCTTTGGGAAACTGCCGGCACGCCAGCGGCAACGCGCCGACGTGGTCGTGGTGACAATGCGACAAAGCAATTGCGTCCACGTCATGCGTCCCCGCCTTGTTGAGGGTGGGCATGGCGGCGCGGCCCTCGCGCTTGGGGTGCATGCCCGCGTCGAGCAATATGCGGTGTTCGTCCAGCTCCACCAGCCACGCGCTCGCGCCGATATCCGTGTCCGGGTTCAAATTCGTGATGTTCACAGGCTAATTAAACCACAGAAGCACGGCGAAGAACACCGTTAATTCAAATCGTCGACGGCGCGGTGACGTGAAACCGGCTGAATTGACGCCGGGTGATTGGCATTTTCGGGCCGCTTCCCGGTTTTCCGGCCGCGTTCAACCGGATGTCGACATTCCAATATCACCTGGCCGGGTAGCGCCAGACCCAGTCGCCTTGGGAAATATCCACCTTGCTGCTGCTTTCATCCCGGGGTTCGCGACTTTTCTGGTCGACCACCCGGCCGCCGTCGTCCGTTTCATTCCAGCCGACGGAATAGAGCACGAATTGTCCATCCGCAGTGCGCCGATATTTCAACGGCTGTCCACCAATGACATCGTGCGGCACCTGGGTGATGAACTGCGGCGCGAGCCCGTCCAGCGCTTCGGGGTATTCCCCGTGCGCCAGCCGGTACCGCTCCAGCGCAATGGCCGTGCGCGCCAAGTCCACGGACGTTTGGCCGGCGGCGATTTTTTTAAGGAAGTTTCCCATGAAAAAATCCCCGGCGTTGAACATTTCCTTCAACATGTCTAGCGGGTCAAAAAAACTGGTGCCCTGGCTCGCAGCGGCATCGGCTTTTTGAACGAGGATGGGGGAAATCGCCTTGGTCTCGAGATTTACCGCCGGCAAATATTCCAACCGCTTTCGGCTAATCTTCAAAGCACTCTGGTAAAACCATCCGCCTGGAATAATGCGACAGATGGCAAATCTAAATTTGAAACTATCCGAAAAGCTAATGCCCCATTGGGAAAATCGGGTGGCATAATCCCGGTGACGCCTCATAAAACCGGCTTCCTCGACAGCAAACGAAATTTCGGATTTCAGCGCTTGTTGACCATCCGCCAGAAAATTCAGCTTCGCCAGTTCCGCATCCAGGGCAATGAGCTGCGACTCCGACCACCGGTGTTCGGCCAGCCCTTCCCAAACCGACTGCAGTGAGATTTCGAACATGGAAAGGCGAACTAATTGCGAAATCATTATGGGCTCGGTGCGAATGGCGTTGGCCAGATACAGCCCCAGTCTGACATCCTCAACGGCGAGTTGCGTCTGGTGGTTTTGCAGCTCCGCCACGGATCGCAGCCGGATTGCCTGCGCACTCGTTTTAAGCGCGCCCAGATGCGGCAGCAAGATGGAAGCTTTGTCTTCGGAGTTATAAGTCAACGGAAAACGCGAATAGGGCAGCCGGCTGGACTGACGAATTTCTTCGATTACGGAATCATATTTGCTCAAGGCGAGCAAAACATCCGCCGCCGGCGTTTGCGGCTGGGCGGCGGTGGGAAATGAGTTGGTGAGTGCGGAATTCGTCGGTGGCGGCGAGCGAAAGTAGGCTTGCCACGCTTTCAAATCCATATTTTTTGCGGCCTGCCAGCCGGCGAAGTCAGGCACTTTCTCCCGCTGATTTTCATAGCTGGTGTCGGCCCAACAAAGCAGGTGCAACCGATCAACAATGTTCGTGTTTCGAGGCAAAACTTCATGCCCGTTTTTGTCGAAATACGTTTCATAGCAACTGGCCACCACTGGCGTCAGTGCAAAATTCTGGTCATCCGGCACCGGCCGCGGTATGACGCTGGCAAAATCAAAATGTTCGCCCTTGGCCTCCCATTCGTGTTTGAAGCCGTTCCAGGCGTGCCAACCACGCCAGTCTTCCTCCGCGTAAATCAGCGTAATCAGCGTGACAAAACACGCGAGGCCGAACAGGAATTTTTTAAAGTTGCGCCAGCAGTAGAGCCAGCGGATGCAAGTCGCGAGTAGAAAAATTATTGTCACGGCCATGCAAACAACTCCAAAGAGCTGCAATTCTTCACCCGACCCGGCCAATGGTTTTCCCTCAACCCACAACCAGATCAGAAGAATGATTATCAAGGCGACCAGCAGGATTAGCCACCCCTGCAAAAGAGCGCGCCAGCCCGTCCACGATTTTTTCCAGAGGCTTTTCGGTTCTTCGTCCATATATAATTATGATATGACGGGCCGCGTTCCATCACGCCGCCCCCCCGCCGCGCTTCGCGCCCAGGGGTCATATATATACTTTGACCGGTCACCGGCTCTTTCCTCACGCGACCCGACCGACCGGTGGACTTCCGCGCTACCGGCCGGTGGACTCCAACTCTTTCGCCCACTTGCGGCACAACCAGAGCGGCAGGAAGCCGAACACGCCGAAGGAGCAGTCGATCAGCCGCCACCAGAAGGGAATCCCGCGCAGCCCGCCGAACACCAGCGCGTAGGGAATCACCAGCGCACAGGCGATGAGGCCGAAGTCAAACAGCCAGCGGTTGCGGACGGGGTCGCGCAGGGCGCCGACAAAAACCAGCGCGATGACAAAATGCCCGAACGCCAGCCAGTCCGTGCCGTAGAACAGGAACGGATGCACCGCCTGCGTCTGCGCCAGCGCCTCGCGGACACGCCCCAGCCAGGTCGCCACTTCGGAAGACCCGCCCTGATCACCCATCTGGTTCACCAGCAGGTTCAACTCGCCCGGCAGCGGTATCGCCGTGGCCCCGCTCAAAACCAGCCCGACGATGAACAGCCAAGTCAGCCGGTTGATGCGGCGGCGGAGAAGCCGGGTGCGGTGCATGGCTTTAATTTTGGGATCCGTCGCGGGAAGGCATGCCGGCCTCACTTGCCGGGGCCTTCAAGCAATCCAGCCAATGGCCGATGAAAAACTTTTTCTCCGCCGGGAAAAAGGTGTCCGCCCGGCCCAGGATGGGGCGCAAGGCGGTGGTCATCTGGAGCGCCACGAGCAGAAAAATGACGATCCAGACGTTGAGACCCGCGTGAGACCTGGCCTCGGCGTGGGAAAAACCGGCTTTCATAAACCGCACCGCGAACAGCGTCGCCACGAGCCAGAACGTCAGATGCAGCGAGCCCATCCAGACGAGTGATTCCGTGGACTGCGAAAATATCCACGCCACCGGGGCGAAGCCGATGAGCAAAATCGTCATCAACATCAGCAGCCCGGCCAGCAGCCCGCCCACTTCGATGAGCCGCGCCTGGGAACCGCTCAGGCAGGTGAATATATAGAGGCTCGGCAGGCAGATGGCGGCGGAAACCATCAGGCCCGACGCGATTTTCACCGGCGCGGCCCAAAGCTGGGTGCCGCCGGAGAACGTGCCGGCCACCACGCCGTAGATCAGGCTGGCAAACAGCGCGGTAACCAGCATCCCGAAGATCAGTCTGCCCGCGCCCGGCTGGCGGAGCTGGAACAGCAGCCGCCGCGGCTGGCGCAACAGGGCCTCGATGGCGGCGAAGGCGTGGGGAATGGCCAGGCGCTCGGCAGGGTCGTCACCCAGCGGGCGAGGGCCCGACAGCGGCGGCGGCGGGAGGGGCGCTGGATTCTGTGATGGAACCGGATTTTGTTCATTCATAGGTCAATGGTGTTTGGTTTAATCGTTCAGGAATATTTGCATCACGGTACGGGACACGTTCTCATAAAAATTCCCGTGCAGCGCGCCGGCCCGGAAAAATTCCACCGGCAGGGCCGGCGAGCCGATGAACGGGCGGAGGATCCACGAAAGCTGGCTGCCGAGGAAAAGATTACCCGCCAGCCAGGCGCACAGCACGCGAAAGGCGACCTCCCGGCGGCCACCCAGCTGGACGAGCAGCTGGTACAGCCGCGTGTTGCCCATCGTGCCGGCGAAGATGATGACGGCGACGTGCGCCAGTTTGATCAGGTTGTAAGCCGGCAGCGCGGGCGTCTGCGCCGACAGCGGCGGCGCATTCCACACCATGAACGCGATCAGCGGGCTGAACGCGCCGAGAATCGCCGAGGTAACGGTGAAACTCATCACGATCGTGGCGAACGACTGGCGGAACGGGAGGTTCAGCCCCAGCAGCGGCGCCAGCATGCCGTTGATGAGCGCGTTGCCGGCAGTCGTCAGCAGGATGATGAGCGGAAATTTGATGGCGACATAAACCGCCTGCTGCGGGTCGCGCCACCAGCCCATGGCCGCGCCGTAACAGCCCGCGCCCAAGATGATAACGGCCGCGTGCAACCTCAATCGGCGCGCGTCCGGGCTGGCGCTCCAGGCGGAAATCGTTTCCAAATTTCCGCGCAGCAGCGCGGCGATTTCGCCCGGGTGCGGCTTGGCGTTGTCAGGGTGCGCTGGCATCAAGCTTTCCGGTGGTCCGGTCGGTTTCACGTTCCGCTTCGTTCCGCCTCAACCATTGCCGGCCAGGCTTCAAGACCGGCGCAGCCATCAGCACCAGCGCAACGCCGAACAGCGGCCAGTTGAATTTATCCGGCAGCGTGGTGCGGATCGCATCGAACCCGCGCGGGGCGACGGCAATGGTGTCCGCCATAAAAACGTAAAGCGCGAGCGCGACGCCGGCAAAATTCAGGACCCACATGCGCCAGTTTGACAGCGCGGGTGGGTGGATCTGTTCAAACTGACTGGCCAGCGTGCCCCACAAAATCAGCAGCAGCGAGATCAGCACCGGCGCCAGCACCGGCCCCCACCACGGCAGCGGGAGCAAAAACAGGACATCCCAGTCGAGCAGGGAGTGCGGCCAGCCGCAGATGATTTTCAGGAAGACGTAATAAAAGATGTCCCACACGCCGAACGCGACGGCGGCGTAGCCGAGACGCGACCGCCACGTCCGCCCCGCCAGCGCGCCGACGGCGAACAGCATGACCAGCGTGGCGAATTCCCGCGGCAGTTCCACCGGCGCAAACCCGCCGATGACGGGAAATGGATCGGGTTGATATGGCTCAAGGCGGTCAATCATCGAGCGCAGGTAAAACACCACGGCGGACTCCACCCACGCCATGGCAGCGGCATAAAGAATGACGAACCACCAGCGATTCCAGCCATTGTCGATATTTTCAGTTTTCATTTGCGAGGGTTTCAAGGTTGCTTGAGGTGGCGGCGCGCGCCGCGAACTCCACGGGCTTGATGGCGAGGTAGGCAAGATCCGCCAGCCAGGGTGAGGTGATTCGTGCCGCCACGGCCGGTCCGACCCGGTTGTAAACCGCGCGAAAGGCCGCGTGACTGGAGGGAGATTGGTTCCGCCAGCGATTTTCAAACCGCCAGAACGTGAGGAGCTGCAGATTGGCCGACCGCCGGCGGCCGTGGTGGGTGATTACGACGAAGGGTCCGACCAATTTTGCATGGCCGCGACCGGCGGCCGTGACGACGAAACAGCCCGACGGCGCCCGGTCCGGCAGCGACGCATACACGCTGCACGACCAACACCAGCTTAACCACCAGAATGGCAGGGTGGCCAACAACGCACCCAGGTAAGTCCACAACCCGTAACCAGCGGCCCTGATGAGTTGCCCGGCACGGAGGGAATACCAGACCGCCACGCCGCCCGGCACCCACAGCCAAAGTTGAAACCCGCAGCTCACCAGCCCGAACGCGCAACAGACCGTGGCAATGACGGCACCGAGGAAAAGCCCCACGACCACCCAGCGACGGGGGATTGGATCAACGCGGAGAACCTCCACCCGATACCAGGCGGCGGCGGCGGCCACCACGAAGGGCGTCAGCGCCAGTTTACCCACGATGAAACAGTCCAGCGCGCCGTGCGCGCAGGCGCCCTTCCATTCCGGCACCAGGAACGAACTGAATAAAAAAACGAACAGCGGCAGCACCACGCCCACGAACGACAGCCCCGTCGCGAGGACAAACCATCCCCACGATTTTTTGGCCAGGGCCGGCGGCAGCGCCAGGGCGAGGAGGATCAGGACCAGAGAAATCCACACCAGACTCATGCGAAAGCGTGGTTGAGTTTATTTGCCAGGGCGACCAGCCAGGATTCGGCGCCGGCGATCACGGACTCCGGCGTGGATGTCCCCGCCGTGATGCCGGCCGTGTCTTTTTCGCCAAACCATTCCGCGCGCAAGTCGTCCGCGGTTTGGATGAGGTGGACACGGGGACAGAATTGCAAGCACGTGCTGACCAGTTCCTGCGTATTGTTGCTATGCACACCGCCGATGACTACCACCACGTCGCATTGCTTCGCAAGTTCAACCGCGGCGTGCTGCCGCTGCTTCGTCGGCTGACAGACGGTGTCAATGAAGCGGATTTCTGAATTTGCAAACCGTTCGCGCAGCAGCCGCACCAAGTGCCGCACTTTTTCAATCGGCTGCGTGGTCTGCGCCATGACGCCCAAGCGCGGGCGTTCGCGCAGGTTCACCAGGTCGGCTTCGCACAAAACCACGGCAAATTCATTAAAGTCCTCGGTCAGGCCGCGCACTTCCACATGGTCGCGCCGGCCGATGATGACGGGGTAAAAACCGTCGCTCACCAGCTTGGCCAGGGCGCGATGGGCCGCATGAACCAGCGGACAAGTCGCTTCCAGCACGTTTAACCGGCGCTGGCGGAGCTCGGCCAGCCGGCGTCCGGAGGCGCCATGCGCCGAGATCATCACCGTCCTGGTGTCCGCCTGGCCGGGTTGCTGGGCGATGCGGATATCCTGCGCGCGCAGTTCCGCCAGCACGGTTTCGTTGTGGACGAGGTCGCCCAGGATGGTCAAAGGCCCGTGCCGCGCCGTTGCCAGCGCCAGCGCAATGGCGTCCTTAACCCCGAAACACATGCCCAGATGCTCAGCGCGGATGATTTTCATTGGTTTGGCCAGGAAATATACTTTGTGTCACAAAGTAGAAGACTGTGCCGGGGGCCGGTTTGTTCAATTTTATTTATTTTTTTGATTGCCGGACGATTTGTTCCAGCAGGCCGATGTATTCGGCGAACGCCCGGCGGCCCGCCGCGGTGAGGGCGCAGGAGGTGAGCGGGCGGTTGTGCTGGTAGGATTTGGCCACGGAGACAAATCCTTCCTGCTGCAACGTGCGGATGTGCGTGGTAAGATTGCCATCCGTCATGGCGAGCAGGTCGCGCAGTTCGGTGAAGGAAAGTTCGGGGGCGGCGGCCAGGGCGGACATGATGGCCAGCCGCCCTTTCTCGTGGATCACGCGATTGAGCTGAAGGAAGAGTTCCGGGTTCACGCGGCGGGATTTTTCTTCTCGGTCAGATACAGATACGAACCGTAAGCCAGGTGCAAAGCGCCGAAGAAAAAGCCCATGAGCCAGTGGGCGTTCATGCGCTCCAAGATCCTGCCGGCAAAAAAAACATATAACAGCGCGCAGGCGCAGGCCATGAAAAACAATCCGAAAAGTTTGATTCCGCGCGGCATGAAAAATCCGGCGGCATGAAGCGCACCGCCGTAAAACAACATCCAGATGATGACGGTCAGGGAATCAAAGGCCGGCGGAGCCTCCCCGCCGACGGCCACGATCGGGATTGCGCCCACCAAGGCGCCGGCCAGCAACAACGGCCACAGCGCCGCCGCCACCCGCCGGGTTGGCGGGGACCAGAAGGCCTCCCGGTCCCGGACCGCCTGCTGCCGGGCAATGAAAAATGCCCCGGCCACGACAACCGCGGCGGTGCCCAGCCAGAACAATGAAAACAGCCGCAGGGTGTCCAGCTGGACCAGCAGCCCAATCGCCGCCGCCGCCACCCCCATCGTGCCGGCCCAAATCGTGATTGGCGCCAGCGCCCGGCGGTAGATCGCCGAGCGTTCCATCAGGGTGCGGATGGTTTTCAGGTTATCTTCGGCCCAGCTTGGATTCATTATTTTGACTTTGCTACACAAAGTAATATTCTGCAAGCGCAAAATAAACTGCCGCGGTGCCAGCGGC
Source organism: uncultured Verrucomicrobia subdivision 3 bacterium (assembly GCA_903917705.1). GTDB lineage: Bacteria > Verrucomicrobiota > Verrucomicrobiia > Limisphaerales > UBA11358 > UBA11358. The sequence continues at coordinate 5,037 of CAIXBQ010000098.1, read as the reverse complement.
CGGCCGGTTAAAATTTAACTGTGTTCATCGGGGTTCATCTGTGGTTAATTTTCGCCGATGCCGCCACCCAAAAAACCATCCGGCCGCGCCCGTACGCGAGTGCTTGCCCAATGGCGTGGCTTGGACTACCAGCCGCTGGAGGCCGCCCGCATCGCGCCCGCCCGGCGCGCTGGCGACATTTTGCCCGCGCTTCTGAAAGATCTGCGGCTGGATGCACGCCAGGCCGAAGCGGAGGTCGTCAAAGTCTGGAACTCGCTGATTGATCCGGTCGTCACCGCCCACGCGCAGCCGGCCAATCTGCACAAGGGCACCCTGTTTGTGAACGTGGACAACAGTGTGTGGCTGGCCGAAATCGTCCGCTACCGCCGGCGGGAAATCCTCGAACGCTTGCAGCATAGTTTCGGTCCCAGCGTCATCAAAAAAATCTCCTTCCGGATCGGGTGACCCTTTGAAGCCCCCGAACTACCGGGGTTTGCCTGATGAATTCGCGGCGGCGGGGTCCGCCTCATTCAGCGCATCAATTTCATCTGCCGCGGGGTGAGCAGCCACGCGAGCCGGGCGCATTTCCCGGCACGAAGTTTTTCAATTTCCAATTTTGCCAGCCCCCCTTTTTTCAGCGCGAAGCCCGCCCCCCGGCGGCCGGTGACCAGCAGGGAAACCATTTCGCTGAGATCCGGCTCGTGGCCGATGAGCAGGACATTTTCCGGGGGTGGTTTCAAGACCGCGACCCTTTCGATCAATTCGCGCGCGCCGCCGCCGGGCCGAAGCTCTGCCGCCTCGGCGGGACGCCGGTTCAAGCTCATTTCCTTCGCGACAACTTCCGCCGTCTGCCATGCCCGGAGCAGCGAACTGGAAAAGACCAGGTCAAACCGCAGCTCCATCGCCCGCCAGGCGGCGGCGGTTTCGCGCAACTGACGTCTGCCTTTGGCCGTCAGGGGGCGGCCTGCGTCATCGGCTAAATCCAAGCCGTCGCCTTCCGCCGCCTGCCCGTGGCGCAAAAGAAAGAGGTTCATGCCGGCAAAATACACCCCGCGGCGCCCGGCGCAATGTCCGCGAATTGTCACAATTAAATTTTTGGTTTCGGGGCCGAAATTTTTTATCCTCGACGGATGGAAACCGTGCGCCGCGCTGTCATTGATGTCGGCACCAACTCGGTCAAGCTGCTCATCGCCGACGTGGCGGGCGGCGAAGTGCGCCCGGTGCATGAGGAAAGCCGCCAGACGCGGCTGGGCAAGGGGTTCTATGAAACGCACCGCCTGCAACCCGAACCCATCGCCCGCACGGCCGAAGCGGTCTGGGAATTCACCGAAATCGCGCGCGAAAAGCATTCGGGATCCATCCGCGTCATCGCCACCAGCGCGGCGCGGGATGCGGTTAATCCCCGGGATCTGACGAGCGCCATTGAGCGCGCCGCCGGCTTGAAAGTCGAAATCATCTCCGGCGCCAGCGAGGCGGACCTTGCCTTTCGCGGGGTGGCGACGGACACGGAACTGTCAAAAAACCCGCTGCTCCTGCTCGATGTCGGCGGCGGCAGCACGGAATTCATTTCGGGCCACGGGTTGAAAAAGTCCTTCGCGCACAGCTTCCCGCTGGGCACCGTGCGGCTTCTGGAACAATTCCCCGTCAGCGACCCGCCGACCCGCGCGGAATTCATCCGCTGCCATGATTGGGTGACCAACCTGTTCCAGTCGGAGGTGGTGCCCCTGCTGCAACCGGCGTTGCAGCACGAAAAAAAATGCGGGCTGGTCCGGCTGGTCGGCACCGGCGGCACCACCAGCATCCTGGCGCGCATCGAAAAAAAACTGGACCGCTTCGACCGCGAAAAAATTGACAGCACTGTTTTGAGCCTGGAACAGGTCTTGTTTCAACAGAAAAATCTATGGCGGATGCCGCTGGCCGAGCGCAAGCTCATCCCCGGCCTGCCTAGGCTGCGCGCCGACGTCATCCTCACCGGCGTCCTGATTTACGGTGCGGTGATGGAGATCTTCGGATTCAAGCACCTTTGCGTCAGCACCCGAGGTTTGCGCTTTGCCGCGGTGATGGACCAACGGCCAGGCCGTTGATTTGGTTCGCCCTCACCGTTGAATGATTTGAGCGGCGCATAAATCCGCAATCGCCTATTGTGTCTTCATGCGCGTGTTGATTGTTGGCTGTGGTTACGTCGGCCTGCCGCTTGGAACAGCATTGGCGCGGTCGGGCCACGCCGTTTTCGGCCTGCGCCGCAGCCGGCTTGCCGAAGCCGCCCTGGCGGCCGCCGGCATCGAGCCGCTCCACGCCGACATCACGCAGCCGGCAACCCTCGCCCGGCTCCCCGGTGATTTTGACTGGGTGGTGAATTGCACCGCGTCCGGCGGCGGCAGCCCGGAGGATTACCGGAAAACCTATTTTGACGGCAGCCGCAACCTGCTTTCGTGGCTCGCGAAGTCACCTCCGAAAAAATTTCTCTACACCAGCAGCACCGGCGTTTATGCCCAAAACGATGGCTCGGTCGTCACTGAAGAATGCGCGGCGGAGCCGGAGACCGACACGGCGAAAGTGCTGGTGGCGACGGAAAATCTGCTGCTGGCGGCCGCGGGCGCCCCACAAAGCGGCTCGCCCCCCCAGGGTTTTCCCGCGGTCATATTGCGCGTGGCGGGAATTTACGGACCGGGGCGCGGGCACTGGTTCAAGCAGTTGCGGCGCGGCGCGGCGCGCATCGAAGGCGACGGCGCGCGGTGGCTGAACATGATTCATCGCGACGATGTGGTCGGCGCCATCATCGCCGCCCTGCGCGTCGCGCCGCCCGGGGAAATATTCAACGCGGTGGATAGCGAGCCGGTGCGCCAGCGGATTTTTTTTGAATGGCTGGCGGCGGAGTTGCACCGGCCCCTGCCGCCGGCAGTTCCGGAGGACCAATCTGTCCGGCTCCGGCGCGCGGTGACCAACAAACGCGTCAGCAATGCAAAACTGCGGACGGTCTTGAAATACAAATTCCAATTCCCCGATTTCCGGGCCGGTTACACGGCGGAAATCGCGCGGCTCAACCGCGAAGGCGCGGTGGAATCCTAGACGGCCCCTTCGCCGCGCTCTTCCGTGCGAATGCGGATGGCCTCTTCAACCGCGGAAATGAAAACCTTGCCATCGCCGATCTTGCCGGTCTTGGCGGCCTTGACGATGGCCTGAACGGCGACATCCTTGAGATTGTCGGCCACAACGGTTTCGATTTTTATCTTCGGCAGGAAATCCACGGTGTATTCACTGCCGCGATAGATTTCCGTGTGTCCTTTTTGGCGGCCAAAGCCCTTGACCTCGCTCACGGTCATGCCCTGGATGCCGAGTTCGTTGAGCGCGTCCTTCACTTCCGTGAGCTTGAACGGCTTGATGATGGCTTCAATTTTTTTCATAGTGTTTACTCATTGTAGGCACGTTCGCCATGTTGTGACAAGTCGAGGCCCGCACTTTCATCTTCCTGATCCACGCGCAGGCCAATGACGGCGTTCACCAGTTTCACGATCAGCACCGTCCCGACCGCCGCGAAGACCGCCGTGAAGCCGACGCCGATAAGCTGGTTGATGAACTGATGTGGACCACCCGCCAGCGACACCACCGCCCCGTTCGCCTTGAACGTGCTGGCAATTGCCGGGTTCACATCCGCGCTGGCGAGGAAGCCGAGCATCAGCATGCCGGCGATGCTGCCAACACCATGCACGCCAAACACGTCCAGGGAATCGTCATAGCCGCAGACCGACTTGATTTTGGTCACCGCCGTGTAGCAGACGACACCCGCGACGAGGCCGATGCCAAACGCCGCCGGGATGGTGACAAAGCCGGAGGCGGGGGTGATGGTCGCCAAACCTGCGACCATGCCCGCCGCCGCGCCCAGCACGCTGGGTTTTCCCTTCAATTTCCATTCCATCGCCGCCCAACTCACCGCCGCCGCTGCCGCCGAAAAATGGGTCGCGGCAAACGCGCTGGTCGCCAGCGGCCCGGCGCTCAACGCGCTGCCGGCGTTGAAGCCAAACCAGCCGACCCACAAAAGGCCGGTGCCGACGAGCGAAAGCACGACGTTGTGCGGCACCATCGGTTCATGGGGAAAACCGTCCCGTTTGCCGATCATCAAGGCGAAGACCAGGGCGGACACCCCGGAACTGATGTGGACCACTGTGCCCCCGGCAAAATCCAGCACGGGGATTTTCCCCCCGAGCGCCCAGTTGAAAAATCCGCCTTTTCCCCAGACCATGTGGCACAGCGGAAAATATATCAGCGTCACCCACAGCAGCATGAAGGCGACATACGCGCTGAATTTCACCCGCTCCGCCACCGCGCCGCTGATGAGCGCCGGCGTGATGATGGCGAACATCATCTGGAACAGCATGAACGTCTGCGCCGGAATGGTTCCCGCATAGGCGGCGTCCGGCGCCGCCCCGACGCCCTTCAAAAACAGGTGGGTGAGGGGATTGCCGCAAAACGCGTTGCCGGGCGCAAACGCCAGGCTGTAGCCGAAGACCATCCACAGTGCGGAAATCAGCGCCATCAAAATCAGGCTGTGCATCATGGTGGACAAAACATTCTTTGTCCGCACGAGGCCCCCGTAAAAAAGGATCAGCCCCGGCGCGGTCATCATCAGCACCAGCGCGGAACTGGCGAGCAGCCAGGCGTTGTCGCCGGTGTTGATCGCCACCAGCGGCCCGGCAGCCGGCGGCACGGGGTCAGCCGCGTGCAGCGACGGCGCCAAAATCAAAATAAGAACAGACACCCATGAAAACAAAAAAAACTTTTTCTTTTTTGGTTGAAAGAAATTCATGCAGCCGGAGTTCAACAAAACCGTTCTGGGGTGTCAACGCCAGTCTTGCGCAAAAGTTGTTCGATTTTGTCCGCGTTCACGTTTAGCTTTCCCGCCGCCATGTCCGCCGAAGTCCAACTCACGCCCATGATGGCGCAGTATCGCCGCATCAAGGGCGAACTGCCGAAGGATGCCCTGTTGCTGTTCCGCCTCGGCGACTTTTACGAGATGTTTTTTGAGGACGCGCAAGCCGGCGCGCAGCTGCTCAACCTCTC
>CAIXBQ010000097.1 GCA_903917705.1 uncultured Verrucomicrobia subdivision 3 bacterium | reverse complement strand
ATGGGCAATCTCGGCACGCGTGCCCTCTTGGTTGTCGTACGAAGCCAGAATTCGTTCTCGCAGATCCAGTGAAGTCGTTCGCATGCCAAAAGCCTGCCATAGCCCCTCGCATACGGCTACTGTTTTTATTGAAACGCTCTAAATAAACCGGGGCGGCTCAGCCACCGCCAGCCGCCAGCCGCCAGCCGGAATCGAATCAGACAAACAACTTAAGCCCGGAGCCGCGCGCTCCGGGCTTTTTGCTTAAACCGGGTGCGTTCATTAACCGCTCGGCGGCTTGGGACCAGCGACCTAGACTTGAATAGGCAGGATGAGCATGGCGCGACCGCTGTGATAAAGCCGGCGCTGGAGTTCGAATACGGTGTGGTTGTGCAGCCAGCGCGTGACAAGGCTTTCGTCTTTGAACACGAGCTGTCCGGCAAAAAATTGCGCCTGCGGAAATTTTTCCGCGATGACATCGCACAGCTTGGCCGCCTCCTCCACGATATCCGTGCCCAGCGCGACGTGCGCTTCGGCGTAAAAGCCGCGTTTACTCATATAGGCAACGAACCGGCGGGCTTCCTTCTGCGAGTGCTCGCGCAGATTATCCACTTCGTCGGCGCCCTTGAAATTGCCCGCGTCCAGCACGCCGACCTGCAGGAAGACGAAGTTTTGATATACCTTCGGGAACATCCGCACGACGGCGAGCAGCGTGTGCAGGCCAAGGCCGTTGAAGCCGTTGACCAGAAATACGGCGGTGCGGGCGTTGAGGTCGCACGGTGACGGAGTTTTTTCCTGAACGATGGCATCGTCGGCCAGCGCGGCGGCGACAAGTTCGTTGAGGCGGTGGAGTTTTTTTTGCGTGTGGCGGTAATGGCGCTTGACCCAGAACGACAGGCTGACGAGCGCGCCGGTAACGACGAGCGTGACCCAGCCGCCCTCGTCGAATTTCACGACGCAGAGCAGCGCGAGGATGCCGCTGGTGAGCAGCAGGCCGACGCCGTTGATGGATATTTTCTTCCGCCAGTCCGGATTGGCGGCGCGCACCTGCCACCAGTGCCGCACCATGCCGAGCTGCGAGAGGCTGAAGGTGATGAAGACGTTGATGCTGTAAAGGACGACCATGACGTTGACCGCGGCGGAGGTGGACAGGACGATGATGAGCGCAGCGAGGCCCATCATCAGCACGCCGTTCTGGGTGACGAGGCGGTCGCTCAACGTGGCGAAGCGCGTGGGCATCCAGCGGTCCACGGCCATGTTGGCCAGCACGCGCGGCCCGCCGACAAAGCCGGTCTGCGCGGCGATGACCAGCAGCGCCGCCGAGGAACCCATCGCAGCAATGACGAAGGATTTGGAGACGACCGGCGGCCAGCCGGCGCTGATTTTTTCGAACAGGATGCAGTTCAAGGTTTTTTTGTCCACCGGTTCGACATTGTAGAGAAGATACGCCAGCAGCAGCCCGCCGACGACGAACGACAGCGACACGGCCATGTAAATCATGGTGCGTTTGCCGGTTTGAACGCGCGGTTCGCGCAGGGTGTTAACGGCGTTGCTGACCGCCTCGATGCCGGTGTAGGTGCCCGCGCCGAGACCGTAGGCGCGCAGCATCACGGCCAGCATGCCGATGAGGCCGACCTCAGCGGCGCCGGCGTGAATGTCTGTCGCCACCCCGTGGGCGATTTGCGGCAGGTCGCCAAAGTGCGCGGAAAAAGCCCAGACGATTCCGAAGGTGTAGGTGGCTACGAACACGAAAAACACCGGCACCCAAAGAATGACCGATTCTTTCACGCCACGCAGGTTCAGCACCGTGAGAAAAATCACTGCGCCGGCAGAGAAGGAGACTTTGTAACCGGAATAATGCTCCGGCAACATGCTGAAGATGGCGTCGGCGCCGCTGGCCACGCTCAACGCGATGGTCAGCACATAATCACCCAGCAGTGCCGCGCCGGACACCACGCCGGCGGTGGGTGAGAGCAGTTTGCTGGCGACGAGATAGCCGCCGCCGCCCGTTGGAAACAACTCGATGATCTGTGAATAGCTCGCGCAGATGACCACGATGGTGACGATGGAGGCCAGCGCGACGAACAGGCTCAAGTGCGTATGGCTGCCCAGCGCTTTGAAGGCTTCTTCCGGGCCGTAGCAGGAGGAGGAGAGCCCGTCCGCGCCGAGGCCGACCCACGCCAGCAACGCCACGAGCGACATGCTGTGGAAAATCTTCTTGTCCGAGATGTTATGCGCCCGGCCAATGACCACTTCTTTCACCGCACGAAACACATTCATAATTTACAACTGCGTTCTCTTCGGGTGAACGTGGAGGCCGCACCCGCGGTTCCAGAGGATCGCCCTTCCAATTGCCGGCGAGATTAGCTGTCGGGCTTGGCCTTGAAAGTGGCCTGAAAACCGGTTGCCCGGCTTCGTTCGCCCCGTCCCCGACTGCCCGAGGATTTTGGGTCTCCCGCAACCGGATCCAGGATGGAAGCCGGATTTAGGCTGCAACCAGCATAGTAAATCAAATCCCCTTCGCATTGTCAATTTGACGGCAAAAGTGCAGAAAACCGTTGCCAAAACGCCGTGATGCGCGTCTTATTGGCCGACGACATGAACCGAACCCGGTCAATACTCGCCATTATTTTGCTGCTGCCCGCAATTCTATTTGCAGCGGAAGAAAAAGTTTCCGTGCCGGCGCCCGTGCGTGAATTGCGCGGTGCCTGGATCGCCACCGTGGCCAACATTGACTGGCCGTCGAAGCCCGGCCTGCCCGCCAACCAGCAGAAGGCGGAGCTGGTCTCACTGCTCGATTGTGCCGCACAGCTTCATTTGAATGCCGTATATTTCCAGGTGCGGCCGGTGGCGGATGCGCTTTACGCCTCGTCGCTCGAACCTTGGTCGGAATATCTCACCGGCGTCCAAGGCCGGGCACCGTCGCCTTTTTACGACCCGCTGGCGTTCGCGGTTGCGGAGGCGCACCAGCGCGGACTCGAAATCCACGCGTGGTTTAATCCGTTCCGCGCCGCCCATCCGGAGGCCAAGTCGCCGCCCGCGCTGAATCACGTTACCCGCACTCATCCGGATATCGTCCGGCATTACGGCAAACAAATCTGGCTCGACCCGGGCGAGCCCGAAGCCCGCGCCCGGGCGCTCGCCGCGGTGCTCGACGTGGTGAAACGCTACGATGTGGATGGGATCGTGTTCGATGATTATTTTTACCCGTATCCCGAAAAAGGCCGGGCCGGAAGCACGCTGGAATTTCCCGACGACGTTAGCTGGGGAAAATATGGCGTTCAAACCGGCATGAGCCGCGATGATTGGCGACGGGCGAACATCAACCGGTTCGTTCAGAAGGTCTCGCAGTCCGTTCACGAGGCGAAACCCTGGATCCAGTTCGGCATCAGCCCGTTCGGTATCTGGCGTCCGGGCGTGCCAACCGGCATTGACGCCAAGGCGCTTGATGCCTACGGCAAACTCTACGCGGACGCGCGCGCATGGCTCGCCAGCGGTTGGGTGGATTATCTCGCGCCGCAGCTTTACTGGCCGATTGCGCCGCGGGAACACAGTTTTTCACTGCTGTTGCAATGGTGGCGGCAGCAGAACACCAAGGGGCGACATGTTTTCGCGGCGCTCAATGACGCTGAAAGCGGGAAAAAATTCGCCGGCGATGAAATCCCCCGGCAGGTCCAGACCGTTCGCGCGCAGGGCGGCAACGGCGGGGAGATCCATTACCACCTCCGCAGCGTCATGGAAAATTCCCCGCTGGCCGCCGCCCTGCGCGCGCAATACGCGCAACCCGCGCTGGTGCCCGCGATGACGTGGCTGGCCGCGATTCGGCCGATGAAACCAAGGCTTACGGTGGACGCCGGCAATAAATCCGCGCACGTCCGCTGGGAAAAAGGCGATGGCGAAGCGCCACGCTGGTGGCTGCTGCAATCCCGCACGAACGGAATTTGGACGACGCAGATTGTTTCCGGCGTGAAGGCAGAGGCAAATCTGGACCATGCCACTCCCGATGCCATTTCGCTCCGGGCCGTGGACCGGCTGGGAAACCTGAGCGAGCCGGCGGTTTGGACGACCAAGAAATATTCGCCGCCAGACGCCAGCAAGGGGGCGGTAAAATTGAGGTAGGCGACGTTTTGAGGCGATTCCAGCGATGGGCTGGATACAAAGGATGGGGCTTGCCTCCCCGCCACCTGCAAAATAAAAGTTGGTTTTGGCGGGGCTGTAAGCCGAATTCTGTCTGCGCCCTTGCGAGCGGAGAGAATCATTTGTCTCAGCGACCGATACCCGAAACCTGTGGCGCTTTCACGCCACGCGGAGCGGGCCGCTCCTCGGTTTCCTATTTGGCCTTGCACCCGATGGGGTTTTCCGTGCCGCGTCGCTTGCGCTTCGCGCGGTGCGCTCTTACCGCACCTTTTCACCATCACCGCCGGCTTGCGCCGGAGGCTGTTTGATTTTCTGTGGCACTGTCCGTCGGCCGGCTTTGAAACCGGCCGCCTGCGTGTATCTCCGGCAAAACCGGAGTTACGCAGCATCACGCCCTGTGGAGTTCGGACTTTCCTCCCCCGGCTTGCGCCGGGAGCGATTCTCCGCCCCGCCAAAACCAGTTAGAGAATAACCGAACCGGCGACACTTCTCAAGCGGTGAACGATTTCAACCCGGTGCAGAAGTGGAGGACTTATACCAATTACGTTAATAATGTAGTATAACGGCTGGAGAGAAACTGTTTGCTTGATCGAGAAGCCAGTCGAAAATAAGAGAGCGGACCCGGCGGGCGTCCCGCCAGAAGCGTTGGAGTTCGTCGCGCAGCACGACT
>CAIXBQ010000096.1 GCA_903917705.1 uncultured Verrucomicrobia subdivision 3 bacterium | reverse complement strand
GCAGCAACTGCGCCGCAGTTGGAAGCCCAAGGCAGTTTTCTTCGCCTGCTCTCCCGTCAAACCACCGATGACCCCTTGGAATGGCTCGCGCAAACCGCCCCAACCCCGACCGGTTGAAGTCCAACTGCGGTTTCTAGGATTAACATGGACAAGTGTCACAATCGTATAAACTGCCGCAGGAATTTGGCTCCAAACGACACGGTTCCTCCACAATGGCGACAGGAAGAGGCAACGATTGGAAATTTGAACCGCCGACTGCCACCACCGATCCAGCCAAAGAAAGCCCGCCAATTATACTCATGGCATCGGTTGCCTAGGCCGACATGAACACTTTTTCCAGGCAAATCAAGCCGCCGGGGTGCGCAACCGGACCGGATTGCACCAAAATATAATCAGCCGTATAATTCAACCCCTAAAGTGAATTCATCCGCCTACAGACTGACACTATTTGCAGCCATGACGGTTTGGCTTTTTGCCGCCCAACCGCCAGCCAGGGCGCAGGTGTTGTTCGACAACACCAAAGCCGAGACCGCCGGCAATGCCGACTGGATCATTGATACAAGCCAGCCCATTCCCTCGCCCGCCATCAGCGGCATCACCGCCGGCACGTCGGAAAGCTTCTGGACGGGGGCGCTAAGCTCATGGGGTGTCGCACTGGCCAAGCTGGGCAACGCCGGGCAGATTTCCCTGCCGGGCAACGGGCTGGAAACCCTGCCCACGAGCGGGCGCATCACCTGCGGCGACGCGAGCAACGCGCAGGACTTGTCCCACTACAAAGTCTATGTGGTATGCGAGCCAAACATCCTTTTCACCGCCACGGAAAAGACGGCCATCCTGAACTTTGTGCAGAACGGCGGCGGATTGTTCATGGTGGCGGATCACACAGGTTCGGACCGCAACAGCGACGGCAAAGATTCATTGCAAGTCTGGAATGATTTGTTCAGCAACAACACGGTGCAGACGACGCCATTCGGGTTCACCTTTAACTCCGACAGCGTGACCCCCACAGCGACCGTGGACACTTCATCGTCCGATCCATTGACGTCCGGTCCGGGCGGCACGGTGACCTCATTAAAATACGATGTGGGCTGCACCATGAACATCACCGACACTTCCGTGGCACACCCGGCGGTGTGGCAGACAAACCCGACGAAAGTGATGGCTCTCTACGGGACGTTTGGGGCGGGGCGATTCTGCGCCATCGGCGACAGTTCCGTGGTGGAGGACGCCACCAGTTCGCAGGGCACCACGTATGCGGGGTGGACGACGGCAAACAACGGCAACTGTGCCATCAACGGCACGGTCTGGCTGCTTAACACCAATTCGGCCACGACCCATTATCCGCCGACGGCGACGACCGGCACCGCCACCAGCATCACGACCAATTCCGCCACGCTCAACGGCTCGGTCGATCCCAACGGGGCCAGCACCACAGCCCGGTTCCGATACGGGCTCACCACCAATTACAACCTCACCGCCACCGTTGCCGGCACCTTCTCCGGCAGCAGCACCCAAGCCGTCAGCGCCACCATCACCGGCCTGACGCCGGGCACGACCTATCATTTTGCCATCGCGGCCACGAACTTTTCCGGCTCCGTCACCGGATTGGACAACTCATTCACCACGGCCTCCATCGTCCTGTCCGCACCCACGGTCACGACTGCCGGCGTGTCCAGCGTCGCCATCAACTCCGCCACCCTCAACGCCATCGTGAATCCGAATAATCAAGCCACCACCGCGCAATTCCTTTACGGCCTCACGACGAACTACAATTCCACGGCGGCGGTGACGGGCACGCTCGCAGGCGGTGCGGCGCTGGCGGTGAGCGCCGCCATCACCAATCTGGCTCCGGCCACGATGTATCACTTCATCATCACAGCCACGAACGCATCCGGTTCCGTCACCGGCCTTGACCAGACCTTTACGACCACCAGCCTCAATGCCGGCGGTGCGGGCGGAACGAACTATGCGGGCATCCTGGCGGGCTGGGATGTCAGCGGACTGACCAATTATGGCACTTCACCCCAGGCACCGACCAGCAACGCCCCGAATGTTTTAGTCGTCGGTCTCACCCGTGGCAGCGGCTTGACAACCAACTCTTCCGCGGCCGCCCACACTTGGGGCGCGAATGGCTGGTCAACAACCACGGCGGCGGCGGGCATCACCGCCAACCAGTTCATGACGTTTTCTCTGACCGTGACCAATGGCGGCACGATGAACATTTCCAACCTGAGCCGGTTTGACTACAAACGTTCCAATACCGGCACGACCAACGGGGTTTTGCAATATCAAACCGGCGGCGGCGCCTTCACGGACATCACCAACCTGATTTTTACGTCCCCCAGCGGCGCCTCGCTTGGCCCCATAGATTTATCCGGCTTCGGCGCGTTGCAAAACATCACGCCGGGGACGACCGTCACCTTCCGGCTGGTGAACTACAACGCCGGCGGCGCCGGCGGCAACTGGTATATTTACGATCTGGCCGGCAGCACCGCGCTGGATTTTTCCGTGTCGGGCAGCGTCAGTTATCCTGTGCCAAACGCCGCGCTCCCGCCGCTGCTGCTCTGGCGGCAGCAATGGTTCGGCACCACGAACAATAGCGGCATGGCCGCCGACACGTATGTAGCCAGCAGCGACGGGATGCCCAACCTTTTGAAATTCGCCCTCGGCCTGAACCCGCTTCTGGCGGCAACCAACCCCATCACCGGCGACATCGAGTCAGGTTTTCTCCGGCTGAATGTTCCGCGCAATACCAATGCCGTGGACACCAGCTATTTTATCGAATCCGCCGGCGGCGTTACAACCCCGTGGGACACCAATGCGACGGTGATTGATATCAACACACCCGCACTGCTCCGCGCCCACGACACAAATCCCGTTTCCAGCACGTCGCAACGCTACATCCGCTTGCGCCTCACCCGCCCGTAAGCGGCGGCCGACACGTCAAATGCCGGGTAAATCGAAGGCGGCAAAGACGGGAGACCGGGCAACCCGCAGACAGCAGGTAAAAACTTTTTGGGCTCGTCTTGAATAAAACAGCCGGTTCCAGCCGACGCTAGCTCCACGGAGACCCCGCCCCTGATCGCTGACTGGAATCAGGTTGGTTCGTTGGTGCGAATCCGGCTGAGAACTTCCAACATTTCTTCCGGTTTAAGGCAGGCTCGAAAATCAGAAAACGTTTTAGGGTCCTTGAAAAGCCGGGAGACCGCCAGAACCAGGGAGAGGTAACGTTTTTCTTCCAGCGTCGGCACCGCAAAAAGAACGATGGTGTGCACCTCGGGGGCGTGCGGGGCGCCCCAGTGAATGGGCCGGGGGGCGAAACCAACCGCGAATGAAAGCTTCTGGTACGCCCCTTTATGAGCCAGCGGAAAAGCCACGCCATCAAAAACCGCCGGGGCCAGTTCTTCATGTTCCATCACGGCGCGGCTGAAAGTGTCAGAATCGTCAATCCGGCCCAACAGCTTCAACCGCTGGCACAACTCGGCAACGACACTTTCACGGTGGTCGCCGGCCAATCGGGGGATGAGCAGTCCGGCCTCGGTAAAATGGGCGAGTGTGGTCATAGGGATTGCCTTCGAGAATGACATGAAAAGCAAAAGTTATGCAAGCGCTTGTTGAAATAAAAACGAAACGGGCGGACGGACACCAGAAACGACATTGCGCAACGGTCGCGTTTTTGATTTGCTTGCGTTGTGTTGGAAGGGAAATTGCCGGTCGCCTGCCATTACCCGATTTTGGCGGCCCAAGGCTCCTTTCACCTACGATGCCGATGTTTCTGAACATCATTGAGCTGGCCCAGTCGCTTGGCGTGGAAGAGAGCGAAGTGGAGGGCTGGATTCGCAGTGACGGACTGCCGCATGTAACCGACCGGGGCCGGCTGCTCTTTGACCGCACACAAGTGGTGCATTGGGCTGAATCCCACGGGCTGGCGGCCAAGGTGGGGTTCCTCGCGCCGGAAAGATCCAAAATCCAAGGCGGAAAAACCCTCGAAACCATGCTGCGCGCCGGCGGCATCCGGCGCAATGTTCCCGCCGCCAATGTCCTCAATCTATTTGCGGACATCGTCGCCAAACTGCCGGGCGCAACCCCGCCCGTCCGCCAGATGCTGCAGCAACGGCTGCGCACGCCCAATGGGATATCGTGGGCACTGGTCGGCGGGGGCCTGGCACTCCCGCATCTGCGAACCCCCATCTCACTCGGCCGCGACGCGGGCATTTTCGCCATCGCGCTGCTCCAGGACCAGCTCACAGTCAACGAACCCGCTCCGGATGAACAGCCCATCACGCGGCTGCTGTTCTTCGTCGCGCCGTCGCCGCGCGCCCATTTGGAAATTCTCGCCCAATTAAGCGGGGCGCTCACGCGCGGCAATTTGCGCAGCCTGATCAACAACAACGCGGCCGATGATGATATCTTTGCCGCCGTGGCCGCCGCGGAACCACCGGGCAGGAAAGAAGGCGAAGCATGACTCCGGGCTGGCTGCTGTTAATCGCCGGCGGCGGACTCGTCGCCGGGATTTTCAGCGCCCGCAAGTCGCCCCGCGTCTGGCTCGCAACCACGCTGGCAGGCGCCATCGCGGCATTGGCGGCGGCGGCAGGGATGCTCGCCAGCGGAGCGATCTGGGACTGGCAGCCGGGCTTCGTTATTGGCGGCGAGGCGGTGCATCTCCAACTCGACGGCATAAGCGCCTTTTTCCTGATTTTGCTTGCCGTGCTGGGCGGCGCGGGGACCTTATACTCGAGCGAATACTGGCCGGACACAGCTCATCCGGCATCCGCCCCGTCGGGGCGGGCGTGGTGGAACGGCCTGCTGCTCAACATGGGCGGCGTGCTGCTATGCGCGAACGGCCTGCACTTTCTCATCGCCTGGGAAATCTTCACCGTCTGCGCGTATTTTCTCATCACCCGCGAACGCCAGCGCCCCGAAGCCCGGGCGGCCGGCTGGCTTTACCTCGCCTCGTCGCATGTGGCCATGGTATTTCTTTTCGCTTTTTTCGCCCTGCTCGCGGCGCGCACGGGAAGCTGGGAACTCGGCCCGATGCGGGATCATCCTGAACTCGCGCCCTTGTTCTGGCTCGCGCTGGCCGGCTTCGGTCTCAAAGCGGGCATTTTTCCGCTGCACATCTGGCTGCCATCCGCGCACGCGAACGCCCCGAGCCACGTCTCCGCGATCCTTTCCGGCATGGCGATCAAGATGGGCATTTACGGGCTCGTGCGGTTCACCGGCTGGATGCCCGCGCCGCACTCAGCGGGGTGGGTGGTGGCCGCACTGGGGGCCATAAGCGCGGTGCTGGGCGTCGCGTTCGCGCTCGGCCAGCACGACCTCAAACGCCTGCTCGCCTACCATAGCGTGGAAAACATCGGCATCATCCTCATCGGCCTGGGCTTCGCGATGATCGCCGCGGCGCACGGCAACGCCACGTGGGGACACCTCGCGCTCGCCGGCGCGCTGCTGCACGTCTGGAATCACGGCCTGTTCAAGGCGCTGTTATTTCTCGGCGCCGGCTCGGTGCTACACGCGACCGGCACGCGGGAAATGAGCCGGCTGGGCGGACTCTGGCGCGCGATGCCGTGGACCGCCAGCCTGTTCGCACTCGGGGCCACGGCCATTGCCGGCCTGCCGCCGCTAAACGGATTCGTCAGCGAATGGCTCGTCTATCTCGGCCTGTTCGATGCGGTATCCGCACACGGCCCGGCTTCGTTTGCCGCGATTCTGGCCGCCGTGGCGCTGGGCATGACCGGCGCGCTGGCGCTGGCGTGTTTTGTGAAAGTCTGCGGGGTGGTCTTTCTCGGCCGGCCGCGCGCTGAAATCGCGGAACACGTTCACGAATGCGGCTGGCGCATGCGCTGGCCGATGCTGGCGCTCGGCACGGCGTGCGTGACCATCGGCCTCGCGCCCATTTTATTCTGGCCGGCGCTCGCCACAGCGGCAGCGACGTGGCAGCCGGCGCCGGCGCCCATCCTGCCGCCGGTTTCACTGGTCACGCTCGGCGCATTTCATCTGGCGCTGGCCGCGCTCGTGATCCTGGCCGCGGTGTTTTTATGGCGCCGGGTGCAGCACAACGGAGTGACCCGCGCCGGGACCTGGGATTGCGGTTACGCCGCGCCAACGCCGCGGATGCAATACACCGCCGGTTCATTCGCCGGCATCATCACCGGCTGGTTTGACTGGATACTGCGACCGCAACGCCACGCGCATCTGCCCAAGGAGGCGATGCGCGCGCGCGCTGATTTCGCGGAACACACGCCGGAAACGGTTTTGGAAAGATTCGTTGAACCGGCGGGTTTGCTCGCGATCCAAGTTTCGACGGCGGTGCGACGGCTGCAACACGGCCGGGTACAATCGTATATTTTTTACCTGCTGCTCGGCCTGGCTGCGCTGGCGATTCTCGCCGTGACGGGAGGGTCGAAATGATTGCCGCCGCCGACATCCTGCTGCGGCTCGCGGCGTGGCTGCTGGTCGCCCCCCTGCTGCCCGGCATCATCAACAAGGTCAAGGCGTGGGTCGCCGGCCGGCGGGGACCGCCCGTGCTGCAATTGTATTTTGACCTGGCCAAACTCTGGCGCAAAGGCACGGTGTTGAGCACGGCGGCCTCGCCGGCTCACGTCATTGGCCCGGCGGCGGCATGGGTCGCGCTCATCGGCGCAGCCCTGCTCCTGCCCGTGGGCCCGGCGGGCGCGTCGCTTTCATTTCGCGGCGATGCGCTGCTGTTCGTCTATCTACTGGCGTTCGCCCGGTTTTGCATCGCGCTGGCCGCGCTCGACACCGGTTCAGCCTTTGAAGGCATGGGGGTGGCGCGCGAAGTCAGCTATGCCGTCCTCTCGGAAGCCGCACTCATCACGGCCCTGCTGACGCTCTGTGTTCAAAGCGACAGCGTGTCACTCGCCACGATGCTGGCGCCGTCGGCGGGGACGGGGGCCGCGCTGCTCGCGGCCGGCCTGTTCGGAGTGCTGCTGGCAGAAAACTGCCGCGTACCCTTCGACGACCCGAACACGCACCTCGAACTCACCATGATCCACGAAGTCATGGTGCTCGATCACAGCGGGCCGACGCTCGCAGCCATCCTGCACGGCGCGGCGCTGAAGCTATTGCTCTTTGCCGTGCTGCTGGCGGAAGCCGTGCTGCCGCTCGGCAAACTGACGCTGCCCCAGGCAGCGGGCGCGCTGATCGCCGCGGTATTCGCCGTAGCGGTTGCGGTTGGACTGGTCGAATCCCTGCTGGCGCGGCTGGCTTTCCGGCGCGTGCCGCTGTTGCTGACCACGGCATTTTTACTGTGCCTGTTCGCCTTGCTGGTGGCCTGGAAGGGGGGCAAGCCATGAGCGGGGCAATGAATCTGCTCATCGGCCTGGCGATGGGCTTCAGCCTCGTCGCGCTCGCGAGCAGCCGGTTGCCGTCGGTGATCCGCGCGGCGGCCTTGCAGGGCATGGTGCTGGGAATGCTGCCGCTGCTGCTCGAAGAAAAATTCCACTGGCTGGTCGTCGCCGTCGCCATTGGCACGATCACGGTGAAAGGCTTCATCATTCCGAACCTGCTGAGGCGGGCGCTGCGCGCGGCCAACATCGACCGCGAAGTCGAGCCACTGCTCGGTTTCGTGCCGTCCCTGCTGCTCGGGGCGGCGGCGATCATCGGCGCGGCCGCCCTCGGCAGCGAACTGCCGCTGCGGCCCGAACACGCCAAAACCCTGCTGGTGCCGGGCGCGTTCGCCACGGTGGTGTGCGGATTCATCCTGCTCATGGCCCGCGCCAAGGCCATCTCGCAAGTCTGCGGCTATTTGATTTTGGAAAACGGCATTTACCTGTTCGGCCTGCTGCTCATCAACTCGACGCCGCTGCTGGTCGAGGCGGGGATTTTGCTCGACCTGACCGTGGCCGTGTTCGTCATCGGCATCATCGTGGACCGGATCCAGCGCGAATTCGACACCCTGGACACGCGAAAACTGACCTCGCTGCGCGAATGAAAGAGATCTACCTCATCGCCCTGCCGCTGGTTTTCGCCGGCGCCGCGTTCGCGTGGCCGAACGAACGGACGCGGCCCCGGCTGCTGCCGGTCGCGGGCGGCCTGCACGCCCTGCTCGCCCTGGGGCTGTTCCTGAATCCCCCATCGCCCGCCAAGGACGCATGGTTCGGGTTCGATCCACTGGCCCGCGCGGTGTTGCCCATGGTATCGCTGCTGTTTCTGGTCTGCGTGATTTACGGCGTGGCGTATTTACAAATCCGGGCCGAGCGGAAAAACCGTGTTTTTGTCACCGCGCTCCTGGTGATGCTGGGTTTGCTAAGCCTGGCGCTGCAGGCGCAAAACCTGGGCCTGCTCTGGGTCGCAGCGGAGGCGACCACCTTGGTGACGGTCCCGCTGCTGCATTTCAACGGCACGGCGCGCGCGTTCGAGGCGTCATGGAAATACCTCCTCGTCGGCGGCACGGGCATTGCGCTGTCGCTGCTCGGTTCATTCTGCCTCGGCTACGCGTCGCTGCATGGCGGCGGCAACGGCGACCTCACCTTCACCGCCCTGGTCGCGCAAGGCGCATCCCTCACGCGCCCGTGGCTCATCACCGCGTGGGTGCTGCTGCTCGCGGGCTACGGAACCAAAATGGGTCTCGCGCCGATGCATACCTGGAAGCCAGACGCCTACGGTGAAGCGCCGGGAATGGTCGGCGCGCTGCTCGCGGGCGGCACGACCACGATGGCGTTCGTCGCCATATTACGGGTGAAACAGGTCGTGGACGCCGCCGGCGGCGGGGCGATGACGGAGCGGACACTGCTGGCGTTCGGATTGTTTTCCATGCTCATCGCCGCCCTCTTTCTGCTCGGCACGCCGGACTTCAAACGGATGCTCGCCTATTCGAGCGTCGAACACATGGGCATCCTGACGGTCGGCGCGGCCCTCGGCGGCGCGGGCATCGCCGCCGCGCTGTTCCACGTCTGGACCAACGGCCTGACCAAGGGCGCCCTGTTTCTAAGCGCCGGCAACATCCGCCGCGCCGCCGGCGCGCAGACGGAAGACAAAGTGGCCGGCATGGCGTGGCGTTCGCCCGCATCCGCGAGAATATTCGTCGCGGGTGTTCTCGCGGTAACGGCCTGTCCGCCGTTCGGCGTGTTTTTCAGCGAGTTGAAAATCATTCTCACCACCTTCCAGACGAACAACCTTTTCACCGCGACGGTTTTCCTCGGATGCCTGCTCTTCGCATTTTTCGGAATGTCGCGGCTCGTGTTTGCCATCGTGGACGGACGGCCACGGGCCGCCACGCGCGCCACGGGCAAACAATTCCGCGAAACGCCGGGGGTCATCGTGCCGCCACTGCTGTTCCTCGGATTGTCGCTCTGGCTCGGCCTCGCCACACCGCCGTTGCTGCGCGAAACCTGGGCCACCGCCGCCAAACTGTTATTTCCGGCACCATGAATCCGCGACGTGAATTTTTCCTGTTGAGCAACGGCGCCAGCGTGCCGTGGGCGGACGTGCCGGAATGGCCGGCGGAGGCGTTCGTCGCCGCGACCGCCGCCGGGCTCGAACGCGGGGGGCGGCTTTGTGCATGGTTCGGGGTGCCGGAAAAGTCCGGAACCCGGCTCGTGGCCGTGATTGCGTTCGATGCCGAAAACACGCTGGCGGTCGGCCGCAGCGCGCCGGTGGGAAAAAGTTATCCATCGCTCACGCCGCGCCAGCCGCAGGCGCATTTGTTCGAGCGCGAAGTCTGGGAACAGCACGGGCTGGTGCCCGAAGGCCATCCATGGTTGAAACCCGTGCGCCGGCAAAACGGCGGCCAGCCGGCGGTCGGGGAATTTTTCCGGGTGGAAGGCGGCGAAATCCACGAGGTTGCCGTCGGGCCGGTTCACGCAGGCATCATCGAGCCGGGCCATTTTCGTTTCCAATGCAACGGCGAGGAGGTGCTGCATCTGGAGATTGCGCTCGGCTACCAGCATCGCGGCATCGAGGAGGCGCTGGCGGGCGGACCGCAGCGCGCGACGATGAGCCAGATGGAGACCGTCGCCGGCGACACGACCATCGGCCATGCGACCGCTTACGCGACGATCCTGGAATCGCTCGCGGCCACGGAAGCGCCGCTAAGCGCGCAATGGCTGCGGTCCATTGCGCTCGAACTGGAGCGCCTGGCAAATCACGCGGGCGACCTCGGCGCGCTCGCCAACGACGTGGCGTTTTTGCCGACGTCCGCCGCGTGCGGCAAGATTCGCGGCGATTTTCTGAATCTCACCGCATTACTTTGCGGCAACCGCTTCGGGCGCGGCCTCATCCGTCCCGGCGGCTGCAAACAGGTTTTAGAAGCGGCGCGGGCGGCGCAGCTGGCAGAAAAACTCCGCGGGGCGCTGGCGGAAGTGAATGAGGCCGCCGAATGGCTTTGGGAGTCGAACTCCGTGCGCGCACGCTTCGAATTCACGGGCACGGTCACAGCCAGCCAGGCCGCCGAAATCGGCCTGGTGGGAGTGGCCGCGCGCGCTTCCGGCCTGGTCCGCGACGTGCGGTTCGATCACCCGGCCGGCTGGCATCGTTTCGCACCCGTGCCGGTCGCAGTCTGGCCGGGCGGCGATGTGTTTGCCCGGGCGCGCGTCCGCTGGCTGGAAATCCAGCGCTCCGCCAAATTCATCGAGGAACAGCTCGCCGCGCCGGCCGAGGGAGAGGGTTTTGCCGACCCCGGCCCGCCGGCGGGCGACACGCTGGCGGTGATGCTGGTCGAAGGCTGGCGCGGGGAAATCTGCCATGTCGCGCTGACGGACCGCACCGGAAAATTCCGCCGTTACAAGATCGTGGACGCATCGTTCCACAACTGGACCGGGCTGGAACTGGCAATGCGCGGGCAGGCCATCTCGGATTTTCCGATCTGCAACAAAAGTTTCAACCTGTCCTATTGCGGCTTTGACCTTTGACCATGCCTGCTTTTGATCCCATCACCCACCGGTTGCGACACGGATGCCAGACCATGGCGTATCCGGCCGGACCGCCGCCCGGACTGCCGGACCGCCACGGCGGCGCCCTGCGCGTGGAGGCGGCAAAGTGCGCTGAAGGCTGCGCCGCGTGCGGGGCGGTTTGCCCGACGCAGGCCATCACGCGGCCGACGGGAAATCCGGTCGCGCTTGACCTGGGAAAGTGTCTTTTCTGCGCCGCGTGCGTCGAGGCGTGCCCGACCCAAGCCATCACGCAAACCAACGACCATCGCATGGCGGTGCGACGGCGCGAAGATTTACAGCTAGGCAAACCAGGCGAAGAAGAACTGCGCCTGGCCGCCGCGCTGGATGAAAAACTCAAGAAACTATTCGGCCGGTCGCTGCGATTGCGGCAGGTAAGCGCCGGCGGTTGCAACGCCTGTGAGGCGGATGTAAACGTCCTGGGCACGATCGGCTGGGATCTGGGCCGGTTTGGCGTCCAATTCGTGGCTTCGCCGCGGCATGCGGACGGCTTGCTCATCACGGGCGCCATGAGCCGCAACATGGAATTGGCGCTCAAAAAAACCTACGCGGCCGTGCCGGCGCCAAAGCTCGTCATCGCCGTCGGCGCGTGCGCCATAGCCGGCGGCCCTTTCACCAGTCATCCGCAAATCCTGAACGGGGCCAGTTCCCTGGTGCCGGTGGATCTGTTCATTCCCGGCTGTCCGCCGCACCCGTTGACAATTCTGGACGGACTGCTGCGGCTGTTGGGAAAGCTGGACTAAAAACCGAACCGGCAGGCGCCGGGCACCAATTTTTTAAGGAACACCAACTGGGTTTTATGTCGTTCCCATCCCGTGTTAAGTTAACAGGAACTTGAAAACACATTTTCATCGCGTCACCAGGTGGCTGGGGCTGGCGGCCGGGCTGTGGCCCCTGGCGGTTTCAGCGCAGACGCTGACGATCACGAACGGCGTGCAAACTTACGCCACGCTGAGCGCCACGACCGTGACGATGAGCAACCGCTGCGAGCTGCGCATCACGTCCGCAAGCAGTCCCATTTCCGGCTGCACCATCAATCTGAATTCTTCCGACGCGTGGCTGCTGCTCACCGGCATCAAGCCGTCCGCCGTGGCATCAACCTACCTCGGGCAAGTTTTGGTCAACGGGTCCGCCGCCGTGGCGGACAGCAATGTGCGCGTCGTGCAATACGGCGCGGGCGCAGTGGTCATTCCGCAGCCGCCGAGCTTTCAGCCGCTGCAGGTTTTCAGTGGGCCACATTTCACCGGCACGCCGGCGGCCTATAGCCAGTATGTCTATTACACCGGCACCGGCCTCGGCGCGATGGACCAGAACATCAGCTCGTTCAAGTTGAAGCGCGGCTACATGGCGGTCATGGCGCAGAACACCGCCGGCAACGGGTTCAGCCAATGCTACATCGCGCAGGACGGCGACCTGGAAATCGGCGTGCTGCCGGCCATGCTCGAAAACCACATCCGCTTCATCTACGTCACGCCGTGGCGCTGGGTCAGCAAGAAAGGCATCGCGGGCAATCCGGGCAACAGCCTGCTGAATGTGAATTCGTGGTATGACTGGAACATTGACCAAAGCTCCTCGCGCGATTTGGAATACGTCCCCATCCGCCAGGATCGCTGGTGGCCCAGCCTCACGCAGAACTGGCAGACGCTCGGCGCGAACACCGTGCTCGGCTACAACGAACCGGACAGCGCCACCCAGGCAAACATCCTGGCGGGGGACGCCATCAGGTCATGGCCGGATTTGCTCGGCACCGGACTGCGGGTCGGCGCGCCGGCGGTCACGGACGGCGGCTGGTCGTGGATCACCAATTTCATGAGCCAGGCCGATGCCGCCGGACTGCGCGTGGACTTTGTGCCGTTGCACTATTATCAAGCGCATAACCCCGCCGACGCCAGCGGCGCAGCGACGCAGATGTATAATTTCCTGAAAGCGAGATACGACCAGTTCAAACGGCCGCTGTGGGTCACCGAATGGAACAACGGCGCAAACTGGACTGACAACAATCCCTATGCGCCGCCGACCTACGCGCAGCAGCAGGCGTGTATCGCCGCCATGGTGCAGATGCTGGAAAATGCGCCATTTGTGGAACGCTACCAGCTTTACAATTGGGTGGAGGATGTCCGCTCGGTGGTGACCAACGGCGTCCTCACGGCGGCGGGGGTGACGTATCGCGACCAGGTTTCCGCGCTGGCCTACGCGCAGACGCTGCCGGACAACGGCACGCGCAGCTTTGCGGAATTCTTGTTCGAGACCAACACACTCGACGGCTCCGGCTACGGCAACAACGCCCTCGCCGCGAGCCCGCCAGCTTACACCGCGGGTCACCGCGGGCAGGCCGTGGAGCTGGACGGCACGAATAATTACATCCAGTTGCCGCCAAATCTTGGGAACGCCACCAACTTCAGCTTTGCCGCGTGGGTGAACTGGAGCGGCGGGGCGAACTGGCAACGTATCTTCGATTTTGGCGACGACATGTCGCATTATCTTTTTCTCACGCCAAGTTCCGGCAGCGCTTTGCGCTTCGCCATCAACAACGGCAGCGGCGAGCAGACGCTCCAAACCGCCAGCCCGCTGCCCAGCAACCAGTGGGTTCACGTCTGTTTCACCCTGGGAGGCGGCACGGGGAAGATTTACACAAACGGCGTGCAAGCCGCGGCCTCCGGCGGTTTCACCATCACGCCATCCAGTTTCACGCCGATCTTCAATTACCTCGGCCGGAGCCAGTTCCCCGCCGACCCGCTTTTCCACGGCAGCCTCGACGAAGTGCAGGTGGCCGACTATGCGTTCACGGCCGCGCAGGTCGCCGCTTTGCCGACCAATTCACCACCGCAGTTCGGCACAAACCTGATCGTCCGCCCCAGCGCTTCCGAGGCCGTCGCCTATAGCAACAACATCACCGGCCTCGCCACCGACCCCGACCCGGGTGACCCGATCACCTACTACAAGATCGCCGGCCCGGCCTGGTTGAGCGTCAGCACCAACGGCATCCTTGCCGGCACGCCGGGCCCGGCGGATGGCGGCACAAATTATTTCACCGTGCGCGCCACCGACGTGGCAGGGGCCAGCGCATTTTCGGTCGTGGCGGTTTATGTTTCCGTGATCGCGACCAACGGCGTCTGGATTGCCGACAGCGACGGCCTCTGGAGCGCCTATGCCAACTGGTCGGGCAGCGCGGTCGCCAACGGCATCAACCAGACCGCCGACTTCAGCACGATCAACCTCACCGCCAGCCGCACCGTGACGCTTGACTCGAAGCGCAGCATCGGCACGCTGAAATTCGGCGACACGTCCGGCGCGCAAAACTGGACGCTCACTTCCGGCGGCGGCACCACGCTGACGCTCGACAACGGCCCGGGAACCTCGCCGGCCATCGTGGTGAACCAAAACACCGTGACCAATCTGGTTTCGCTGGCGGGCACAAACGGTTTCACCAAAAGCGCCGCCGGCACATTGATTCTGGGCGTGGACAACTCGCTTTCCGGCACCTTGAATGTGGACTCGTTCCAAACCTCGTCAGGCGCCGACGGCGCGGTGCAGGTCGCCTCGCCCGGCGGTTTTGGAAACGTATCCACCATCAACATCCGCAACCAGAATCTGGCCACATCCGCGCTGAAACTGGACGGCACCAACGGAAACATCAGCAGCAGCGCCAGCATCGGGCTGAACGGACGGAACAACAGCGTGGCGGCCATTGAAAATATTTCCGGCAGCAACACGCTCGCCGGCGGCATCACGGTGTACAGCGGCGGCGGAAGTTATCTTCTGCAGTCGGACGCCGGCGGGACGCTTAACCTTGGCGGAAACATCACTTCAGCCGCCGGCGGCACCCGCACATTCACCTTCCAAGGCGTAGGTGATATATATGTCGCCGGCGCGATCCAGAACGGAACATCGACAAATAATTTTGCCAAAAGCGGCTCCGGCAATTTGATCCTGGCCGGCGCGAACACCCTTACCGGCACCAACCGAATTGTCGCCGGGATGGTGACACTGGCCAACAGCGCCGCGTTGCTCACCAGCACGCTGGACATGAACGCCGCGGACGCCGGAAGCCTGAGCTTCGGCGCCCTCGCCGGGGCCACGCTCGGTGGATTGCTGGGAACGCGCGGCATTGCGCTCACCAACACGGTGAATGCGCCGGTCACCTTGGCCATCGGCGCGAACGGTCTCGCGCAAGCCTACACCGGCGTTTTCAGCGGCTCCGGCAATCTCGTCAAGACCAGCACCAACCTGTTCACGCTCTCCACCGCGAGCACGTTCACCGGCACCACGCGCATCAACGCCGGCACGCTCGCGCTGGCCGGCAGCCTCGCGCTGCAAAACAGCACGCTGGACCTGAACGCCGCCGATTCCGGCACCATTAGCTTCGGCACACTTACCAGCACCACGTTTGGCGGCCTGACCGGGTCCCGGAATCTCGCACTCACGAACAACGCCAATGCGGCCGTGACCATGACCATTGGCGGCAACGGCCAGAACTCAGGTTACGCCGGCGTTTTAAGCGGCTCCGGCAGCCTGGTTAAAACCGGCGGCGGCGTGCTGGCGTTGAGCAGTTCGAATATTTATACCGGCAGCACGACGGTCAGCAGCGGCACGCTCAAGTTGAGCCGCGACCCGATTGTCAAACTCAGTTTCGACAGCGTGAGCGGCACCGGCACCGGCAGCATTGTGACCAACAGCGGCACCGGCGGCGGCACGATGAACGGCACCGTGATCAATGGCGCGACCGGCGTCAGTTTCGGTTCCGGCAAATCCGGCAACGCGCTGAATCTTCCCGGCGACGGCAGTTACGTCGCCATCACCAACCGCATCACGTCACTCGATGGCGGCGCGGCAGGCATGAACTGGACCCTGGCGATGTGGCTCAAAACAACCCAGGCGGGCGCCGGGTATGCATATCAAGGCGACGGCGGCTGGGGCAGCGGCAACACCGCGTTTTATCTCAACCAAGGAAACACGGCTGCCGGCACGCGCGTCGGGGCGGTGCGCTGGGGTGGCGGCTGGCTCACCGGCAGTGCGGGCGTCACCGACGGCCAATGGCATTTCATCGCCATCGCGGACAACGGCGGCACCAAGAATCTTTACATTGATGGAAACCTGGATGCGACCGTAACGGCATGGACCAATGTCAGCACCGGAAATCTTTTCTGGATTGGCGGCACGGCTGACGGCGGCGACGGCGTCGCAAAACTGAACGGCTCACTGGATGAAGTTGCGATTTACAATCGCGCCTTGGGCCAGGCGGAAATCCAGTCGCTGACCAACAGCCAGACGACACTGGCCGGGAGTTTTGGCGGCCAGCTTCCGTCAGGCACAGCGCTGGCCATAGCGTCCGGCGCGACGTTTGACCTCGGCGGAAATTCCCAAACCATTTCGGCGTTGTCGGATTCCGGCGCCGGCGGCACGGTGACCAACAGCAGCACCGCCCCGGTCACCCTGACCATCGCCGGCAATTCCGGCACAAGCGCATTTAGCGGCCGCGTGACCGATGCCGGGACCGCCGGCGCCATCAGCCTCTTAAAATCCGGCGGTGGCGCGCAAGTGCTGGCCGGCGCCAATAATTTCCGCGGTCAAACCGTCATCAGCAACGGCACGCTCATCGTGAGCGGCAGCAACGGCACCAATGCGGTGAATGTTCGCGCCGGAACGCTGGCCGGCACCGGCGTTATAGACGGTCCGGTGACTGTTTTCACAGGGGGCACGCTTTCGCCTGGCAACAACTCCATCGGCGCGCTAACCATCAGCAATTCCCTCGCTCTGACCGGCACGAATTACATGGAATTGAACAAGACGCTCCTGACCAACGACAGCCTGCTTGGCCTGATGAGCATTTCCTACGGCGGCACCTTGCTGGCCACCAATTTGTCAGGGGCGCTCGCGGGCGGGGACAGCTTCAAGCTCTTCAGTTCTGCGAGTTCAACCGGCAATTTCACCACCCTCGCCGGCGCGCCCGGCGCTGGGCTGGTGTGGAAATTCAACCCCACGAACGGCACTCTCACGGTTTATTCGACGGTGGCGACGAATCTCACCGTCGCCATCACGAACAACGTCTTGCAACTCTCTTGGCCCGCCGATCATCTTGGCTGGAGGCTTCAGGTGCAGACGAACGACCCGGGCACCGGCCTTGGCACCAACTGGATGGAGGTGCCCGGTTCAGCCCAGGTGAACACCGTGACCAACATGATGAACCCGGCCAAGGGCGCGGTGTTCTACCGGATGATTTATCCCTAAGCGCAGCCGTAAAGTGCGGCTGGCGCCGGCCGAAATCCACCGTGCCGGTTTAAATTTTCTCGGCTTGGTCTTCATCCTGTATAAAATCACGGAGCCAATGAATGTTTTAATCCAGCAGCTGGCGCAATTGCCCAAGCGTTTCATCGCACCGGGATGCATCGTGATCGTGACTCTGGTCGGCCTGGTGGATTATGTGACCGGCTACGAAACATTTTTTTTCATCTTCTATCTGCTGGCGGTTTTCCTGGCGGTATGGTTTGTGGGTGTTTCCTATGGCGTTTTGCTGTCCGCGTTGAGCGTGACGGCCTGGATATCCTCGAACATTGCGGCGGGCAAGCAATATTCAACCTATTTCATCCCGATATGGAACGCCTTGATCATGCTGGCGTTTTATCTGGTCGTGGTGGGGCTGCTGGCCAAACTGAAGACTTTCAACCGGGAACTCGAAGTGCGGGTGAAGCAGCGGACCAAATCGCTGGCGAAGGAGGTCCGCGAGCGCATCCGGCTGCAGCAGGAGCTTCTGGAAACCGGTGAGCGGGAACAGCGCCGCATCGGACGCGACCTGCATGACGGACTTTGCCAGCATCTGACTGGCACAGCGCTGGCCGGTCATCTGCTCAGCCAGAAGCTGGCAGAAAAATTTCTTCCCGAATCAGCGGAAGCCGGACGGCTGGTGGAACTGGTGGAGGAAGGGATTGAGCTGACCCGCACTTTGTCGCGCGGCTTAAGCCCGCCAGAAATGCAGGTCGGGCGGCTGGCCGACAGTTTTCAGGAACTGGCGACCAGCGCCAGCACCCGTTTCAAGCTGGAGTGCCGGTTTGAAGGCCACGAAACCGGGCGGCTGCAGGACGCCAAGGTGGCGACGCATTTATATCGCATCGCC
This sequence comes from uncultured Verrucomicrobia subdivision 3 bacterium, assembly GCA_903917705.1. Taxonomy (GTDB): domain Bacteria; phylum Verrucomicrobiota; class Verrucomicrobiia; order Limisphaerales; family UBA11358; genus UBA11358. The sequence continues at coordinate 7,559 of CAIXBQ010000096.1, read as the reverse complement.
CAAGAGGCGGTTACCAATGCCTTCTGTCATGGCAAAGCCAAGCACATCAACATCGATCTTGATGCCAGGGATGAGAAATTTGTTTTGACTGTCACTGATGACGGGGCCGGCCTGCCCGAAAATGCCCGAACCGGAGCCGGCATGGGGCTGCGCATCATGGCCTATCGCGCCGATTTAATTGGCGCCGTCTTCAACATCGAACGATTGCCCGGCGGCGGAACGCGCGTTACTTGCGCCCTGCCGGCCATTATCATCGCCTGCGAAATTCATGCCGAAAAAAGTTAAAGTTCTGCTGGTTGACGACCATCCGCTCGTGCGCGAGGGGCTGGTCAACCTGATCGCGCAACAACCGGACCTCGAAGTCTGCGGCGATGCCGGCAACGAGCCGCAAGCCCTGGCCCTGGTCGGCACCGCCAGGCCCGACGTGGCGGTGGTGGACATCACTTTGGAGAACGGCTCGGGCCTCGAACTGATCAAAAGCATCAAAGCCGGCCACCCGGGCGTGGCGGTACTCGTGCTTTCCATGCACGACGAGTCGCTTTATGCCGAACGCGCCCTGCACGCCGGCGCCCGCGGCTACATCATGAAACGGGAGGCCGCCAAAAACGTCATCCAAGGCATCCGCGCCGTCTGCGCCGGCCAGCTTTTCGTCAGCGATAAAATCGCCGCTTCGATGGCTGAAAAGTTTGTGGGCGGCCAGAGCGCCGCCGCCGCCTCGCCGGTCGAGCAGTTGAGCGACCGCGAATTGGCGGTTTTTGAACTGCTGGGCGGCGGCCAGAATACCCGGCAAATCGCCGAACATCTGCACATCGGCTTCAAAACCGTCCAAGCCTACTCCGCCCGCATCAAAGAAAAGCTCCAGCTCGCCAACGCCACCGAACTGCTGCGCGAAGCCATCCGCTGGAATGAAGGCCGTCAGAAAAAATAACCAAGTCAACCGCGGAGCTTGCGTGTAGGATTCCGCCCTACGAATTATTTAGGCCGAACCGCACAGGTTATTTCATGCCCAGAGGCTGGCATGGCAACCCGTCTGCTGGCCTTGCAGGCATAATGCGGTTGCAACCGGCAATCAAGCGAACAAAGTTGAATTCATATAACCCGCCGGTTGCGTTGTTCACGCCGCGAACAGAGAAAGCCAAACAAATGAAACAGACCAAAAACATCCGCAACGCGGGCTTCACGCTCGTCGAAATCATGATCGTCGTGGCCATCATCGGCCTCCTCGCCGCCATCGCGATTCCGAACTTCGTGAAAGCGCGCGCCACCTCGCAAGCCAACGCCTGCATCAACAACCTCCGCCAGATTGACGCGGCGGCCAACCAGTTCGCGCTGGAAACCAAGAAGAAGACCGGCGACGCCATCACCTACCCCACCGACCTGACGCCCTACATTAAGATGGACTCGGGCGGCAATATTCCCGCCTGTCCGGCGGGCGGCACCTATTCGGACGCGTCGGTGGGTTCACAGCCGGCCTGCTCGCTCGCGAGCACGGTCACGCCGTCTCATATCCTGCCTTGATTTAAAAGACACTGCCCGTTTTCAGGACACCGCGATGTGAATCACATCCCGGTGTTTTTTTGTGCTCCACCAGCCGGAAAATGAGATTTACCAGCGCTATAACAAATCATCGCCAATAACCTCGTTCGTGGTGCCAGCCGTAGCGATCATGCCAGGCCCGTCCGCCAATCCACACTGCATGCGGCCGGGGCGGATAGCCCCAGTGACCCCCAACCCATACCCAACCGCCATTCCACTCCCACTCGCCACCCACCCAGATGTAGCCCGGCCCGGGGGAGACCACCACCGTTTCCACCGGCGGCGGAGGCGGCGCCTGCTGGATGACCACCGGGCCGGCTGGCACCGCGCTGGCAGTGTTGATCATGCAATTCACAACCTTGTCCGGCACACCCGCATCGCGCAAGTCAATGATATCGGCAGCACTCAAATGGAAAACCGTGCGTGAACTTCCAATCTGGTTGACAATCACGTCCTCGCTGATGCCCGCCTTGGCCAACGCCTTCACATCCGCAATGCTCAACGGCTGCCCCTGGTTCACCCGCGCGTAGGTTTGCGGCGCCTGCGCCTTGAGCCGCGCCTCCTGTTCCCGATCGGCGGAATTGCCGATGAGTCCGCCGGCCACCGCGCCCACCGCCGCGCCGATCAAAGCATCCTGGCCACCGTGACTCCGGCCGCCTATGGCCGCTCCCGTGATCGCGCCCATCGCCCCGCCAATCAACGCCCCGGTCCCCGTGTTGTTTTGCGTGCCGTCGGGGTTCTCGCATCCCGCCAACAAAACCGCCATGCCTGCCGCCGTTAAAATCAATGTGTGTTTTTTCATATTTATTTATTCCAACTGACAATATATCCGACAAATAATCAAACGCTTCAATTCAAAAAAAGTTGCTGCCTGCCAACGGCTTCCCAGACGCAGGAAACACCAAAAAAGATTCAAATAATTACGCGCTTCAAATTCCCGCCGGAAAAGGCAGAATGACACCGTGATTGCAAAACGTGTCATCCCCTGCCTCGACGTCCACGACGGCCAGGTCACGCGCGGCGTCCAGTTTGGCGTCGCCGAAAAGGGCGGCCTGCGCAATGTTGGCGACCCCGTGGAACTCGCCCTGCGCTACAACGAGCAGGGCGCGGACGAAATGGTCTTCTTCGACATCACCGCCACCGCGCACGGCCGGGGCACAATGGTCGAGGTAATCGAACGCGCCGCCGACCAGTGCTTCATGCCCCTTACCGTCGGCGGCGGCATCAAGTCGGTGGACGACATGTTCACCATGCTGCGCGCCGGCGCGGACAAAATCAGCATCAACTCCAGCGCGTTGGCCCGGCCCGAACTCATCCGCGAAGGCGCGGAGAAATTCGGAAGCCAGTGCATCGTCGTCTCGATTGACGCCAAGAAGATTGCACCGGACAAATGGGGGGTGTTCTCGCACGGCGGCCGCAAGGACACCGGCTTGGATGCCCTCGATTGGGCCAAACGCGCCGTGGCACTCGGCGCGGGTGAGATTGTGTTGAACTCCATTGACGCCGATGGCACCAAAGCCGGGTTCGACCTCATCATCACGCGGCGCGTGAGCGAAGCCGTGGGCGTGCCGGTGGTGGCCAGCGGTGGCGCAGGCACGCTGGCACACATGGCGGATGTGCTGCTCGCCGGCAAAGCCGACGCCGTCCTCGCCGCGAGCATCTTCCATTTCGGCACCCACACGGTCGGCGAGGTGAAACGGTTTTTGAAAACCCAGAATATTCCAGTGCGATTATAAACAACCGGAATGACCGCCAAATCCAATGGGGATTTGTTCGCGGAAGACAGCATTCAGGAGATATTTCGTGGCCCGCTTGAATTGTACAAGGGAAGTTTATGGCCTACCGGGGCGTCATACCACGGCTTGAACCATGGAGAACGGCGGGCCAGGCAATCTTTCCGTTGGCATCTGCCTTCCTGGTTTGTTCTTTGCAGCCATAACCGGTAAAAAACAAATTTGCGAAGGCCAATTTGTCGATTTCACCCGATCGACCTTTACCTTGCCCTTACTGAGCGGTCTGGCGTAATATATTTCCACTGAACGCAAGCGTATAAATCCGCCTCCGTCGACTTTTGCCAGGCCGATTGACCGACGGTGAGCTTTTGCCTGAGCACAGGCTTCGACGGTCAAATGCGGAATTGGTTAAGACAGATTTAAGTCAATAAAATCAAGCGGTTGGAAGGGTGGCTGAGTGGTTAAAGGCATCTGACTCGAAATCAGAAGTACGGGTAACCGTACCGTGGGTTCGAATCCCACCCCTTCCGCCAATTTTAATAAAGCTCGCTATAACAAGTGTTTAGCGGGCTTTTTCCTTTTTTCCGATCGGAAATATGTATGTATAATGTATGTATCCGTTCTCAATTTGCCATTATCAATCAGTAGTGCTCATAATGCTTCAATCGTAGTCCGCGCACTGGCATTGTCCCCGCAACAGCCCTCCTTTCTGTGTTATAAACCTTGAACGAGACTGCGTCTCTTTCAGTCCCCCGGGCAATTCGCGCCCGGGGGATTTTTTGTTTCATAACCCCTCCACTGAAAGGATTCATTATGTCCCCGCAAGCAGGCTGGATACTCCAGGAAGAAGTCGTCCCCCGCCTCCGCTCCGCTATCCCCCGCGCCGTCAACTGCGTCGGGGCCGAAGATGCCGAAGAGCTCGTCCAAGACGCAACCGTCATGGCCGCCCGGATGATCGACCGCGTCGAACGGCAAGGGAAGCTCGGCCAGATCACCGCCTCAAACATCGCGTATTACACGATTCAACACGCCAAATCAGGCCGTCGGGCCAATGGCACCAGCAGCGTTGACATCATGGCCAGTGCGACGCAACTCAACGGCAGCACCCGACTGCATTCGCTCAACGAGGTCGTGGCCGAAGACGAGTGCGGCTTCGAAATCTTCGAGCTGCAGGATGTCATCAGCAATGACCGTGAAGACCCCGCCACCGTGGCCGCTCGGAAGCTCGACTGGGACAGCTTCCTGGCCCGGTTGTCCCAGATTGAACAAATGGTCGTGGAGTTCCTGTGCGCCGGCAAAAGCCTCCGGGATGTGGCGCAGCAGGTGGGGGTCTGCGACTCCACCATGCAGAGGCATCGCCGCCAGATCGGAGTGAAGGTTCTGGAGTTCATGGGGGCGGATGTGCTGCGGGACATCGTCCATGAGCCAGGCTGGCGGATCAGCCTGGACTGCGAGCGGGAATCACAGGCTTGCCGGAATGACCGGCGGGCCATGGCTTGAACTAAACATCAAAGCCGGGGTTCATACGAGCCCTGGCCGTTTTTAATGAAAGGATCAACATGAAGAATCTAGCATGGACTGCCTGCCTGATCGCCCTGTGTATGGCCAAGGTCAGCCTGCTCTGGATCATCTGGTGCTGCGTGGTTGGCGCGCTGGCGCTGATCGGGGCGGCACGGGTGTTTTGGTGCTGGCGCAATCGAGTCGGTCACGAGGGGTGACCGAGTCGTTGGCGAGGGAAGTGAGAAGCCGGCCTCCGGGTGCGGCTTCTTTTTAGCTGTCAGGTGTCCGCATCCGATGGCCTGTAAGGCGGGCGGACATGTCGCTTCCCGCGAAGGGTGTTCGATGTTCGAACGGAAGGATGATGTATAGCGGATGATGAAATTCTCAAAAATCCCCTTTGCATGATGAAGCTTGAGTCTGCGCGCGGGAGTGGTATCACTTCACACGTTCACAGGCGAAAAATGGGCGAACAGAATCCAATTCTGAACAATCCCTACGAGGAACCGGCGTGGCACTACGCCACGAACCTCGCAGGCGAGCTGGACTACGAGAAGCCAGTGAAGGGCCGGCGGGATTTCTCGCCGGAACTGCAAACCATCCCCGTACGCCAGGGGGCGCAAGGCGACCTGATCGGCGGCGACGACTTCACCAAGACCCAGCACGGCAATCACATCGTGAACCTGCTGCGCCGGGAAGTCGGGTCCTGGCGCGAGGCGAAATATCCACAAACCACGCGCATCACGCGCGAGCTGCTGCAATTCTGGTTCCTGAATCCCGAGCGCGACATGACGCTGAAGCTGTTCTTCGCGCAACGCGAGGCGATCGAAACGGCGATCTGGCTGAACGAGGTCGCCGAAAAATCCAACGTGGGTCAGCACATCCTGCGGGAACTGGAAAAGGCCCAGGCGGTTTCCGGCTCGGCGGAAAACAATCTGCCACGCACGGCCTTCAAGATGGCGACGGGCACGGGCAAGACGGTGGTGATGGCCGCGTTGATCGCCTATCACTTTTTCAACCGCGCCGAATACCGGAGTGACCCGCGTTTTGCGGATTATTTCCTGATCGTGGCGCCGGGCGTTACCATCCGTGACCGGCTGGGGGTGCTGCGGGTGGACGCGCGCGGCGGGCTGGACGCGGAGGATTACTACCATGTGCGCTACCTGGTGCCGCACGACTGGCGCAAGCTGATGCCGGAACTGAACAAGCGGCTGGTCATCACGAACTATCACGCATTCGAGCCCAAGACGCTGCAAGGGAACAAACGCTCGCCGTTCGACGGGAAAATCCAGGCGGACGGCAGGAAACAGGAGGCGGTGGAGGACCATTCCCAGGTGATCGGCCGGCTCCTGAGCGGGTTCCGGCCGGGCTCGCGGTTGCTCATCCTGAACGACGAGGCGCATCACTGTTACCTGCCGAAGGAGGACAAGCGCAAAGCCGAGGGCGAAGACACCGACACCGAGAACGAGCGGGCGGCGGTCTGGTTCAACGGACTGACGCGGGTGGTGCAACGGTTCAAAGTGCGCAGTGTTTATGATTTGAGCGCCACGCCGTATTACCTGACCGGTTCCGGCTACGACCCCTACACGCTGTTCGGGTGGACCGTGACGGATTTCGGGCTGATCGAGGCGATTGAATCCGGGCTGGTGAAAATCCCGTTCCTGCCGACGCGGGACGACACCCAGGACCTAGATCTGCCGGTGCTGCGCGACCTGTACACGCATGTGCGCGAGCAACTGCCCAAGGCCGGCCGGCGCAAGGCGAAGGCCCAAGCGAAAGCCGAGGGGACCACGCTGCAGGAGGAACCGCCGCAGCTCCCGGACACCCTGAAGACCGCGTTCGACCAGTTTTACAAGCACTATGAGGACGAATACAAATCGCGCAAGCACTCGGCGGCGGCCCTAGGCTCGGATCAACTGGGGCTGGAAGACGCGCCGCCGGTGTTCATCGTGGTGTGCAACAACACGAGCGTCTCCAAGGAGGTCTATAAATACCTGGCCGGTTACGAGATTCCGAGCGCGGACGAATCCACCCCACCGCAGGTGGTTACGGGTGTGTTCGACCTGTTCTCCAATTTTGATCCGACCACGCGACAAGCGCGGTCCAAGCCCCCGACCCTGCTGATTGACAGCGACGCGCTGGAGAATTCCGAGCAAGTGGATGACGAATTCAAAAAAGTGTTCGCGCCGGAAATCAAGAAGTTCAAGGAAGCCTATGCGCGGGTTCACGGCCAGGGCGCGGCGGAGAACCTGGAGGATGCGAAAATCCTGCGCGAGGTGGTGAACACCGTGGGCAAACGCGGCGCCCTGGGCGGCCACATCCGGTGCGTGGTGTCCGTGTCCATGCTCACCGAAGGCTGGGACGCGAACACGGTGACGCACATCTGCGGCATTCGGAAATTCGGCTCCCAGTTGTTGTGCGAACAGGTGGCCGGGCGGGCGCTGCGGCGGCGGCAAGCCTCATTTCTACATCGTGAGCTTGAGCGAGCGCTACCCGCACACCGTCCCGGTGCTCATCGAACGCTTGGCTCCGGTCAGCGACGACGATGTGGCCTTGAACTACGGCGCGGACTTCTTGGAGTGGGAGCGCGGCTGGCTCAAGCAGATGAGCCGCTCGCCCAGCGGCCTGAGCATCTTCCTTGGCCAGCCGGGCACGGGCAAGACCACCTACACCCGGAGCCTGATCACCCGCCTGCTCAACCGCGCCGTGTTCTTCTTCATCCCGGTCAGCGCCTCGGAGATTCTGGCGTCGCCGCAGTTTGTCGACTTCTGGATCGAGCAGACCAGCAAGCAT
>CAIXBQ010000095.1 GCA_903917705.1 uncultured Verrucomicrobia subdivision 3 bacterium | reverse complement strand
TCGTCGGCTCAAGGCTTACCGGCGGGTCTTCTCGCGGTTCGACAAATTGGACGTTCTCTTTATCGGCTTCATTGTCTTCGCGCTCATTATTGAAGCCTTACGCTTTAGTGTTAACACGCCCTAAGCCAAATGATGATTAGGATTGTGTGGTTGGTCTGCACCCATTTATCTTCTCCCACAGAATGAGCGCGTTGACGCCAGAGACAAGGAAGGTCTCAAACCAAACCGACGCGGGCGCGTCCTGACCGGCAAGAAAACCAAATTCCATGAGCACCCCCTCCTCGAGTAAATTTGGCAAATACATCCTGGTCATTGTGTTTGCCGTGCTGCTGTTCCTGTATTTCCTGAGCATGAAGCCGGCGTTGGCCATCGCCAACCGCACCCCCGGCGGCATGACGTTGTTCCGGGAGGTGTATTGCCCCATCATCTGGCTGCATGACCACACCTCGCTCAACAAAGCCATCAAGAGCTACGTCAATATCTGGGGCTGGAGCGACCAATGAAAAACGGCAGACATTTGCTGGTATTCTCCGACGGGCGTTTTCCGTCGCGATCTACACCAGTGATTTCTATTTCATTCCCTGCTTGCCGGAAAACACCGTGGTAATATGGGGCTTGAGACAGCCTTGGTCAGTTCGAAACGTAGCCGAAATCATCGGGCGTTTTAGCTCTAGACTTTAGCACTGGACGGATTATTTGCGCTCGGTATGCTTGCGGAAAAGTTGGTGGTATTGGTGTTTGTGAAGAAGTGGCGACCCTACCGGGAATCGAACCCGGGCTACCTCCGTGAAAGGGAGGTGTCCTAACCGCTAGACCATAGGGTCACAAATGGCCGCGCAGTCTAGCAGCCGCGCCGCGCTTGTCACGCAGAAATTCACATTTGCCTCGGTTCATTTTTCCCCGTAAGCTGACCGTTCCATGAAGATTTTCATCGATGGCAAATTTTTCAGCGAGCGCGACGCCAAAGTGTCCGTGTTCGACCACGGCCTGCTTTACGGCGACGGCGTTTTCGAGGGCATCCGCGCCTACAATGGCCGCGTGTTCAAGCTCCAGGAGCACATCGAGCGGCTGTATTGCTCCGCCAAGGCCATCCTGCTCGACATCCCCATGACGCCGGCCCAGATGATGAAGGCCACCGTCGAGACCTGCCGCGTGAACAAGCTCCGCGACTGCTACATCCGCCTCATCGTCACCCGGGGCGTCGGCACGCTCGGCTTGAACCCGCGCACCTGCAAGAAGCCCTCCATCATCATCATCGCGGGCAAGATCCAGCTTTACCCCAAAGAGTATTATCAGCGCGGCCTGGACCTCGTCACGGTGCCGACCACCCGCAATCTGCACAATTCCGTCAACCCGGCCATCAAGTCGCTGAACTACCTCAACAACATCCTCGCCAAGATTGAGGCGAACAACGCCGGCGTGGAGGAAGCCATCATGCTCAACGCCGAGGGCTTCGTCGCCGAATGCACCGGGGACAACCTGTTCATCATCAAGCGCGGTGTGCTGTACACGCCGCCGCTCTCGGCGGGTGCCCTTTACGGCATCACGCGCCAGACGGTCATCGAACTGGCGGAGGCGCTCGGCATCAAGGTGGCCGAACCCAACCTCACGCGCTACGACCTGTTCAATGCCGACGAATGTTTCATCACCGGCACGGCGGCGGAAGTGGTGCCCGTGGTGAAGATTGACGGCCGCGTCATCGGCAACGGCCAGCCCGGGGCGATCACGCGCCAGCTGGAAGTGAATTACCACACGCTCACCAAGCATACCGGCGAGTCGATCTTCCCCGCCTGAAAGCCGGGCCGGGGAATCACGCCCGCGCCGCTCAAAACCGCGAGGTGAAGGTGTAGTCGCCGGAGCCGGCGGTGAAGACGGCGCAGCCGTTGTCCATCCGCAGGAAGGTTGCGCCGGACGGGGTGGTGGTGCCACGGGCTTCCCGTGCCGGCAGCCAGATTTCCCCGGTGGTGTTGGCGGGCAATGAGACCGTCAGGGTGAATTTCCCGCCGTGCAGCTTCCACTCGCTCGCGATGAGGCCGCGCAGGGATTCGTAACGGGCCTTAACCCATGTCATGTCTCCTGCCGGTTGCGGGGCGATGATGATTTTCTGAAAGCCCTGCCCGCCAGACCGGATGCCGGCGAGGTCGTGATAGAACCATTCGTCAATCTGCCCGAGCATGAAATGGTTCTGGGAAGAGCTGGCGCCGGCATCCCACGCCTCGGTGAGGCTGGTCGCTCCGCGGTCGAGTTGCATGGCGTAGCCGGGATGGTTGGTCTGGTGGGTGAGGTCGTAGATCACGTCGCTGCGGCCGCCGTCCGCCAGCGCGCGGAGCAGATACCGGTAGCCGACGTCGCCCGCGGTGAGGCCGCGGGTGTGGACGTCGCGGACCAGGGCGTCCACCACGGCGGGGCGGTTGGTGGCGTCGCAAAGGTTCAGGACGAGCGCGATGGCATTGGCGCATTGCGAGCTGGTGGCGTAGCTGCCCTGGTCGGCATGATAAAACTTCTCGTTGAAGGCGCGGCGGATGTCGAGGGCCAGTTTGCCGAAGGCCAGCGCATCGTCGTTCTTCCCCAGCAAGGTGGCGACGCGCGACAGAATGGCCGCGTCCTCAAAATAATACGCGGTGCCGGTCAGCGCGATCGGGGTGAGCTGCGAAAAGCCGGGATGCTTCGGCCCCAGGTCATACCAGTCGCCCAAGCCGTAGTGGACGATGTCGCCCTCGGCGCGGGTGCCGAGGTAGGCGAGGTAGCGCTTCATGGCGTCGTAATGGTCGCGGAACAGCGCCAGGTCGTGGTCGAACTCATACTGCTGCCACGGCACGAGGATGAAGCTGCTGCTCCACTCGGGCGAATCGCCGAAGACTCCGCGGAGATGATTGGTGTCCCAGCGGTCGTGGAAGGCGACGTATTCCGGCGCGATGTTGGGCACGAGGCCGTTGGTGAGCTGCGAATCGGTTATGTCGTTGACGGTCTTGGTGAAGAGCCGGGCGAGGTCGAATTCGTAGCGCAGCGCCGGGCCGTTCAAGTGCGCCTGCTCCAGCCAGCCGAGCCGCTCGCGATGAGGGCAATCGGTCATGAGGCTCATCATGTTGCTGCGCTGCGCCCAGCGGACGAGGGTGCGGATGCGGTTGAAAAGCGGGTCCGAGCAGGCGAACTCGCCGGCGGGTTCCGAGACGGAATTCACCACGGTGGCGGTCAGGGATTTGACTTTGGGCAACACCGGAACGACCGGCTTGATGCGGTCCCAGGCATCGGCCGGCGGCAGTTCCACGGTGGCCGGCAGCAGCCGCACCTGGATGAACCGGCAGCCGATGTAGAAGAATTTGGGCGACCAGGTTTCAACGCCGCCGGTGGCCTTGATGTATTCGCAACGTACCGCGGCGTGGCCCTGATTCATGGAACTGAGGGAGATGGAGCCGTCGCGGTTGGTCAGCTCGGCGGGAAGCAATTGCACGCGGCTGCCGGCCGGCCCCGTGACCGTGAGGGTGGGCACATGCGACGCGTTCTGGCCGAAGTCATAGACCACCTCGCCGTTCGTGAGCGTGCGGATGCCCACCGGCGCGTGAACCTCGAACCGCCCGATCGGCGGGGCGGCGCACGAAAGCCCGCGCAACGTTCCGCCCGGCCCGCTGACCAGTGGCGCGGGCGCCCAGTCGCCGGCCTGGAACGCGCTGGTGTTCCAGCCGCGCCGTTCACGCCGCGCATCATAATCCTCGCCGCCGTAGATGGAGGAGAAGGTGATGGGCCCGGCCGCCACGCGCCATTGCTCGTCCGTGCCGATCAATTCCACGGAGCCGTCGGCATATTCCAGCCGGAGCTGGGCGATGGCCTTCTGCGGACCGAAGGAGCCCTTGAACTTGGTGTAACGATTCGCGCTGGGGAGGTTCGGGATATTATAGATGCCGTTGCCCAGTTCGAGGCCGGCGACATTCGTGCCGCGCACCAATTCCCGGGTGATGTCGCGCGTGTCGTAAAGGCAGGTGCGGTCGTATGACGACCAGCCGGGCGAGAGGAAGTCCTGCCCGACCGCGCTGCCGTTCAAGGTCAGTTCGTATTGGCCGAGGCCGCAGACGTGGATGAGCGCGCGCTGCAGGCCGGGCTTCACCGTGAATTCGCGGCGCAACAATATTGACTGGGCGTTCAGGTCCGTTGCGCCGATCCAATGCGCGTGCCAGTCGGTTTCCTGGAGCACGCCCATGGTCCACGTCGCCGGCTTGCTCCACGGCGAAGGTTTCCCTTGCTCATCCCACACGCGGACCTTCCAGAAGACCGCCTGCGATGAGGTCAATTCCCCGTGAAAGGGGATTTGGATCGTCTCGTCAGAGCTGACCTTGCCGCTGTCCCAGAGATCGGCCCGGTTCAATTCGAGCGCCGCCGCGGTGGTGGCGGCGAGGATTTGATACGCCGACTGCTTCTGTCCGCGCCCGCTGCCTTCCAGCTTCCAGAAGAGGCGGGGCGACGCCGAGTCCACCCCCAGCGGGTTCACCGCATAGTCGCAGCGCAAGTCCACCGGTGACAGCGCCGCGCCGCTGCGGGACGCGAACGCGGAGAGCAGGGCGATGAATAACAGGGCGCAAGCGAGTTTCAACTTCGGTTGAAAGCCGGGCAGGGGAGGCGGGTTGATCGTCGGCATGCGCAAAAACTATCAGGCCGCGCCTAAAAGGAAACCCACATTCTTCGCGCCGCCGGTCGCGCCGTGTCCGGTAGTGCTTTGGTTTGTAATTGAAACCGCCAGATTGTGATTTATGTTTGGGCTCACCGCAAACCGCCATGATTATTTCAATCGTCAGCGACCTGAAGGAAGGAAAATCACCATGACGACTTTCGAATGGATTGTGACCGGCCTGCTGATTGGGGCTTTCTTTTTCCGGTGGTTATATCCAAGGAATTGATAATCCAAATTAAGTCACTGCCCCGCGTTCGGCAGACTTGGCAGAAACGCGTTTGTGGTTCAGACTTTGCGCATGGCACAAATCAGGTTTGGCACGGACGGCTGGCGCGCGATCATCGCCGAGGACTTCACCTTTGACAACGTCGCCCGCGTGGCGCAGGCGGCGGCCGATTATTGGAAAGGCGAGGTCAGGAAACCCGGCTCCCCCGTCTTCGGGCGCGCCTTGAAGATCATCGTCGGCTACGACCGCCGCTTCCTCTCCGACCGCTTCGCGCGCATCACCGCCGAAGTCTTCGCCGGCAACGATTACCAGATCATCCTCACGCCCGAGCCCACGCCCACGCCGTCGGTCTCCTTCGCCGTCAAGCATCTCAATGCCGTCGGCGGCGTGATGATCACCGCCAGCCACAATCCGCCGCGCTTCAACGGCTTCAAGCTCAAATCCTATTTCGGCGGCAGCAGCGGGCCCGAGGAATGCCAGGCCGTGGAAAAGTTGCTGCCGCCCGCCCCGCCGGTCATCACCCCGCGCCCTTCGCAAATCATCATCCAGGACGTCCGCCCCGCCCACTTCGCCGCCATCAAGCGCCTCGTCAATTTCCCGCTCATCGCCAAGTCCCGCCTGCGCGTCGCCCACGACGCCCTGTTCGGCGTCGGCGCCGGCGTGTTCGAAACCCTGCTCGCCAAAACGAACTGCCGCGTCACCACCCTCAATGGTAAGTATGACGTCCTCTTCGGCGGCATCTGCCCCGAGCCGCTGCCCAAGAACTACGCGCTGGGCGGCGCCCAACTGCGCCGCAACCCGCACGACATCTGCCTCGTCACCGACGGCGACTCCGACCGCATCGGCGCCATGGACGGCCGCGGCGTGCCCATGACCAACCAGCAGGTCATCGCCCTCCTCCTGCATCATCTCGTCCGCAACCGCGGCGACCGCGGCATCGTCACCAAGACCTTCAACACCACCGCCATGGTGGACAAGATGTGCGCCGCGTGGAACCTGCCCCTCACCGAGGTCGGCATCGGCTTCCGCTTCATCGCCCCCGAGCTCATGAAGCCCGGCGCCCTGTTCGGCGCCGAGGAGAGCGGCTCCGTCGGCTTTGCCCATCACATTCCCGAGCGCGACGGCCTGGCCGCCGGCTTGTTCCTGCTTGAGATGCTCGCCATGGAGAAGCTTTCCGTGAACCGGATTTACGCCCGGCTGGAAAAGGAATTCGGCCCGCACCGCTACAGGCGTTACGACGCGCATTATCCCCTCGAACAGCGCGCCGCGCTGCTGGCGCGTCTGCAGGCCAATCCGCCCGCCCGGCTCCTGCGCTCGCCCCTCGCCCGGGTGGATGCCCGCGACGGCGTCAAGCTGGTCGCCGCCGACTCCACCTGGCTCATGCTGCGCGGCTCCGGCACCGAGCCCGTCCTGCGCATCTACGCCGAGGCCAAAAGCGAAGCCGACATGCAGAAACTCCTGAAGCTCGGCGTGACCCTGCTGCGCCCCTGACCAGTCCGTACCGGACTGGCAATATTCTATGACCAGCTCGCGGGGACGCTCGCCCCACCATTTGACCCGCCGTAAGGCGCGGACTGGTGGCCGTCTGCAAAGACCGAAAGGCATTGCGCGGACGGGCGGGGATTGTAAAATCGGGCGCATGATTAAATCCGGCATTCTCAATCCGCAATTGCTCGCGCTGCTGGCGCGCATCCGCCACACCAATGCGCTGGTCATCGCCGACCGGGGCTTTCCGTTCTGGCCGATGATCGAGACGGTGGATCTCTCGGTGGTGGATGACCTGCCCACGGTGGTGCAGCTCATTCAGGCGCTGCGCCAGAACCATCAGTTCACGCAGGCTTACATGGCCCGGGAGTTCCAGAAGAACAATTACAAGTCGACGCAGGAGAAGTTTGCGCGGGCGCTGCGCCGGATCCCGGTGAAGTTCGAGCCGCATGTGGACTTGAAGAAGCGCGTGCCGCACGCCATCGGCCTGATCCGCACGGGCGACACGGTGCAATACGCCAACACGATCCTGATCTCCGGCTGAACCCCTTGGCCGCCGTGGCCGTCGGTCAGCGCAGCGGAAGGCAATGGGTCTGCGCCGGGCCGGTTCCGCCGCGGCCATCCTCCCGAACCTGTCCCGCGCCGATATCATGTCCAGCCCAGCCGTCCTCCTGGAGCCGCCCGCGGTGGCGGCGGATGACCGCTGCTATCATTGTGGCGAGCCGTGCCCGGACGAGGCGCTGGCGCTCGACGGGAAGAATTTCTGCTGTCTCGGCTGCCAGACGGTGTTCACGCTGCTGCAGGAGAACGGGCTGGCGCAGTTCTATGCCTTGAACGCGCGGCCGGGCACGCGCATCCGCGCGCGGGTGTCGGCGGCGCGCTGGGGGTTCCTGGACGACCCGGCGGTGCAGGCGGCGCTGTATGATTACGCGGACGCGGCGCAGGCCCGCGTGACGCTGCAGCTCCCGGCGATCCATTGCGTGGCGTGCGTGTGGCTGCTGGAGAATCTATTCAAGCTGCACCCGGGGGTGGGGCGCTCGGTGGTGAATTTCTCGCGGCGGGAGGCGGCCATCGCGTTCGCGCCGGCCAAGCTGAAGTTCAGCGAGCTGGCGGCGCTGCTGGAATCCATCGGCTACGAGCCGCAGTTCACCTTTGGCGAGGCGGCCAAGGCCAAGGTGTCGCCGTGGCGCCAGCGGACGTGGCTGCAGATCGGCATGGCGGGGTTCGCCTTCAGCAACATCATGATCATGTCGCTGCCGTTTTACCTGGGGCTGGACACTTACAACGGGCCGTGGTTCCGGACCTTCGCGGGGTGGCTGGCGCTGGCGCTGGCGCTGCCGGTGGTGACGTTTTCGGCGGCGGATTTCTGGCGGGCGGCGTGGGCGAGCTATCGCCAGCGGCGGTTGACGATGGAGGTGCCCATCGTCCTGGGGCTGGTGGCGATCTACGGGTCGAGCGTGTTCGAGGTGGCGACGCAACGCGGGCCGGGCTACTGCGATTCGCTGTGCGGGCTGATCTTCTTCCTGCTGTGCGGGCGGCTGTTCCAGAAGAAAACCCATGACCGGCTGACCTTTGACCGCGATTACAAGGGCTTCTTCCCGCTGTCGGTGGTGCGCAAGCACGCGGGCGGGGAGGAATGCGTGGCGATCTCGCGGCTCGAGACGGGCGATCACCTAGTGTTGCGGAACGGGGAGCTGGTGCCGGCGGATGCGAAGCTCGTGGCGGGCGAGGGCTGCATCGACTACAGCTTTGTGACCGGCGAGTCGGAGCCGGTGAAGTGCGGCGCGGGCGAACGATTGTATGCCGGCGGCCGGCAGGTGGGCGGGGCGATCGAGATCGAGACGGTCAAGCCGGTGGCGCAAAGTTATCTGGCGGCGCTGTGGAACAACGAGGCGTTTCACAAGCCGGGCAACCAGGACCTGGACTCGCTGACGAACCGTTACAGCAAGCGCTTCACCCGGCTGGTCATCGGCGTGGCGGTGGCGGCGGCGGTGTTCTGGGCGTTCAAGAACCCGGCGGTTTCTTTGAAGGCGTTCACCTCGGTGCTGATCGTGGCCTGCCCCTGCGCGCTGGCGCTGGCGGCGCCGCTGACGCACGGCACGGCGCAGCGGCGGCTGGCGCGGCTGAACATCTACCTGAAGAACGCGCTGGTGATCGAGCGCATGGCGGAGGTGGACACGATTGTTTTGGACAAGACGGGCACGCTGACGACGGCGGACGCGGGCGGGGTGCGGTTTCAACCCGCGGACAGCGGCGGGCGGAACGCGGACTTGTCGGCGGACGAGACGAAATGGGTCGCGTCGCTGGCGCGGCTGTCGACGCATCCGAATTCCGTGCGCATCGCCCGGGCGCTGGGCGCGGCGGCGCTGCCGGTGCATCATTTCGAGGAGACGCCCGGCGCGGGCGTGGCGGGGGAGGTCGGCGGGCACGCGATCCGGCTCGGCTCGCCGGCGTGGGCGGGGCAGGGGGCGGCGGACGGGGACGCCCGGCCCGGCGCCATTGCCGGCAGCGCGGTGATGGTGGCGATCGACGGCCGGGTGGCGGGGGCGTTCGTCCTGGAAAACACGCTGCGGCCGGAGGTGGGCAAGCTGATCGCGCTGCTGGGCGGCCGTTATGAGATCGCGCTGCTGAGCGGCGACAATGAGCGGGAGTCGGCGCGGTTCCGGACCATTTTTGGCGAGCGGGCGGTGATGAAGTTCAACCAGAGCCCGGCGGACAAGTTGAATTACATCCGCGAGCTGCAGCAGCGCGGGAGAAAGGTGATGATGGTGGGCGACGGCTTGAACGATGCCGGCGCGCTGAAGCAGGCGGAAGTGGGCGTGGCGGTGGTGGAGCGCATCGGGGTGTTCTCGCCGGCGAGCGATGTGATCCTGGACGCGGAGCAGGTGCCGAAGCTCGCGCAGGTGCTGGACTTTGCCCGGCGCTCGGCGCGCGTGGTGCGGGCTGGCTTTGCGATCTCGGCGCTTTATAATGTGGCGGGCGTGAGCATCGCCGCGGCCGGCCTGCTGGCGCCGATTGTGTGCGCGATCCTGATGCCGGCGAGCTCCGTCACCGTGGTGGTGTTCGCGTGCACGGTGACGATATGGATGGCGAACCGCGCCGGGCTGCGGACGGAAGCGCCGCCGGCGCCGGAAGTTTTACGTTGAGAACCGAACATGGCAAATAACGATTCACCCGAGCAGGCCACGTGGAAGCGGCTGGCCTCGTCGGCGGCGGTGCGCGAGCAGCAGGTGGCGTTCACCTGCGCCACTGGCGTGCCGTTGACGCTGGCGCCGGCCAGCGCCCACGCGCTGGGGGACGACACCTTTTGCGTGAAGGGCTGCCTCGGCGGCCACAGCGGCACGGCCTGCCAGCAGAAATTGTTGCAGGCGGAAAAGCGCGCGGTTATGCGGACCTCGCCGGTGCAATACGCCTGTCCGTCCGGGCTGGTGAAGATCCTGGTGCCGGTGTTCATCAACGGTTGCCATGCGGGCAGCCTGCTGGCCGGGCCGTTCGCGATGCATTCGCTCGACGGCAACCGCCTGACGCATCTCGTGGACCGGCTGGACCGGCTGGGGCTGGGGAACCGCGCGGGCCGGCTGCAGGAGACCTGGCTGTTCACCCCGCGGCTCTCCACGGTGAAATGCCGGGCGGCGGGCACGCTGCTGCGGATGTTCGGGAAATACCTGGAGGAATGCGGCCGGCAGCAGTTGCGGTCGCGCGGTCCGCGCCAGTCCGCCCTGCTGCAGAAGATCGAGGCGTTTCTGGCCGAATGCCGGAATTCGCCGGTGTCGCTGAAGGAAGTCGCGGCCTGCGTGAATCTGAGCCCGTGCCATTTCTGCTCGGTGTTCAAGAAGCAGACCGGCCTGACGTTCAGCCAGTACCGGACGCGGCAGCGGCTGGAAAAGGCGCGGATGCTGCTGGACGATCCCGAGCGGCGGGTGAGCGACGTGGCGTTCGAGGCGGGCTTCGAGTCCATCCCGTATTTCAACCGGGCGTTCCGGCGCGCGGTGGGCTGTTCCCCGACGCAATACCGGATTCGTTTGCTGAATCACAATACAGGTTAAGAAAATCGAAATTCAGGCGTAGCGGCAAACGCCGCCGGCGGGTTCAATAAACCGGTTAAATCCAGCCGCCGCGGTCCGGTTCCGTCGCGAGATCGCGGATGGTTGCTCATGAATGTCATCATCATCTTGATTCTGGTCAGTCTGGCCGTGGCGCTGCTGTTTCTGGCGGGCTTCGTCTGGGCGGTGCGCAGCGGTCAGTATGAGGACACGGTGACGCCGTCATTGCGGGTGCTCGCGGACGAGACGAAAGCGCCGGCTGAAAGTATTTCCGAATCCAACTCAACATCGAAAAGAACATGAACATAGAAACCTTCAAATACGACAACCGGATTGTGCGGGCCTTTGCCATCGCCACGGTCATCTGGGGCATCGTCGGCATGGTCGTGGGCCTGCTGGCGGCGGTGCAGTTGTTTTATCCGGATGCGAACCTGAACTTCCAGTTCGTCACCTTTGGCCGCATCCGGCCGCTGCACACGAACGCGGTGATCTTCGCGTTCGTCGGCAACGGGATGTTCATGGGGATTTACTATTCGCTGCAGCGGCTGTGCAAGGCGCGGATGTTCAATGATTTCCTGAGCTGGTTCAACTTCTGGGGCTGGCAGCTCATCATCGTGAGCGCGGCGCTGACCCTGCCGCTGGGCTACACGACGAGCAAGGAATACGCGGAACTGGAATGGCCGATCGACATCGCCATCACGATTGTGTGGGTGGCGTTCGCGGTGAACCTGTTCGGCACGATCGTCAAGCGCCGCGAAAAACACATGTATGTCGCGATCTGGTTTTACATCGCCACGGTGGTCACGATCGCCGTGCTGCACATCACCAACTCAATGGAGATGCCGTGGAGCTGGCTCAAGAGTTACTCGATGTATGCCGGCGTGCAGGACGCGCTGGTGCAGTGGTGGTACGGCCACAACGCCGTGGCGTTCTTCCTCACCACGCCGTATCTCGGCCTGATGTATTATTTCCTGCCGAAGGCGGCGAATCGGCCGGTGTTCAGCTATCGGCTTTCCATCATCCATTTCTGGGCGCTGGTGTTCCTCTACATCTGGGCGGGGCCGCATCATCTGCTGTATTCGGCGCTGCCGGACTGGGCGCAGTCGCTCGGCATGGTGTTCTCGCTGATGCTCATCGCGCCGAGCTGGGGCGGCATGTTGAACGGGCTGCTCACCCTGCGCGGCGCGTGGGACAAGGTGCGGCAGGATCCGATGCTGAAATTCATGGTGGCCGCCGTGACGGCTTACGGCATGAGCACGCTCGAAGGCCCGCTGCTGTCCATCAAGACGGTCAACTCGCTTTCCCATTACACGGACTGGACCATTGCGCATGTGCACGGCGGGGCGATGGGCTGGAACGGGTTCCTGACCTTCTCGATGCTCTACTGGCTGTTCCCGCGCCTGTACAACACCAAGCTGTGGTCCACCAAGCTGGCGAATTACCATTTCTGGATCGGGATGCTGGGCATCCTGTTCTACATCATCCCGATCTACGTCGCCGGCATCACGGAAGGTTTGATGTGGAAGCAGTTCAACAAGGACGGCTTCCTGCAATACCCGAACTTCCTTGAAACCATCGTGCAGGTGGTGCCGATGTTCAAGCTGCGCGCCATCGGCGGCACGCTGTATCTCGCCGGCGTCTTCATGATGGCCTACAACCTGTATCGCACGGCCAAGGCCGGCAAATTCGAGCCGGACACTGAGGCGCAGGCGGCCGCGCTGGAGAAGACCGTCGCCGTGGCGAACGGCAAGGGTGCCTTCCATCGGATGCTCGAAGGCAAGCCGCTGTTCTTCACCGTGCTGGCCATCGTGGCGGTTCTCGTCGGCGGCCTGGTGGAGATCGTGCCGATGTTCCTCATCCAGCAGAACGTCCCGACCATCGCCAGCGTGCATCCCTACACGCCGCTGGAAGTGCTGGGCCGCGACATCTATATCCGCGAGGGCTGCCTCGGCTGCCATTCGCAGATGATCCGCCCGTTCCGCTCCGAGACCGAGCGCTACGGCGAATACTCCAAGGCCGGCGAATTTGTCTATGACCATCCGTTCCTGTGGGGCTCCGAGCGCAAGGGCCCCGACCTGGCGCGCGAGGGCGTCATCAAGGCCGGCGACACCGCCGCCGCCTGGCATTACATCCACATGGACGACCCTCGTTCCACGTCGCCCGGCTCCATCATGCCGCGCTATTCGTGGCTGCTGACGCAAAAGATGGAGACCGATTCCCTGCCGGCGCGGCTCGCGGCGCTGCGCAAAGTCGGCGTGCCGTATGCCCCCGGCTATGAAAACGGCCCGGCGCAGAAGGACCTGCACGCGCAGGCGGACAAGATCGTCGCCAGCCTGAAGCTCGGTTCGATCAAGGCCGATCCCGGGCAGGAAATCATCGCGCTCATCGCGTATCTGCAGCGGCTCGGCACGGACATCAAGTCCGCGCCGGTCGCGGCCGTCACCAAATAGAACGGAGCCGCCATGATTTACAACATCGTTCATTCACTGCTGCGCGAGGCGGAAAACCTCAACGCCTACGGGCTGTTTTCCTTCTTCCTGTTCTTCGGCTTTTTCATCGGCGTCCTGGTCTGGGCCTTTGCGCTGAAGAAGAAAGACCTGGATGAGATGGGCGCCCTGCCGCTCGACGGCGGCGAGAAGAACTCCGCGGAAAACCTGAAACCCTGAAACCTTATGAGCAATGATCCCAAAGAGCCGCTGCTGCTCGACCACGAATACGACGGCATTCAAGAACTGGACAACAAGCTGCCCCGCTGGTGGGTCTGGCTGTTTTACATCACCATCATCTACTCGGCGGTTTATCTGGTGTATTACCATGTCAGCCGCTCCGGCGACCTGCAGGCCGCCGAATACGACAAGGAGATGAAGATCGGCGAGCAGATCAAGAACGCCGCCATGGGCAAGTTCGAGTCCACCATCACCACGCTGCAGCCCGCCACGGACGCCGCCCTGCTGGAAGCCGGGCATCAGGCTTACGTCAAGTTCTGCGCGCCCTGTCATCGGGTGGACGGCGGCGGCCTCGTCGGCCCGAACCTCACGGATGATTACTGGATCCACGGCAGCAGCTACGCCGACACCGTCAAAGTCATCTGGGACGGCGTGCCCGCCAAGGGCATGATTACCTGGAAGACCATGTTGAAGCCGGAGGAAATCCAGGCGGTCGCCAGCTACATCTACACCCTGCGCGGCGCGAAGCTGGCCACGCCCGGCAAGCTGCCGGAGAATCAGGCTCCCGCCAAGCCGGCCGGCCCAAGTCAGTTTGAATAATCCTTCCGGCTGCGGTAACATGTCGGCGCGCCGGACCACAACGCAGTGGGCGGCGCGCCGGATAAGCATCCATTGAACAACCCGACTAAAGAAAAACCCGACGCCACCGTCAAGCCGGTGGACTGGTCGGATTTCCGCGACCACATCGCCACCGCCGACCGCGAGGGCCGGCGCCAGTGGATTTATCCCCGCAAAGTCAGCGGCCCGTTCTTCCGCTGGCGCACCTGGTTCAGCTGGCTGCTGCTGTTCATCATGTTCGCCGGGCCGTTCATCACCATCCGCGGCAATCCGCTGCTGCTGATGAACATCGTCGAGCGCAAGTTCGTCGTGTTCGGCCAGATCTTCTGGCCGCAGGACATGATCATCTTCGCCGTCGCCGTGCTGCTCTTTGTCGTCAGCATCCTCATCTTCACGACGGCCTTTGGCCGGCTCTGGTGCGGCTGGGCCTGCCCGCAGACGGTGATGATGGAAATGGTCTTCCGCAAGGTCGAGTATCTCCTTGAAGGCGACGCGCCGTCGCAGCGTGAGCTGAACGCCGCCCCGTGGCACGCCGGCAAGATCGCCCGCAAGGTCGCCAAGCAGGTCATCTTCTTCGCCATCTCCTTCCTCGTCGGCAACGTCCTGCTGAGCTACATCATCGGCTGGCAGCCGCTGTTCCAGATCATCATCGATCCGCCCGCGCGGCATCTCACCGGGCTGGCCTTCATGCTGGGCTTTGCGCTGCTGTTCTACGGCATCTTCGCGCGGTTCCGCGAGCAGGCCTGCACCTTTATCTGTCCCTATGGCCGTCTGCAATCGCTCCTGCTCGACGAAAACTCCATCGTCGTGGCCTACGACTACAAGCGCGGCGAGAAGCGCGGTCCGCTCCGGCACGAGCAGAAGTATGGCGAGCGCCGGTATGCCGGCTTCGGCGACTGCGTGGCTTGCAATCAATGCGTCTCCGTCTGCCCCACCGGCATCGACATCCGCAACGGCACGCAGATGGAGTGCGTGCACTGCACCGCCTGCATGGACGCCTGCGACAACGTCATGACCAAGGTCGGCAGCCCGCGCGGCCTCATCCGCTATGCCTCCCTCAACGGCATTGAGCGCGGGGAGCGCCTGCGCGTCACGCCCCGCCTCGTCGGTTACAGCGTCGTCCTGCTCGCGCTGGCGACCGTGCTCGGCCTGATGATCTTCACGCGCGCCGATGTGGAGGCCACCGTCCTGCGCGCCTCCGGCACGCTGTTCCAGCAGATGCCCGACGGCCATTTCAGCAATCTCTACACCCTCCGCATCGTCAACAAGACCTCGCGCGAACTGCCCGTGGAGCTCCGCCTCGAGCAGCCCGCCGGCACCCTGCAGGTCATGGGCGGCAAGCTCGTCGTCCCGCCGCAAAAATTGCTGGAGAACTCCCTCCTCGTGGAGCTGGAACCGGCCGCCATGAAGTCCGGCACCACGCCGCTCCTGCTGGGCGTCTATTGCGACGGCCGGAAAATCCAGACGCTCAAGACCGCCTTCGTCGGCCCGCGCAACTGAAGTCTTATGAAGCCCGCCCGCAATTACTGGCCCATCGGCGTCACCCTGTTCTTCGTGCTGTTCTTCTGCGCCATGGCCTTCGTCGTGGTCATCGCCGCCACGCATCGCGATTCCCTTGTCAGCAGCAATTATTACGAGCAGGAGATGAAGTTCCAGGAGCAGATCGACAGCGCCGCCCGCGCCACGGCGGCCGGGGCGGGGCTCCATTACGACGCCCGGGCCGGCCAGGTCGTCCTCACCGTGCCCGTCGCCCAGCTCGCGCAGCAGCTCGCCGGCAGCGTGACGCTTTACCGCGCCGCCGAGCCCCGGCTCGACCGCGTGTTTCCCCTCGCGCCGCAACCCGACGGCACGCAGGCCTTCCCCGTCAGCCAGCTCGCGGCCGGACCCTGGCGCATGCGGGCCGCGTGGACCGCCGGCGGCCTGGCCTATTTCCTCGAGGGAAAATTTGTATTGGTCGCGAAGTAAATGGATCTTGGTCTCGCCTTTCTCCTCGGCCTGCTGGGCAGCCTGCATTGCGCCGCCATGTGCGGGCCGCTGATGCTGGCGCTGCCGGGAATGCCCGGCGGGGCAGGGCAGTTCCTCGCTGGCCGGCTCCTCTACCAGCTCGGCCGCATCGCGACCTACAGCCTGCTCGGCGTCGTCGCCGGCCTCGTCGGCCAATCCCTCCTGCTCGCCGGCCTGCAGCGCTGGCTGTCCATCGGCCTCGGCCTGGCCATCCTGCTCGGCTGGCTCCTGTCGCGCCGCGTCGCCGTGTCCGCGCCCGCCGTGCGGCTGGTGCTCATCCTCAAGACCGCCATGGGCGCGCAATTGCAGCAGCGCGGCCTCCGCTCGCTCGCCCTGCTGGGGATGTTAAACGGCCTGCTGCCGTGCGGCCTCGTCTATGTGGCGCTGGCGGGGGCCGTCGCGCGCGATTCCCTCGTATCGGCCGTGGCCTACATGGCGCTGTTCGGTCTGGGCACCCTGCCGATGATGCTGGCCCTCGCCCTGACCGGCCGGATGCTGCCCGTGGCCGTGCGCACCCGACTGCGCGGGGCCATCCCCGTGGGCGTCTGCGTTCTGGCCGGCCTGCTCATCCTGCGCGGCCTCTCGCTGGGCATCCCGTATGTCAGCCCCGACCTCACCGCCGGCGGGGCGAATTGCTGCGGCCAATGACCCCGGGCCGCACACCGGCCGGCCCGCCGGACCGGAAACACCCGTGGTTTCTGCTTGCCCGCGGCTTTTCGCGCCTGCTAGCCTGAACCTACCATTATGGCTGCCATCGGCCGCTTTCAAAAGAACAACGATATTTTCTACGCCAAGGTCGTGGACGGCGAACTGTTCCGCCTGCACGGCGATGTCTTTGGCGCGCCCTCCTTCGACCGCAAGCCCACGCCGCGCAAGGGCGTCAAGACCCTCGTGCCCGTCGTGCCCGGCAAGATCATCGCCGTTGGCATCAATTACCGCGACCATGCGCGCGAGATGGGCCGCGAGCTGCCCAAGGAACCGCTGTTCTGGTTCAAGGCCAACACCTCCATCCTGCCCGACGGCGGCCGGATTGAGATTCCCTATCGCGATCATCGCACCGACTTCGAGGCCGAGCTGGCCATCGTCATCGGCCGCAAGATCCGCAACCTCACCCCCACCACCGCCGCCCGGTATATATACGGCTACACCACCGCCCAGGACATCAGCGACCGGACCATCCAGAAAGCCGAGTCCCAATGGGCGCGGTGCAAGTCCTTTGACACCTTCACCCCGCTGGGGCCGTTTGTGGAGACCGTGCTGGACCCGTCCGACCTGACCATCCAGCTCTTTCAGAACGGGCAATTGCGGCAGAACTCCAACACCAGCCAGTTGATCTTCAAGCCCGCCGAACTGGTCAGTTTCATTTCCACCAGCCTCACCCTGATGCCGGGCGATGTGATCCTCACCGGCACGCCCAGCGGCGTGGGCCCCATCGAGAGCGGCGACAAGCTGGAAGTCCGCATCCAGGGCCTGGCCCCCCTCAACAACATCGTCCGCTAAAACCCAGTGGATTGGCGACCGTCCATCCGGAACGGGACGCCATCAATCGGGGATTCAGCGGCTGGCAACCTTCAATGAACATCCAGCATCGACGTCAGACGATGGGTGGTCCGCCAACATTCCGACCAGCCTGAAAGGCTGGCAATCATCCAGCCCAGGGTTGCGAGGAACGAGCTTCCCTGGGTTTGTCGTCCCAACCGGTTTAATACCCTGAAGGGATAAAATCGCTTCAACCCTTTCAGGGTAGGAGAATATGCCGTGGTATGGACCCAAGGTAGCGCTGCCCGCGCCCGATTCATGGACGTCGCCCCCGGAGCGCGGCTCTGTGAGCCGCAGCACGTCGCCGAACCCGCCAATTACCAAACGTCCGAACGCATTCGCACCCAACAAACCGCTGCGGGTCACAGACCCGCGCTCCGTTGCAACCACGCCACCGTGAGCGCGGCCATCCCTTCAACTGGTCACCACGACTTTGATGGTGGCGCTGGGCTGGCCGTATTGCTGGTCGTTGCGCACGAAGATCGTGTGGTATTCCCGCGTCTCCGGCTGGCCGGCCGCGAGCAACGGCCGGGCGTCAATGTAGGGCAGGTGCATGACGCGCATGAGATGGATGGGGGCCGCGTCGCCATCGCGCTGGCAGTAAACATCCAGCGCCTCGGCCTCGCCCTTGGTGGAGTTGATTTCCGCGCCGCCGCTGACCAGCGCCCGGCCGCGGGCGATGGGCTGGGCGGTCGCCGCGATGGCGGCCAGGGAAGCGGCGGTGGGGCCTTCAATGCCAAGCGCCAGGCCGATGGCGTGGGTGTAGGTGTGCAGCCGCTTGATGCGTTGCGCCAAACTGCGGAACCGCGGCAGAATGCCCGCCGGCACGGCGGGCGGAAAGTCCGGCGGCAGCACGGGGATGGTTTGACTGGGCGGGGCCAGGCTGCCGCCGTCGCGCTCGAAGTTCTTCTCCGCCGTCCAGCCCATGGCGGCGGACTGCATGGTGCTGGTGAATTCCACGACCGCCCGGAACCGGGCGGCATCCAGCGCCTGTTGAACAATGTCCGCATCCGTGGCCAGAATGCCCAAGGCGGCCAGTTCGGTCGGGATATTGGTGCTGAAGTTGAACATTTGCGTGGCGAGCCCGTCGTCGTTGTGCTTGATATAATCTGAATGTGGCATAACTAGCTTCTCCTTCGTTGTTTATATGGATGTTCTGTGGTTGCGGACGGTGGATTGATAGCCGGCGCTGGACGTTCCGTGGGCGGCCACGGATGTTCCATGGGCGGCGCTGGAAGGTTCGTGGGCGCCCATGGATGACCTGTAGCCGGCCACGGAAGACCTGTAGCCGGCTACGAATGACCTGTAGCCGCCCACGAATGACCTGTAGCCGCCCACGAATGACCTGTAGCCGCCCACGAATGACCTGTAGCCGCCCACGAATGATCTGTAGCCGTCTATGGATGATCTGTAGCCGGCCACGAATGACCTGTAGCCGGCTATGGACGACCTGTAGCCGCCCATGGATGTTCTGTGGGCGGCGCTGGAGAGTGCGGGGGAGGCGCTGCGTAATCCGGGGACGGCGCTGAATGTTCCAGCGCCGGGGCCAAGGATCGGTTTGGTGGCGATCAACATGACATCGGTCATTATGAGCGCAGCGGTGGCGGGAAGCTAGTCTCCTGAGTCAGTGAATTCTTGCATAATTAATCGGCCTGAATTCGCATGGTTTCTGCCGCGTAGCGCCGGAGGCTCTCGAGGATTTGACCGGCGTTTTTTGTCCAGACAAACGGCTTGGGATTTTCGTTGTGGG
>CAIXBQ010000094.1 GCA_903917705.1 uncultured Verrucomicrobia subdivision 3 bacterium | reverse complement strand
TTGTCCCGTCAGGCTACAGAGGCAACCCGTTGAAAATCAGATTGACACGCTGCCGGGTCAGGATGACGATAGTTTCATGAACCCACAGAATTCGACCCGCAACCCGGAGGGGTTGAGTTCCGGTGAATAATACTGTTAGGCCACATTCGCGCATGACTCCGAATTTCCACGCCGCATTTATCAGCATCGAAGATATGCCGGAGTGTTTTCAGATTGGTTTCGCTGACCGAGAGTTTGGCACACAGGATTATTTGATGCTCCAGCGAGCGCATGAGTTTGACGAGCAAGACAGGCGCACCGGCATGGCGGAGGTTTATGTCGAACGCAACGACCAGGGTTTTTCTGGCTATGGCGGCATGGAGCGATTTGAGTTGCTGCCCGACCGCGTTCGAGTGAGATTTGACGACCGACAGATTCAGGTGATGGCTGGCATCCGCGAGATGGAGATTTCATTTGAGACAGACCAGCTTTCGGCGTTGCGAGATGCGCTGCGTCGGTGTTTTCTAGGGTTTAGTTACTATGTTGACCATGTGGCCTAATCTCCAAAGGATGGAATTGGCCGGAGCGCAGCGGAGCGCCGATTCCATCCGGTGTTGAACCAGCCCGTCGAAGTTACTGAAATCGTAAATGGGTCAGTCCCACGAATGTTTGACGGCGGTCAGGCCCCTTAATGTCGCTCCTCCGGAGCTTGGGAAGATTTGGGGTTCTCATTCTACAAATATTCCGCGCCTACGGCGCTTCTGAACGGTCCTTGCGGGTCTTGCGGACGGCCACCAGTCCCTGCCGGTCGGTTCCTTTCTTACCCTTGGTGCCTTGGTGGTTAATCCATTGCCCCCTCATTTCACCTCGGGATGGGCGGTCTGGAGACGGTTCAACTGCTGTTGGGCGGGCGCAAAGCCGGGCCGGTCGGCCAGGGCCTGTCGGAAACAGGCGGCGGCATTGGTCCAGCTGCCGTGCTCCGCAAAATACACGCCGAGGTCGAACTGGATGTCGGCATTGTGCGGTTCCAGGGCGGCGGCGGCGTTCAGATGGGTGAAGGCGCCGGCGGGGTCGCCCTGGCGCATGAGGCTGATGGCGTAGTTGAACTGGCTCTGGGGAAAGCGCGGCTCGGTTTGCACGGCGGCGGCGTAGCAGGCCAGGGCGTGGGGATAGTCGCCGACCTTTTCGTAGGCTTTGCCCAGGCAGTTGGCGGCGATGTAATTGTCCGGCGATACTTCGAGCGCATGGCGGAAGAGGCGGATGTTATCCTGCCAATATTGGATTTGGATGGCGGTGAGCGCCACGCAGCCGGCCAGGGAGCCAAAGGCGAGCAACCGGCCCAATTGAAGCCGGCCCTGGAGGCGGGGCGATTCCGCCACGGCCCAGACGAGGGCGATGAAGAAGCCGATGCTGGGGATGTAGGTGTAGCGGTCCGCCATGGATTGGGCGCCGACCTGGATGAGGCCGATGGTGGGGACGAGGGTGCCGAGAAACCAGAGCCAGCCGAAGGCGAGCCACGGGCGGGCGCGCCAGCCTTGCAGGGCCACGGCGGTCCAGACGGCGAGCAGCAGGGCCGCGCCGAGCGCAAGGGTGACGGGCCAATGGTCGGGGTGGGAATAGACGAGGGCGAGGTCGCCGGGGAAGAACAGCTTGATGACGTAGCGGGCGTAGGCGATGACGGCGTTGGCCAGCCGCTCGGGCCACGGGGTGGCCCAGACGGCGCCGCCGCCGGTCTGGACGAGATAGGTCACGGCGCTGCCGGCGAGGGCGAGGGCGAAGAAGGGGATTTTTTCCACGAGCAATGCGCGGCCGCCGGCCCATTGCCATCGGGAACCGCCCAGCCGCTGGAGCGGCCAGTAATCGAGCAGGAGCAGGACGCAGGGCAGGGTGACGACCATGGGCTTGCTCATCAAACCAAGGGCGAAGAAGAACAGGCTCGCCGCATAATATACTCTGGCGTTTGTCTTCTGACCTCTGACTTCTGACTTCTGACCTCTGCCCTGGCTATGCACATAGCGGACATAGGCCATGAGGGCGAGGAGCCAGAAGAGGGTG
The DNA here is from genome assembly GCA_903917705.1 of uncultured Verrucomicrobia subdivision 3 bacterium. Lineage (GTDB taxonomy): Bacteria > Verrucomicrobiota > Verrucomicrobiia > Limisphaerales > UBA11358 > UBA11358. The sequence continues at coordinate 13,809 of CAIXBQ010000094.1, read as the reverse complement.
CTCAACATGTCCTTGCGTTCGGAGGCCCAGGCGACGGATTCCACATGGAGCGGATGCCAGGCGAAGAGGGCGGCCACCATGGCGCTGCGCCAGAGGGCGCCGGTGGCGCCGCGCAGGAAGAGGAGCAGGAGCAGGGTGTTGGCGATGTGCAGGAGGAGATTGACGAGGTGATGCCGGCCGGCGTTTTGGCCGAAGAGCTGGCAGTCGAGCTGATGCGAGAGCCAGGTGAGGGGGTGCCAGTTGGCCGCCTCGCTGTTGGTGAAGGCCCACTTGAAATTGGCCACGCTCAGGCCGGTGATGACATGGGGGTTGGCGGTGACGTATTGCTCGTCGTCGTACAGGATGAACGGATGGCTGGTGATGGGCCAATACAAGGCCGCGGTGACGAGCGCGAGCCCGAGGCAGAGGAGGAAGACTTTTCCGCGGGCGGAAGCGGCGCGCATGGGTCAGAGGGGAACGAATTCGTGCTGGCGGCGGGTGAACCTGCAGGATTCGGCATAGCCCGCGCTCCGGGCGAGCGCGACGGCCTCGGCGAAGTTCATCCCCACTTCCGCGGGCGCATGGGCGTCGGAGCCGAAGGTGATGGGCACGCTCCGGCGATAGGCGAGGTCGAGCAATTCGGCGCAGGGGTAGATTTCCCGGCAATCCTTCCGCAGGCCGGCGGTGTTGAGCTCGATGGCGCAGCCGGCCTGCGCGGCGGCGTTGAGAAAGGTCTGGTAAAGCGGCCGGCAGCTTTGCGCGGGGCGGATGCCGAACTTCTTCGGCAGATCGGCATGGCCGATGATCTGGAAGAGCTTGGATTTCGCGGCCTGCGTGAGCCGCTCGAAATAGGCGGACCAGACTTCGTAGGGGTCGTGCTTCTTCCATTCCGACAGCTTGGCGGGATTGTCGAAGTCCCACGACTCGCCGATGTAATGCACGGAGCCGATGAAGTAATCCCACGGATGCCGCGCGGCGAGCTGCCGGATCCAGCCTTCCTGGCCGGACAGATAATCCACTTCCAATCCCAGCCGGATGGTGAGCTGGGGAAATTCCATCTGGGCGAGCCGCACCTTGGCCACATATTCATCGAGCTGCCGGTCAAGCATGCGCCAGTCGTCAAAGTCGTCGCGCGCCATGGGAGAGTGGTCGGAGAAGCCGATTTCAGTGAGGCCCAGCTCGACGGCGCGGCGGGCGTAGTCCACGGGTTCACCGGTCGCATGGCGGCAGAGCGGCGTGTGCATGTGCAGATCGGCAGGCAACGGCATGACGGTGAGTGTCAAGTTTCAGGTTTGAATATTCAAGCGCTGAATGTCGCCCCGGTCCGGGATAAGCGCGGGCAGGGGATGGGGGGTGCGAAGCGGTTCCGTTGAACCAATGGCTTCAGCGGCCGCCCTGGAAGAGTGGATAAAAATTACTGGAAAATGTCATCTGAATCCCTTATCATATCGAAAATCCATCCCATCGGTATTGCCGTATGAAAACTTTCTATCGTCTTGGTGTGTCAGGCCTGGTCCTGATCAGCTCACTGTTCTTCATGGCCGGTGCCGCCCGCGGCCAGAACGTCCCCTTCACCGTCAGCTTCTACACGCCGACCAACGGCATGAAGTTTTCCGCCCCGGCCAACGTCAGCCTTTATGTGCGGGTGACGGATTCCAACGTGGTGCAGACGATGCAGTATTATTCCAGCGGCTCGCTCCTGCGCACGCTCACCAACACCAGCGGGGTGATGCTGACGAACACGTCGCCGACGAGCGTGTTTTCCATGGTCTGGAGCAATTTGCCCGCCGGCAGCTACACGCTGACCGCCGTGGGGACGGATGCCGCCGGCCTCATGGCCACGTCCGCGCCGGTGACCATCACGCTGACCAATCCGGTCGTCCGGCCGGTCTGCTATATCTATTCTCCCACGAACGGCACGGTGGTGGTTGGTCCCACGAACCTGATGCTTTATGCGCGGGGCGTGGAGAATTCCACCGGCACGGTGGCGACGGTTCAATTCTTTGCCAACAACACCAGCCTCGGCACGGTGCCCGTCAGCCAGCAGGGGGTGTTCACCAACATCAGCATTGAACCGCTGTTCCCGCTGCTGTGGCCCAATGCCCCGGTCGGCACGTATTCCCTGAAAGCCGTGGCGACGGATGCCGCAGGCATGACGGCGACGTCGTCGGTGGTGGCCCTCAGCATCGTGAGCAATCTGCCGCCGGTCATTGTGCGGCCGGCGGTCTATATCTATTCGCCGACGAACGGCTCGAAGTTTGTGCCGCCGGCCAACATCAATATTTATGTGCACGCGCTGGAAGGGGCCACCGGCACGGTGGCGACGGTGCAGTTCTTTGCCAACAGCCTCAATCTCGGCACGGTGGCGAACAGCAGCCAGATCGTCGTCTCCAACCTCAGCTCGGTGCCGCTGTTTCCGCTGACGTGGTCGAACGCGCCCGCCGGCAGTTATTATTTGAAGGCCGTGGCGACGGATGCCGTGGGCATGACTTCGACCTCGGCGCTGGTGAGCATCACCATCTCCAATAACACGCCGCCGCCGCCGAACGTGCCGTTCGCCATCAGCTTCCTGTATCCGACCAACGGGCAGTCCTACCTCGCCCCGGCTAACATCGGCCTGCGGGTTTCGGTGACCGACTCCAATGTCGTCCGCACGGTGCAATATTTCTCCGGCGCGACCAGACTCGGCATCGTCACCAACGCCGGCAATGTGGTGCTGACGAATTCCACCCAGAGCAATAATCCGTTCTATCTGACTTGGAGCAATGTGCTGGCGGGGAGCTATGCCTTGACCGCCGTGGCCACGGACAGCCAGGGGAACACCGCCACGTCCGCGCCGCCGGTGAACATCACCGTCACCAACAAGCCGGCACCGGTGATCCGGTTTGCGGTCGGCTTCCTGTATCCGACCAACGGCCAGACCTTCGCCGCGCCCGCCAACATCGGGCTGCATGCGTGGGTGACCGATTCCAACCCGGTCACGCAGGTGCAGTATTTCTCCGGCGCCGCGCTCATCGGGACCGTTGCCAACACCGGCACGGTGCTGTTCACCAACTCGACCCAGGCCAACCCGTTCTTCCTGTCCTGGAGCAATGTTCCCGCTGGCAGTTATGCGGTCAACGCCGTGGCGACGGACAATCAGGGCAATACGGCGACCTCGTCGGTGGTCAACCTCACCGTCACCAATGTGCCGCCGCCGGTCATCAAGCCGTCCGTTTATCTTTATTCGCCGGCCAACGGTTCCCTGTTCCTCGCGCCGGCCACCGTGAATATCTCCGCCCGCGCCTATGAAAGCACCGGCCAGGTTGCCTCCGTGGAATTCTTTGAGAACAACGTCAGCCTCGGCGTCGTGAGCAGCCCGACCGTCGTTTCCAATGCCAGCACGGCGCCGCTCTTCTCGCTCATCTGGTCCAATGTGCCGGCCGGCAGCTACGCGCTGAAAGCTGTCGCCTCTGACACCAACGGCCAGACCGCCAGCTCCGCCGTGGCCAACATCTATGTCGTGACCAACCTGCCGCCGGTGGTCACCATCTACGCGCCCGACCCCGTTGCCGTGGAAGGCACCAATTATCCCATCACCACTGTCCCGCCGAGCTATGTGACCAATTATGTGAATGGCACCAACACCGCCACCTTCCTGGTCCGCCGCGACAGCGCCACCAACACCGACCTCACCGTCTGGTATGCCATCACCGGCTCCGCCATCAACGGGGTGGACTATGCGTTCATTCCCAATTCCGTCACCATTCCCGCTGGCACCAGCTACGCCCTCGTCGTCATCTATCCGCTGGACGACCTCGACACAGACTATCGCCCCTACGACAACATCACCCTCACGCTCGCGCTGCCGACCAACTCCACCAGTCTCAATGCGCCCTATCGCATCGGCTCGCCCAAGAGCGCGGGGGCCATCATCCTGGAGGATCAAAAAATTCCCCAGCCCAACCCCGTCATCCACGCCATGGCAGACACCTCCATGCACGTTTCCCTGCCCGCGACCAACGGCATGAACTTCTCGCTGCAAGTGTCCACCGACCTGATCAACTGGCAGCCCGTCTGCACCAACACCGTGCTCAAAGGTTCCGCCCAGTACGTGGATCCCAGCGGCAACGGCAGCTCCGGCCTCTATTACCGGATTGTGCCGGTGGCCACGCCCGCGGCGTATTGAGCCAAACAAAGCATTTGCCGGCTGGCGAATGGCATAAAAGCATCAGCAAAAATCAAATTCCGGTTGGCGACTTTTCCGGTCCGGCTCCAGCCTTTTTCAGCCGGAAGTCCATTGCTTGTAACCCGGCCTCTGGCGGTCGCGTCGGTAAAGGTGATTGGGCTTTACATATCCGCCTGACAACTGATGATTTAGCTAGGCTCACATGCATCTCAAAGCCAGCCGCAAGGCGTTTAAAGTCGCGTTGATTTATGTCATCGTGGCCGGCGCTTGGGTTTTGTTCTCCGGCGAACTGGTGAAGGTGCTCATCAGTAATCCGGACGAACGCATTTATGCCTTCATCATCAAGGGGCTGGGGCTGGTGATTTTGACGGGCGCCTGGGTGAATCATCTGTTGAACCGTTCGTTGCGACAATGGGAACAGGAGTCGGAACAACGCGAAAAAACCGAGGCCGCCCGCCATGAGGCGGAACACCGTTTCCAGTCGTTGTTCGAGAACATGCTCAATGGGTTTGCCTACTGCCGGATGATTCAAGAGCCGGGGAAACCGAAAGACTTTGTTTATCTGGCCGTCAACCGGGCGTTTGAATCGCTGACCGGGCTGAAGAATGTCACCGGCAAACGGATCAGCGAGGTGGTGCCGGGCATCCAGCAGGCGGATGCGGAACTTCTGGACATTTATGGCCGGGTGGCGGATACGGGGGTGCCGGAGCAATTTGAGCGCTATGTCGAGGCGCTGCACAATTGGTATGCGATTTCGGTTTATTGCCCCGCCCCGGAACATTTCGTAGTGGTGTTCGATGTGGTCACCGCGCGCAAACAGGCGGAAGCCGGACTGCGCGAAAGCGAGCGGCTCCTGCACACGGTCATGGATTTGGTGCCGCATTTTATTTTTGCCAAGGACAGCCAGGGGCGTCACCTCTTTGTCAATCGGGCCTGCGGGACGGCCAATGGCCTGACCCCTGAACAGATGGTGGGCCGAACCGACCTTGAAATCGTGCCGGACCGCGCGCAGGCGGAGGCATTCATGAAGGATGACCGGGAGGTCATTGCCGGCGGCGAGCCGAAATTTATTGCCGAAGAGCGTTTGACCAATGCCGACGGGCAAACCCGGATTCTCCAAACCATCAAAATTCCCTTTGCATCGCCGGGGGAGGACGGACCGGCACTAGTGGGGGTGGCGGTGGATATCACCGACCTGAAGCGGGCTGAGGAGGCATTGCGTTTGCACAAGGATATCCTTGAGGAAACGGGCCAGATCGCCAAGGTCGGCGGCTGGAGCTTCGATGCGAACACCGGGGCCGGCTTTTGGACGGATGAGGTGGCGCGGATTCACGACCTTGACCCGGCCCTGCCTATAACCAAAGAGACGGGGTTGAAATATTTCGTTGGCGAATCGCGGACAAAAATCGAGGCGGCGGTGAAGCAGTCAGTCGAGCAGGGAATTCCCTACGATCTGGAACTGGAAATCGTCAGCGCGAAAGGCATTCACAAATGGGTGCGTACCATTGGGCATCCGGTGACCGAAAACGGCCGGGTAGTCCGGGTGCACGGTTCCTTTCAGGATATCACCGATCTCAAGCAGGCGGAGGCGGCGCAGCAGGAAAGCGAGGCGCGGTTCCGGAATCTTTACAACAACGCCGTCGTGGGCTTCTATCGCACCACCCCAGACGGACAAATCCTGATGGCCAATCCTGCGTTATTGAACCTGCTGGGATTTTCATCGCTGAACGAGCTGGCCCAGCGCAATCTGGAAGAGGAGGGTTTTGAATCGGGCAATTCGCGCGCGACTTTCAAGGAGCGCCTCGAACGGGACGGCCAGATCACCGCTTGGGAAACGGCTTGGAAGCGACGCGACGGAAGCGTCCGTTTCGTAAGCGAAAACTGCCGGGTCTTACGGGATGAATCCGGCCGGTCGCTCTTCTACGACGGTTCAATCGAGGATATCACCGCGCGCAAGCAGGCGGAAGCGGCGCTGCGGGAAAGCGAGGCGCGTTTCCAGCAGATGGCGACCAGCATCGAGGATGTATTATATGGCGTGGACGGTCAGAGCGGCGAATTCCAATACGTCAATCCCGCTTTCGGGCGGATGCTCGGTTATACGCTGGACGATGTCACTCGCATGGGCGGTCGCAAGAAATTCCTGGCCAGCGTGATTCAGGAAAGTCAGTTTGAAAAGCAGAGCGGTGCATTTGATAGCATGCAGCAGCCATCGGCGCATATCCCCACGCCCTGGCAGGCTTGGTGGCGTTGCCGTGATGGCAGCTTGAAGTTCGTCGAAGATCGCTGGATTCCGGTTTACTCGGGGGGACGGTTGCAATCCACCTACGGGGTGCTGCGTGACGTCACTCACCGCAAGCAGGCGGAGGAGGCGCTGCAGCAAAGCGAATCACAGTTGCGTTCCATCACGGACACCACCAAGGATGTCATCTTCGTGAAAGACCGCGAGTGCCGGTTCGTCTTCATGAATCCCGCCGGCTACCAGTTAAATGGCAAGACGCCGGAACAGGTGATTGGTCATTCCAAGGCAGAAATTTATTCCACGCCGGCGACGGTCGCACAGTTCGAGACGGATGACCGGCGCGTGATGGAGTCGGGCCAGGCGGAAACGATCGAGGAGGAAGTCATCGCGGCCGATGGCGCACGGCATATTTTTCTGACCACCAAAGTGCCGCGGCGCGATGACCAAGGCAACGTCATCGGCCTGACCGCCGTGGCGCATGACATCACTGCGCGCAAGCGGGCGGAGCAGGCGTTGAGCGAGAGCGAACGGCGGGTCCGCACCATCCTGGAACAGGCGCCGATGGCCATTAACATATCCCGCGATGGCGTTGGTTTGTATGCCAATCACAAGTTTCAGGAAATATTCGGATTGCAAAAGGTTGAGGAGTGGGTCGGCCGGGCCATCACTGATTATTTTGCACCGCAATCCCGCGCGGAGAGTTTGGAACGCACCCGTCTTCGCTCCCTTGGCCTGCCGGCTCCTAAAGAATTTGAATCGATCGGGTTGCGGGCTGACGGTTCGCAATTCCCGATGCAAATCACCGTCGCCTCCGTCCAGCTTTCCGACGGCACTGCCAATATGGCGTTCGTGTCTGACATTACCGAGCGCAAACGGGCGGAAGAGCGGCTGGAATTGCTGAAGCATTCCATTGACCTGCACTATGACGGTGCGTATTGGATGGATACCGATAACAAGTTCATTTATGTCAATGAAGCCGGTTGCAAGGCGCTGGGTTATGACCGGGGAGAGCTGATCGGCCAGTCGGTGAAAATAGTCAACCCGAACGTCAAGGACGAGATCTTGATAAACGTGTGGCAGAGTCTCCGGGAACGCGGGTTCTACACCGCTGAATCCAGCCATCGCCGGAAAGACGGCAGCAGGTTTTCAGTTGAAATCTCGGCCACCTATGTTCGTTTCGGCGGCAAGGAATATAACTGCGGTTTTGCCCGCGACATTACCGGGCGCAAGCAGGCGGAGGAATTGCTGCGGGCCAGCGAAGAACAGTTCCGCGCAATGTTCGAGCTGGCTTCCATCGGGATGGCGCAGGCTGATCCGCGCACCGGGCAGTTTCTACGCGTGAACCAGAAGATGAGCGAGATCACCGGCTATACGCCCGAAGAGTTGCTGCGGATGAATTTCCGGGATCTCACGCATCAGGAAGACAAGCAGAGAGATTGGGAGGCCTTTCAGCAGGTTATCCGGGGTGAGCAGCCGAATTACCGCATCGAAAAACGCTATGTGCGCAAGGATGGAGCGATTGCCTGGGTCAGCGTGAACTCAACGATTATCCGGGACGGCGCCGGCCGGCCAATCCGCTCCATGGCCACGATTGAAGATATCACGGAGCGCAAACGCGCCGGTGAGGCTCACGACCGGTTGGCGACTGCGGTTGAGCAGGCGGCCGAAGTCATCGTGATCACCGACACCCACGGCACGATTCTTTATGCGAACCCGGCCTTTGAGAAAACCACCGGCTATACCCGGGCGGAGGCGCTCGGCCTCAACCCCCGCATGCTCAAGAGCGGCAAGCATGACGCTGAATTTTACCGGCGGATGTGGGAGGTCCTCGGGCGCGGCGATATCTGGAGTGGTCATCTGATCAATCGTCGCAAGGATGGCACGTTTTTCGAGGAGGAGGCCACCATTTCGCCCATGCGGGACGGCGCCGGCAAGACCGTCAATTATGTTGCCGTCAAGCGCGACGTGACGCGCGAGGTGCAGTTGGAAACCCAATTCCGTCAGGCACAAAAGATGGAGGCCGTCGGCCAGCTCGCCGGCGGCGTGGCCCACGACTTCAACAACATACTGGCGGTGATCCAGCTCGAGGCCGGCTTGCTGAAGGCGGAGAAAGAATTGACTCAAGCGCAGCAGAAGGGCTTTGCCACCGCCATCGAGGAAGCCGCCCAGCGCGCCGCCAATCTCACCCGCCAGCTCCTGCTGTTCAGCCGGCAGCAGTCGTTGCAGCCCCGCGACCTCGTGATTAATGACGTCATCACCCATATTGCCAAGATGCTCCAGCGAATTCTGGGCGAGAATGTCCAGATGCTGTTCAAGTTCTCGCCCCAGCCACTCATGGTGCATGCCGACAATGGCATGATGGATCAAATCCTTCTGAACCTGACGGTGAACGCCCGTGACGCCATGCCCAATGGCGGCAAGCTGATCATCGAGACGACCGCTGTTGAATTTGACGAAGTCACGGCGGCGCAACATGCCCCATGCCGGCCGGGTTCGTTTGTCTGCGTTAGCGTCACCGACACCGGCTGCGGCATTCCGGCGGAGATTCGCGCGCGCATCTTCGAGCCGTTTTTCACCACCAAAGATGTCGGCAAAGGCTCCGGCCTGGGTCTGGCCACCGTGTTTGGCATCGTCCAGCAGCATCAAGGCTGGGTTAACGTTTATAGCGAAGTCGGGCAGGGGACCACCTTCCGCTTTTATCTGCCCCGCCTCGGCAAGCTGTCTGATAAGAAAGTCGTCTGGGCGTCGTTGACTGCCATCAAAGGCGGCAACGAGACCATTCTGCTCGTGGAAGATGACAACTCCGTGCGCAATTCCATGCGGAACACCCTCGTGCGACTCGGCTATCGCGTGCTGGAAGCCTATAACGGCGCCGAAGCCCTGAAAATTTGGAAAGAACAGGCCAGCGACATCCGGCTCTTGCTCACGGACATGATGATGCCCGGCGGCATGAGCGGCAAAGACGTGGCCACCGTGCTGCTGCAGCAGCATCCCGGATTAAAGGTGATCTATTGCAGCGGTTACAGCGCGGACATCGGCGGCCAGGAATTCCCGCTGGAAGAAGGCGTCAATTTTCTCGCCAAGCCCTTCGAGTCACACAAGCTGGCCCAGACCGTCCGGAACTGCCTCGACAAGTAATTGCCCCGGCGTCCGCGTCAGCCCGCCTTTGGCTGATTATTTCCCGCTCGTCACCACCGTGAATACGCCGTTCGTGCCGATGGTGTAAGGATGATGGACCTGGCTGTTGCGGCCATTGCTCAATTGCTGGCCACTCGCGCAGAGGAGGCAAAGTCGGAGCTCGCCGTTTTTTTTGGCCTTGGGCAGGTTATCAAGGTCGAAGGAGAAAGTGTGGTCCGGGCCGAGTGAGCCCGCGTAGCTCACGGCATCATAATCATCGCCGCCGTCGGGATCCACATACGCCACCACGCCATAGACCGGCTGGCTGGAGGTGTATTGGCCGGTGATTTTCAGTCGGCCGGCAGCCGGTGATTCAAACTGGCAATCCGCCGTCCAAGTCCATCGTTCCTTCAAGCCCTTGTCCACCCCCGAGAAGAGCGGATTGGAAACCAGCCGCAGCGCGTGGGCCAGCGTGATGAACGACCCCTTCCCGTCGTGGCGCAATTCCTCGCGGTAATGGCGGTTGCCGTCGCCCATGAGCGCATGGCCGCGCACCGGCAGCTCCGCGCGCGTCTCCGCGTTATGCGGCAGTCCGAAACAATGGCCGAGCTCATGCGCTGTGCCGCCGACAAAAATGGAATTGTAGCGCCCCAGCGTGATATGGCCGTATTGTTTGTCGTCCAGCCACTGGCTCGTGTTCGTCAGTAGTCGCGGGTCGAGGATCTCCGAATCGAATTGCCAGCAAAAACCGCTCCGGCAGTCGCCCATGCCGCAATACGGGCTGTTATGCGACGTGTTGGTGCCGTCGTAATTGCCCAGCCGCGTGAACACCACCACATGATTCGTCCGCAGGCTGATACCCTCCTCCGCCAGCACCTTCCGGACCGCCTCATGGATTTCATTGGCGGATTTCGCCTCCGAATATTCCGCGGCCGGCCGCGTGCCCTTGACCAAATGGATGACGAGCTGTCCCGACGCATCCTTGTTCAGCGGAATGCCGGTGGATGGCAGGCCGTAATGCTGCAATTGCGCGGCGTAAAATTGCGAAATATCGTCCAGCGCTCGGCCTAGCCGCGCCTGATAATCTGGCGCCGGTGTTCGGTCCGCGGGACGAAAGTAAGCCACGTGCAGCACCCGGTGATTATGGGGCGCGCCCGCCTGATACTCGGCCAGGATCTGGTTGGCCGCCGACACCCGCGGGTCGATTGCGTTGGTTTGGGCGCCGGCTTGACCGGTTCCCAGCCAAATCGCCAGCGCGGCGCCGGCCATGAATTTAAAGTTCGTCAGCATCCTGTAAAAATATTCTTTGGCCGACGGGAAAGAAAACATTTAATTGCCCCGCGTTGAAGCCGCTTCACGCGCTGCCGCTGGATAAGCGTTCCCGAAAATGAATTCCAGTAGCGTTGACATCATGGCCAGTGCGACGCAACTCAACGGCAGCACCAGCCTGCATTCGTTCAACGAGGTCGTGGCCGAAGACGAGTGTGGTTTCGAGATTTTCGAGCCGCAGGATGTCATCAGCAATACCCGTGAAGACCCTGTCATCGTAGCCACCGGGAAACTCGACTGGGACAACTTCTTGGTCTGGTTGGCCCGTTTGAACAGCCGGTCGTGGAGTTCCTGTGCGCCGGCAATAGCCTCCGGTGCGTGGCGCAGCTGGTGGTGATCTGCGCCTCCATCATGCAGAGGTATTGTCGCCAGATCACGGTGAAGGTCACGGTGAAGGTCACGCGTGCTCTCGAAGGAGACTAGGGGGTGTTAACCCTAATTGGCTTTGGCGGACAAATTTGAAGCCTCGCGCTTTAGTATTAACACGCGCCTAACACATCCCACGAGCACTGCAGGGTCTTTCTGAAGTCTATCGACGTTGTAAGGGGCGGGTCTTTGTAACTTCGCGGCTAAGGCATTTTCCCGATCATGATCCTGCCATGAGAATCCGGGCCGAAATCAGTGCTGACCGTGGCACGCAGGATCAGCGGAGCGGCGGAGATCTGTGGCAGCGTGACGTGATAGATATTGTCTTTGTCGCTGCCGCCGGACCAGCCAAAATGCGTGTCGACTGCCAGCACCTTTCCGTCCTGGACGATTTCCACGGCATGGATCTGGTATCGGCTTTTGCCGCCTTCGTACTGGAAGGTAATGGCGTAGTTGCCGGGCTCTTTCAAGCCGGCGGTGATTGGCCAGTCCACGGACTTGGGGGTGGGCGAGGTGTGTTCGGTCGTCCAATGGGCAAACACTTTCCCGGTGGCCGCCAGCGGCTGGTAGTGGACTCCGAGCGCCGTCAGACGCGGCAGGTGGTCCTGCAACCGCACCACAAAGACATCGTAGTTGCGGCCGGCGGCCGGCGACCACACCACCTCGGCCAGGGCGGCGGCGCGCGGATAGACCAGGGCGTCGATGCGGTCTTCCGACGGATGAGTGTCGGTCCACATCTGCGCCTGGGCTCCCAGCACATGCGCCGCCTGCTCGGTGTTGAGTTCTTTGGGGATCGGCTCAAAGCCATAGACTTTTTCGACCGGGGTATTCGGATAATCAAAATAGGTCCAGGCCGTTGGCGCCATCACCACATCGTGATTGGCCTTGGCGGCGGTGATGCCTCCGCCCATGCCACGCCAGGACATGACGGTCGCTTTGGGCGCCAGTCCCCCTTCGAGGATCTCATCCCAGCCGATCATGCGGCGGTTTTTGGATTCTAGGAATTTCTCGATGCGCTTGACGAAGTAGCTTTGCAATTCATCGCCGTTATTCAGCTTCTCCGCTTTCATCTTGGCCTGGCAGATGGGGCAACTGAGCCAATGAGCCTTGGGGCATTCGTCGCCGCCGATGTGGACGTAAGGACCCGGGAACAGTTCGACCACTTGGGACAGCACTTCCTCCAGGAAGGCATAGGTCTTTTCGTTGCCGACACAGAATTCCCAAGGACGGACCGGCTTGCCATGCTTGTCCAGTTGGGGAGTCGGGCAATCGAGTTCGGGATAGGCGAGTAGGGCCGGTGTTTCATGACCGGGCATGTCGATTTCCGGCAGGGTGGTGATGTGCCGGGCGGCGGCATAGCGGACCACTTCGCGAATCTCGTCCTGGGTGTAGAAACCCGGCTTGACACCCGGTCCGCGCGTGGACGCCTCCAGCAGTTTGGGCCGGCCGTTGATCTCGAGGCTCCAGGTCCCCAGGTCGGTCAGATGCCAGTGGAACAGGTTGAACTTGTGCAGGGCCATCAGGTCGATAAAGCGTTCGACGAATTCTTTTCTCTGGAAGTCATGGCCGGAATCGAGCATCAGCCCGCGCCAGGCAAAGCGCGGTTGGTCCTCAATGGTCACGCACGGCACCGTCCATGCCACATCTTTGGCCGTCGTTGCCGCGAAAATCTGCGGAGGCAGGAGCTGGCGCAGGGTCTGTACGCCGTAGAACAGCCCGGCCTGGCCGGCAGCGGCAATCCGGATCCCTTCCGGCGTAACGGTCATCTGATAGCCTTCCTGGCCAAGCCGAGCCAGAGTTTGATCTTGAATCAAGGTAATGCAGGCTTTGGCATCGGCCGGTGCCTGGGCTGTCACAGTCAGGGCAAAGCCGGTCGCCGGCTTGAGGTTCCCGGCGAGTTGCCGGGCGGTATCGTTGCAGGCCGCATCGGCGACGATCACAGTTTCAGGAGTGACTGTAAACACGCCGGTTTGAACTTCCATCTTCACAGGCAGGGGAATGATGGCTGGAGCGGCAGCTTCCGCCGTCGCCAGCGCCAGCGTAAGGAGGAATCCGGCAAGTCTGGTCGCAGTGACCAGTCGAGGCCAGACGAATAGAAAGTTAGTTTTGGACGAGATGGAAATCATGAGAGATCTTTCGGTTGATACGGGCAAGGAGTATTAAAAATGTCACCGATGGGGATTTGCTTTTAATGCACCATCATTTATTTGATGCTGACCAGGTTTTGGAGAATTGATTCTGAATTCAGGCATTTCCGATGCACCGTACCAATCCAGTCAAGGAGCGTCAACAGCATGTTTTTGACAGTGTTTGGCCGTTTCATGGGAGCTGGGCATGTGGTATTTTGGCACACGCGGCGAAATCGGCATGACCGGAGCCAAGCTCCAGATATGGGCAGGAAAGGGTTGCAGGACCATGATTTCGAGGCCTACCGGTTGTTTGATTATTTTTACAGCGGAACAATACCGCCCTAGGTCGTGTTAACACTAATTGACTTTTGGGGGTAAAGTGAGCAAGCTGGGGTTAATGGAGATAACCGAGAGTCAATATGAGCGGATTGCCGACTGCCTGCCGCGGCAGCGCGGCAATGTCAGCCTGAGCAATTTACAAC
>CAIXBQ010000093.1 GCA_903917705.1 uncultured Verrucomicrobia subdivision 3 bacterium | reverse complement strand
GAGGTCTTGAAAGAGCAAGGGCTCCTGCTTACAGTCTGTCGTTGAAGAAGCGGTGAGTGGCGTTTTCATTTGGCTGAGTGATATCAAGCCTTCTGACGCTCTCGCCGCTTCTTTGTTCAATCCCCCTATGAAATATCCGGGTTAGTCAGTTGCGACTTCACCCCGCGGACATTACTTTGGGTCCGTGTTCAAAATTTCCCGTCAGCACAAAAGTTCCGATTTGCTCCTGCTGCTACGGGTGAATGCGGTTCATAGCTGGCGGCGGCTCCTGTCGGTGCGAAAGCAGTCGCGACTCCTTTCGGGCATCATCGGGGTTTTCGTCGGTGGTTATCTGGTACTGGCGTTTGGCCTGTTCTATCACGGAATGAAATTCGTCGCCAAGTTCCCCGGCCTCGGCGCGGTGCTGACGGAGCGGTTGCTCTACACCTTGTTCGCTTTTCTTTTTGCGTTGCTGCTGCTGAGCAATCTGGTCATCGCCTATACCAATCTTTTCCGTAATCGTGAGACGGCGTTTCTATTGCCGCTCCCGGTTTCTACCCAGACAATTTTTCGCTGGAAATTCATCGAGTCGGTGATGCTGGCTTCGTGGGCGTTTTTGTTTTTGATCGCGCCACTGCTCGTCGCCTTCGGACTGGTACGCGAAGTGCCGTGGCATTTTTATCCGCTAACCGCGCTGCTCATCGGCCTGTTTATTATTCTGCCCGGCGTGTTTGGCTCGGCGCTGGCCATCGGCATAGGACGGCACCTGGACCGGCGGAGTTTTCAAATCGTCCTGTTACTGCTGGCCCTGGCCTTGCTGGCGTTCGTCGCCTTCTGGTGGAAAACCAATCCCGTGGATGATGACCTGCTGGACAAACGCACTTTGGAGGCGCTTGACCGGCTCCTCGCCAAAACGCGCTTCACCATGTTCCCGTTTTTGCCCAGTTACTGGCTCTCCTCGGCGGTGTTGCAATGGGCGGAAGGCATCGCCAGCGGCGCGGTTTTTTTTGCGGCGGTGCTGTTGAGCCATACGCTGTTTTTTGGCAGCCTCGCGTTCACGCGGTTTGGCCATTGGTTTTACGATACAGCTTCGGCGGTCCAGAGCCGCGCGGGCGGCGGTTTAAAACTGGATTTTATCCGGGCCGGGAAAAATTCCCGCACGGTGGGTTTTCTCGAAAGGGGGTTCGAAAGAATTCCGCTCCTCCCGCCAGACATCCGCGCGCTGGCCGTGAAAGATGTGCGGATGTTCTGGCGCGACACCACGCAATGGGGCCAGTCCGTGATGTTCTTCGGCCTGCTCGGCGCCTACATCATCAACCTCCGCAATTTCACCCACCAGCTCACCAGTCCCTTCTGGATCCACGCCGTCGCGTTTCTCAACCTTGGCGCGTGCGCCTTCAACCTCGCCTCGGTGACGACGCGGTTTGTGTTTCCGCAATTCTCGCTCGAGGGCCGGCGGCTGTGGATTGTCGGCCTGTCGCCGATGGGGCTGGCGCAGGTGGTGAAAACCAAATATTGGCTCGCCAGCGCCGCCTCGCTGGCAGTAACACTGGCGCTGGTAACGCTCTCGTGTTATCTGCTGAAAATGCCCTGGGGCGATGTGGCATTTTTCGGCGCGGTCATCGCCGTGATGACGTTTGCGCTGAACGGCCTCGCCGTCGGATTGGGCGTGCTCTATCCGAACGTCAAGGAAACCAACCCCAACAAAATCGTCAGCGGTTTCGGCGGCACGCTGTGTTTCGTGATGAGCTCCATTTATATCATCGCCTCGTTGACACTGCTGGTAGCCGGCGGCGGCGGATTTCATTCCTACGTCGGGATGGCATTCATATGCATTGTCGGATTTGTTGTGCTGTCATTCATCGTCGGCTGGTTGCCAATGAAGTGGGGACTCCGGCACCTGAAAGATTTTGAAGCCTGATCTGGCAATAGGAAAAGTCGGGATGCGGAAACCGGGCCCGTGAAGGCGGGGGACACTAGCGTTTTTTATTTGCCAATCTGCTTTTCGGCAATTCCTCCAGTTCCGCAAACAATGGCTCCATCGAGTTGAAATGTTGAGCTCCGGCCGCTGAAACCAGATTGAACCCCCGGCCATAAGCGGGGCCATTCGCCACGCAAAAATCCGTCCCGCAATCCGCCAGTTGCTTCCCCGCTGCCCGCAAGGCGTCCGGGCGCCCGCCATCCGCCTCATACTTCCAACCCACGATCATCGTTTGGGGAAACCACCCTCGTAGCTCGGCGATGATTTTCCGCGTCGGCAACAGCTCGACCAGCAATGGTCCCTGCCGCGTGGAGATTTTTTTTTTAGCCTTGAGCGCGGCGAACTGGCCGGGCTTCGTCTCTGCAAAAATCCGGCCAAACGAGAAATCGCTGACCGCCGCCGCGTGAAAAATGGCGTCCACTTTTTTGCCGGAGAAAGTTTTCAGCGTCGACCGCAAATTCGCAGTGGTGGAAAAGGCTTTCACTGCCTGCGCCCGGCATTCACTCGCGTAAGTCGCTGATTTGCCGATAAGCAATGTGACCCGGTGTCCTCGGGCGGCAAGATAATTGGCCAGTTCCGTGCCGAGACGGCCCGTGGAAAAGTTCGTAAGCCGACGCACGTCGTCCAACGGCTCGAACGTCGGCCCGGCGGTGACGATGCAGTTCATGCAGCAACTTTAGCCGCAAAACACTGCAGAGCACAAAAAAAATCGCGCCACTTCGCCGTTTGGCGGTTGGGAAGTGATTTTACTTTTTGACTGGGCCGCATCGGTGGGCTTAAAATTTTTCGAACCAGAATAATTTCATTGTTCCCAGATCCGCCGTTCAATGATCCGACAGGGGCGAACGGTTCAGCAACCACAATAATGCCGCCACGGCTCCAATCATGAGTGCCCCGAAAAAATACGCGAAAAAGCGTTTTTGCCTTTGGTTCCCGGTGGCTTTTCGCTTACGCCTCACCCGGAAAAACTATTGCTGGAAGACCTCGGCGGCAAGCTGTTTTCAGCGCAGCCACCAAACCAACAGTGGCGCGACCACCAGTGCGGGCAGATAGTTCGCCAATTCAACCCGCCGCACCTCCAGGACCACCAGCGAGATGGCGCACACAACCAGCCCGGCGGTCACACTGGCAGCTTCCACCAAGTTGTGTGCCGCCAGTGCAGGGAGGGCTAATATCCGGACGGCGGCGGCAATGGCCGTCAGGAAAACCAGCACCGGGAAGGCCGCCAGCGCCACCGGCCAGCGGAACAGTTTCACAAAACCCGCCATCGCCAGCCCGTCCATGACCGCTTTCAACGCGAGCAACTGGTAATAATCCGATAATCCATCCGTAACTGCGCCGATGACCCCGAGCGGCGCGGCACAAAATAATATGGTCGCCGCCGCCAAACCCTCCAGCGGTCGGCCCGGCGGATTGTTCTGAGCGGAAGCCAGCCGGGCAGATGCCATGCGCCCGAGGTGGTTGGAAATCATCTGAAGGCGAAGGATTTTCCCAGCCAGGTTGCCCAGCACCACGGCAAGCAGCGCCAGCAAGAGTTGCTTCAGGACAGCCGTGAACGTGCCGTTAATTCCCTGCCAGACCAGTTGCAGCCCGAAAAAAGCAGTGAATGCGCCAAGTGCAGACCGGCAATAATTCTGGGCGCGGGCGGAAAGCGACTCCCGCCAGGCGAGGCCAAGCAGCGCGCCAAACATAATGCCGAAGGCGTTGAGAAATGCGCCGGTCACAGGTCGATTGTGCCGCGCACTGGCGGCAATGGAAACGAAGAAAAGTTTCCTTTCACCCGCCGGCGCCATAAAATCTGCGCCACCAAAATGGCTGCCGCCAAAAAATCTTCGCCGTGGGCCTGGGTCCCGACCCTTTACCTCGCCGAAGGCCTGCCCTATGCGCTGGCGATGTCGGTGTCGGTGGTCCTCTACAAAAACCTCGGCTTGGCCAACGACCTCATCACTTTCTGGGTGGGTCTGCTCGGCTTGTCGTGGGTCGCCAAGCCGCTGTGGAGTCCGGTGGTGGACCTGCTGAAAACGCGGCGGCTGTGGATTTGGGCCCTGCAATTGTTCATCGGCGCGGCGCTGGCAGGCGTGGCCCTGTCGCTGCCGTTGCCGCACTTTTTCCAGATTTCGCTCGCGCTGTTTTGGCTGGTGGCGTTTGCGTCGGCCACGCACGACATCGCGGCGGACGGATTTTACCTGCTGGCGTTGGATGAGGGCGACCAGGCGTTGTTCAGCGGCGTGCGCAACACCTTTTACCGCGTGGCGAATATCGCGGCCCAGGGCGGCTTGGTCGTCTTCGCGGGAAAAATGTACGCGCGCACCGGCAGCTACACGACCGCGTGGGCGCTGGCACTGGCGCTGGCGGCAGACGTGGTTCTGGCGCTGGGAATATTTCACCGCCTGATTCTGCCACAACCGGCGGGCGACCGCGCGGGCCGCGCGGTTTCAACGGAGATTTTTTCGGCAAACTTTGCGGAGACGTTCATCGCGTTTTTCCGCAAGCCGCAAATTATCACGCTGCTGGCGTTTCTGCTGCTCTACCGTTTTGGCGAGGCGCAACTCCTCACC
Source organism: uncultured Verrucomicrobia subdivision 3 bacterium (assembly GCA_903917705.1). Lineage (GTDB taxonomy): Bacteria > Verrucomicrobiota > Verrucomicrobiia > Limisphaerales > UBA11358 > UBA11358. The sequence continues at coordinate 72,993 of CAIXBQ010000093.1, read as the reverse complement.
GTGGCAAAGCTTTTTCTGCTCGACTCCCGCCCCCAGGGCGGACTGGCCCTGACTAATGACCAATTTGGGAAGATTTATGGGATACTTGGCGTGGGCGCGCTGCTGCTCGGCGGCCTGCTCGGCGGCTGGGCCGTGTCGCAGCGCGGGCTGAAATTCTGGCTGTGGCCGATGCTGCTGGCGATTCACCTGCCGGACGCGGTGTTCATCTGGTTGGCGTATGCGCGGCCGGATAATCTGGTTGCCATCGGCGTCGGCGTGGCGGTGGAACAGTTCGGCTACGGCTTTGGGTTCACGGCCTTCATGCTTTACATGATTTACATCGCGCGCGGACCGCACGCAACGGCGCACTATGCGCTTTGCACCGGCTTCATGGCGCTCGGCCTGAACCTGCCGAATCTCTGGAGCGGCTGGCTGCAACAGCAGCTCGGCTACCCGCACTTTTTCGTGTGGGTGATTCTGGCAACAATTCCGAGTTTTCTGGTCGCCTGGGTAATCCCGCTGGATAAAGAATTTGGAAAAAGAAATAACCAGCCGGAAACCATCAAAGTATAATCCCGGACTTTGTTGTCCCGTCGCTGGGTTGCCATAAATCAGTTGTGAAAAAGAATTGCTTTGAACGCGCCCGGGTTTCCACAATCCAAGTATCACCGATGAAACCCATCCGCCTTTTCCTTTGGTTGGCCGTCCTGCCATCGCTGGCTTTTGCCGCGCCTGCCTCCAGCCCGGCATCCTTCGCCGCCAACGTCGTGTCCGCTGGCGCGCCGCCGCACACCAGCATCATTTTCATCCAGTGCCACGGGCTGGGTGCCGGCGACCTGAGCTGCTACGGCCAGACCAATTTCCAGACGCCGAACCTGGACCACCTCGCCGCTGGCGGCATCCGGTTTACGGGCTATCATACCGGCGTTGCCTTGCCTGCCACCGCCGAAGATTTTTCATTGGCGCAGGCCGCGCTCATGACGGGGAATAATGACGCCTTCGCGCCGGACAAAACCACCCTCGCCCAGCGGCTCCGGCAGGCGGGCTATCACACGGGCCTCATTGGCGAATGGATGCTCGGGTCCAAACCATGGACCCAGGGTTTTGACGAATTCGCCGGGTTTCTGGACGACGCCGAGGGGAAAAATTATTACGCGGATTACCTTTGGCGTTACGCGCCCAAAAGCATTGTCAATGAGACGAACAACACTTTCGACGACTTTATCGGCAAGGAAATGATTTATCCAAATACCGGCGGCAAACAGGGCCAGTATCTGCCTGACCTGCTCATCACGGCGGCGGCGAATTTCACCCGCGTCAACCAGCCTGATGAATTCAACCACTTCCGCCCGTTCTTCCTGCTGGTCAACCTGCCGGCGCCGCGGACCGCCACGGTTGGAGCGGATGATTTTCCGGTGCCGACTGACGCGCCCTTCACCGGCGAGCACTGGCCGCAGGCGGCCAAAAACCGCGCCGCGCTCATCACCCGCCTCGACGCCGGCATCGGCCGGTTGTTGGAACAACTGCAAAAGCTTGGGCTGACCAATGACGTGGCTATTTTCTTCACCAGCGGCGGCGCGCCGGAAAAATTTGCCAACCGGACCCTGGATTTTCTGCACCCGGATGGAAATTTCAAAGGTGAAAAAACCTTCAACCGGACGCAACTGCCAATGATCGCAAACTGGCCCGCTAAATTCCCGGCCGGAACCATCTGCGGCTTGAATTGGTCGGCTCAAGACTTTGCGCCGACCGCGCTGGAGTTGGCGTTACAGAAACCGATGCCAAATGTAGCCGGCCATTCCGTGTTGCCCGAGCTACCGAGCCGGACCGTGAAGTCATCCAGTCCCTAGTGTGCTGGCGCGGTATCAGGCAGGGGGGCGTTGTAGTCGCGCTGCTGCTCCACTTTCTTCGCCGCGGCACCCACCCACATAACCGCCAGCACCATGCCCAGCAGCACCGCCGCCAGCACGAACCAGGGCCACTTATATTTCGGTTTCGGGGAATGATTATCCGGCTCGCTCATTTGCCTCTGCATACTAATCTCAATCTGCCCCCGGCGCGAATGCGATTACCACCGCCTCAACAAATCTCGACCAGGGCTTTCTTTCCGGTAAATTGCCACCCGTTTCATGCACGAGACTGATAGCCAGGAAGACCCGACACTGCCGCCCACGCTTCCCGCCGCCGGCCGGCAAGCCTACGCCGTTTTCCGCAACGCCGATTTCACGCGCTACCTCGTCGCGCGCTTCATCGCGGCCCTGGGCATGCAGATGATGGTTACCGCCCTGGACTGGGAGCTTTACAAGCGTGCGCACTCCGGCCTGGCGCTCGGCTTCGTCGGGCTCTCGCTGATGGCGCCGATGATCCTCTGCACCCTGCCGGCGGGACAGCTCGCCGACCGGCGCAATCGCAAAAGCATCATTCTTGGCTCCACGCTCCTGCTGGGCTTTGCCAACCTCGGGCTCACGCTGACCTCCGCGTTCATCGCGCTGGACCGGAGCGTCGCGACGTTCCAGTTGTTCGCCTACGCATTGCTGGTCATCATCGGCGTGGCGAGAACTTTTCTCTGGCCGGCCAGTGCGGCGTTTGTAACCGCGCTCGTCCCGCGCGAGGAATTGCCGCGCGCCATTACTTTTAACAGCGGCGCGTTTCAGCTTTCCTGCGTGCTGGGTCCGTCGGCGGCGGGGGTGATCATCTGGCTCACGCACGGCGCCTGGCTGGTCTATGCCATCAATGTCTTTTTTGGCATCGTCGCCTTCGCGCTCATCCTGGGCATCCGGCACGAACACAGAATTCCGCCGCGCGAACCGGTCTCGCTCAAGAGCCTGATCACGGGCTTCCATTTTGTTTATCAGAATAAAATCATCCTTGGCACCATCACCCTCGACATGTTCGCCGTGCTGCTCGGCGGCGCGGTGACGCTGCTGCCAATATTTGCCGATGAAATCATACCCCTGCATGGCGGCGCGGAAGGTGTCGGCCTCGGTCTGCTGCGCGCGGCTATCCCCATTGGCGCGATCATCTGCGTTTTTTTCCTGGCCCACCGGCCGCCCTTGCAAAAGGCGGGGCGCACGATGCTTCTGTGCGTGGCCATTTTCGGCGCGGCTACGATTCTGTTCGGACTGGCAAACCGCCTGTGCCTTGGCGGGATTTTCCCGGCGGCGGACGGCGGCTGGTTCTGGGTGGCATTCGGGCTGCTGGCCATCTGCGGCGCGGTGGACAACGTGAGCGTGGTCGTGAGGCATTCCCTGGTGCAGATCTTAACGCCGGATGACAAGCGCGGCCGCGTCTCGGCGGTGAACAGCCTCTTCATCGGTACGTCCAACGAACTGGGCGGGTTCGAGTCCGGCATGACGCAACATTTGTTCGGGCCGATGCTGGGCAACAGCATGGCCGCCGGTGCGGTTTTATCCACGGTGGTGGGCGGTGTTGGAACGCTGGTGGTGGTGCTGGTGGTGGCGTGGTTCTGGCCGGAAATCCGCCGCTTCGGCAGACTGTCGTAGATGATTTTTGGTTGGCCGCCACCGGGAGGCCAAATTGCCACTTGCCATGGCGGGACGACGGGATTACAACGACAGCCACCCGATTGAAACCATCATGCGGCGCTTCACAAAATGGTTTTTGCTACTGCCGGCCTTGCTGCTGGCCGGCCTGGCCGGAGGGTGCGAAACCTTCAAAGATCACAGCCTGACCGGCAACCTCTGGCAAAAAGACCCGACCGGCTCCCTTGCCGAATCCGCCCAGGGTGGCAAATATCTATACGGCCCATGGCAGCGCGCCACCCTGACGCCGCTGGCCGTGGTGGGCGATGTGACCGTGGTAGGAGTGGCCCTCGGAGCCGGGTGTGTGGTGGGTGCGCTGGCCGAAGCCTGTCAGGAAGGAGCCCGCAACGGCGGCAGCCCGGGACTTTGACTTTCTACAGAACAAGATCCCGTTTACTCCATGTCAATTTCCATTCGAACCGGGTTAATTTGTTAAATAACCCGGATAAACGGGATGCTTCAACCCACCTATCCGGTGGCGCGATGGAACCACGACTCCCGATCGGCATGGGCGGGCGCGTCATTGACTTGGCCGCGCGCTTTGTTAGCGTTTCGGCAGCATGGCCAGCAAAAGGTTTTCCCGTCTCGTCAAAATTCTCTCCGGTGCCGCCGCCGATGCGGAGGATGAGATCTTTTTGCTGGAAGGCCGGCTGGAACGCTTTGTTCATTTCTGGGTGCTGGTCATCCGGCAGTTCGTCCGGCACCGCTGTCTGGTGCGCGCGTCGGCGCTGTCGTATTCCACGCTCATCGCGCTGATTCCGCTGCTGGCCGTGGCCTTGAGTGTCTCCAGCAGCCTACTCAAAACCCAAGACAAGGCGCAATTCCAGCAGGCGGTGGAACAATTCATTTCCGGCATAACACCGCCCGCCACCATCGGCACCAATGTCGTGCGGGTGGATCCCCCGGCCGGCACCATCAATGCCACCAATCCGGTTCCAACCGGCACGGTGAGCATTGTTGCGCCAACCAATTTTCTGGCAACCGCGACCAATGCCGTGACGCCGCCGGAGACGCGCATGGTCACCGTCACCGCGCAAAAGGAGATCGCCCGGCAGGTTTGGAGCTTTGTTGAAAACACGCAAAGCGGCACCCTCGGCGCAACGGGCGTGGTGCTATTGGTGTTCGTAGCGATCTCGCTGCTCGGTCGCATTGAGGAGACATTCAATGACATCTGGGGGGTGACGCGCGGCCGTAACTGGCTGCGGCAGGTGCCGATTTACTGCACCGCCATCGTGTTCGGCCCGGTGCTGCTCATCGCCGCCGCGAGTCTGGCCGGCGGCTCGCAGTTCCACGCGGCCAAGGATTTTATCACCCAGATGCCGGTGGTGGGGAAATTTATTTTTGACCTCCTGCCGCTGCTGGTGATGTGGCTGGCGTTCACATTTCTCTATCAACTGATGCCGAACACCAAGGTGAAATTTTCCGCCGCCCTGGTCGGCGGCGCCGTGGCCGGCCTGCTCTGGCATTTGAACAACGTCTTCGGCTATCTCTACGTATCGCGGGTGTTCAGCAACCTCAGTTTTTACGGCAGCCTCGGCCTGGTGCCGGTATTGATGGTCGGCCTGTATTTTTCGTGGGTGTTCTTGTTGCTCGGTGCGCAGATCGCCTATGCTTTCCAGAACCGCGCCGCGTATTTGCAGGACCGGCTCGCCGACAACGTGAACCAGCGCGGCCGCGAGTTTGTGGCGCTGCGCCTGATGACCTGCCTCGGCCAGCGATTTCAAAACAGCCAGCCGCCCGCGACCGTCCACCAGCTTTCGCTGGAACTCGGCATTCCCAGCCGGCTCACGCAGTCGGTTTTACGCACGCTCGGGGTAACTCGGCTGGTCACGGAAGTCGCCGGCGCGGAGGCGGCGTTCGTCCCCGCGCGCCCGCTCGACGCCATTAACGCCTACGACATTTTGCTGGCTATGCGCACCGGCACGGGTCAGGAATTACCACTGCGCGACGAGCCGGCGCTGGCGGAGATTTACGGTGAATTCGCGCGCATTGAAAAGGCCGAGCGCGTCGCCGCGTCGGCCATTTCGATGCTGGCGCTAGTTAACCGAATGACGGCTCCCGCCGCACTGCCTGCGTCGGAAAAGGTCGAGGTTGAAATCATTCCTCCCGCCGCGCCGTTAGCGGAGAAAGCTTCCGAACCGGAAACCCTTGAATCGCAATTCCCCGAGCTGCCAACGGATAAAACGGCAGTGAAAATGGCCGCACCGGCCCCGCCGCCGGAAACCGTGCCGGCGCGCCGCGAAGTCGTGCTGCCGGATGAGAACCGCGGTTTCCCGCTGTGATCCTCCGCCCTATTTCGATGACCGCACTGAATTTCGTTGACAGTCATGGTGTACGGACGAAACACTTTGAAAAAGTTCCAGGGAATATTTTGATGTTGTCCGCCGAACCTTCAACCCGACGCCGCATGTGCGGCGGAAACTCCACTGTCCTTTTTTACGCCCCGTGAAAAACTACATTCTCGACACCAACGTCCTGCTCCACGACCCCAACTCACTCGTCAACTTCAAGGAGAACACCGTCCTCGTTCCCATCGAAGTCATTGAGGAAATTGACCGTTTCAAGCGCGAGTCCACCGAGTTGGGCCGCAACGCCCGCACCGTGTCGCGGATGCTCGACGGCTTTCGCGGCGAAGGCAGCCTGAGCGCGGGCGTGGATTTGCCCAACGGCGGAAAGCTCAAGATCGCGTTCCAGAAAAACGGTCATGGCGAGACGATCTTCACCAAGGACTCGGTGGATAACCGGATTTTGGCGCTCGCGGCCGGCATTCAGAAAACGCAGCCAAAGAACGCGACCATCCTCGTATCCAAGGATATTAATCTACGCATCAAGGCGGACGCGCTGGGACTGTTCGCCGAGGATTACGAGACCGACCGCGTTTTCATCACCGACCTTTACACCGGCATGGTGGACTTGACCGTGTCGGCGGAGAAAATGACCGCATTCCGGGCCAAGAACGAACTACTGCTGGACACCGGCAAACAATATTTCCCCAACGAATTCTGCACGCTCACCGACGAGACCAATCCCAAAAAGGCGGCGCTGACGAAAGTGGATCCGTCCGGGACTAAGCTGATACCGATCATTGACTGCCGCGAAGGGGTGTGGGGCATCAAACCGCGCAACCGCGAACAGCATTTTTGCCTCGACGCCCTGCTCGATGACCGCGTAAAACTCGTCACGCTCATGGGCAAGGCGGGCACGGGCAAAACCCTGCTGGCGATGGCTGCCGGCTTGAAACGCACCGTGCAGGACCGGGAATTTCGCCGGCTGGTCGTGGCGCGGCCAACGATTTCCATGGGCAAGGAGCTTGGTTTTCTGCCCGGTTCGCTGGAGGAAAAACTTGCGCCGTGGATGCAGCCCATTCACGACGCGCTGGAAATGTTGAGCGACCTGAACATGGGTCACGACCATCGCCGGGCCGCTGATCTCATGCGCAGCGGCAGCATTGTGGTGGAGGCGTTGAGCTACATCCGCGGGCGCAGTATCGCCAACCAGTTCATGATTATTGACGAGGCGCAAAACCTTACTCCGCTCGAGGCCAAGACCATCATCACGCGCGTAGGCAGTGGCACAAAAATCATCTTCACCGGTGATCCGTATCAGATTGACAATCCCTATGTGGATTCGTCGTCAAACGGCTTCAACTACATCGTCAGCCGGTTCCGCGACCAGGCCATCGCCGCGCACATCGAGTTGCAAAAAGGTGAACGCTCCGAACTGGCCGAGCTGGCCGCAAACATTCTTTAGCGCTTTGATGGAAATAAGGCGCCGAGGCTGCGCGTGACTCAAACCGGAGGGTGGGTGCTGCTGGGCGGCTAACCCGATTTTCACTGCGTCCTCACACCCGATCTGAAGGCTCCCAACTTCAACCCCCGCGGCCCGATCCAGACTCCGTAATATATCAGTTGTTCGCCGCCGTTTTTTTCTTCCTCGGCTTTGCCGGCTTGACCGGTTTGGCGTCGCCCCAAAGCCCTTCCAAATCGTAACGTTTGCGCGTTTCCGCGTGCATCACATGAACAATCACGTCGAAATAGTCCAGCACCACCCAGGTTCCGCTCGTCGAACCTTCCGAACGTGACGGGCGCAGGTCGTATTCGTCGCGCAGCTTGCCGGTGAGCTCCTCCACGATCGCCCGCAAATGCGGCTGGCTTGTGCCGGATGCGATCACAAAATAATCCGTCACCGATGACAGCTTGCGCACGTCGAGCGTGACGATGTTTTCGGCTTTTTTATTGTCCGCGAAATCGCGGCAAAGTAGCGCCAGTTTTTTGGAATCCATAGTTACCGGGGTAATTTAACCACAGATGTTAGCGAATGGACACGGTTAAATTGTCAAATAATCGGTTTTGCGCGGGGTCCACGAAGAAAGAGAAGGAAAATATCGGCTTTGTTTTCTTCGCCGACTTCGCAGCTTTCGCGCGACATTTTTCTAAAGGTAATGCCGCCCGATGCGAATTGCCTCCCGCACGGCGGCGGGAACCAGATTCTCAATGGTCAAACCCGCCCGCACCCGCGCACGGATTTCCGATGAAGAAACGGCGAATGGAAAACCGCTCAGCACCCGTCCCCGAAACGGGGGTGGGAAAACCGGCCTCGCCCCACCCGGCCGCGGAATCGCCACAAATTCCGCCAGCCACGCCAGTTCTGCCGGTTCGCGCCATTCGTTTAACTTTGCCGCATTGTCTGCACCGATGAGATAAAATAGTTCCGCGCCGGCGAACTTCCGCGCGTAATCGCCCAGCGTGTCCACCGTATAGGAAATCCCGCCCCGCTGGATTTCCTGCGCATCAATCTCGTAATTCGTTTTGCCGGCCAGCGCCAGCCGGAGTAGTTGCAGGCGGAAGGCATCGGCTGCGGGTTTGCTTTCCGGCTTGAACGGCGATTGCGCAGCCGGAACGAAAAACAATCGTTCCAACCCCAGTTCCTCCACCGCCGCCTGCGCCACAAGCAGATGGCCGAGGTGAACGGGGTCGAATGAGCCGCCAAAGATTCCAAGTTTCATGTTGCAAGTTGCAGGTTACAGGCTGTGCAGGCACAAATTCAACTTGCAACTTGCGGCCTGTAACCTGCAACTTATTTTTATGACCCGTCATTGTCACCAATGCGGCGAGCCGTGGACCATCAATGGCAATCCCGGTCGCGGCGAAGTCTGCATGAAATGCCGCGCGGATTTGCGCGCGTGCTTGAACTGCGCCCACTACGACCCGCGCGTGGCGGAGCAATGCCGCGAACGCCGCGCCGACCTGGTGCAGGAAAAACATCTCGGCAACTTCTGCGAATATTTTGAATTCATCCGTCGGCAGTGGGAGCCGAAGGAAGTCAAGCTGTCCCGCGAGGAGGCGGCGCGGGCGCACCTAAAAAAACTGTTCGGAGATTAATATTTAGACTTTGAATTCGTCACCTCATTAGAATATAGAATTGACATGCCAAGATTTGTTTTCTTATTATAGGGTAAACAAATATAAGACCTGGCAGCCAAGCGCGGCGCCGGATCATCCAAGGCATGACCAACTATATCTATTTTGTGTATGGCGACCGTGACGAGGCGTTCATGGAGGCGGCTTACAGCATTGGCACTTTGGCCAGGCGGCTGAAGGACACCCCGTCCCAAATCATTGTTTTTACCGACCAGCCGGACAAAGTGAAAGATTGGCCCGTGATTTGTGAATCCGTGGCCGGTCAATTGGAGGCCATGCGGGGCAAGACGGGCTTTGTTCATCGAGCCAAACTGCGCGTGATGCAATGCTTGTTCGAGAAATATCCGGGCCACATGATCTTTCTGGATTCAGATACGTTTGTCGGTGGCGACATGGCCAAGCTAGCCGGGAGGCTGTCGCCAGGGCAAGCCATCATGCATGCGTTTGAAAGCCGGAACCCGGAAATCGGCCTTGCCGGCTTCCACACCACGCTGGCGGGCAACATTTCCTACCACTTCGGGGCTGACTCGCAAATGTATAATTCGGGAGTGTTCGGCTTGCATCGGGACGACCGCGCCGTGGTCGACCTGGCGCTGGAACTATGCGATGCCCTGCTAGATTTTGGCAGCCGCATCCACACGGCAGAGCAGTTTGCGATTTCCGAAGCCCTGCGAATTTCCCACATTAAACTGCTGGAAGCCCGCCACGTTGTGACCCATTATATGGGCCATCGCAGGTATATGCTGGAGAAGATCCGAGAAGAAACCGACCGGAGCGGACGACCGCCATGGGCATTCCAGCGGCAGGTTCCTTACTCCTACCTGAAAGTTTACTGGTTGAAAAAATTCGGCTATTATTTGAATGAAAGTCAGCGGGTTCACCTTTTTGCGCAACGGCCAGCAGCTCGGCTATCCGTTCATCGCGTCCATCCGCTCCCTACTGCCGCTCGTAGATGAATTCATCATCGCGCTCGGCCCCTGCGCGGACGACACGGAAAAGATGGTGCGCGCGATTGGCGACCCGAAAATCCGCATCATTCCGACGCAATGGAACGAGCGGATGCGCGGCGATTACAGCGTGGGCGGCTTTGTCTATGGCCAGCAGAAATCCATCGCGCTGTTCAACTGCACCGGCGACTGGGCATTTTACCTCGAAGCCGACGAGGTGCTGCACGAACAGGATCTGCCGAAAATCCGCGCGGCGATGGAAAAACACCTGAACGACGAGCGCGTCGAGGCGCTGGCGTTTGACTACCTGCATTTTTACGGGAACCAAAACACCATCGCCTGGTCGCCCGGCTGGTATCGCAGCGAGGTCCGCATCCTCCGCAACACGATTCCCGCGTGGTCGAGCGAGGCGCTGTTTTTCAACGTGCTCGACGGGCACAAAAAATCGCGGCACCCGCGGGCGGCCCATGCCGGCGCGACGATTTATCACTACGGCTGGGTGCGCAGCGAGGCGCAGATGAATCTGAAGTCGGCCACCGTGCAGAAATACTGGGATGATTCCACGCCCAAGCCGATGGATTACGCACAGATTGACGCCGAGGTGTTGAAATTATTTTCCGGCACGCATCCGCAGGCGGTGCAGGACTGGCTGCCAGCGGCGGCGGGAATATTTCAGGCCGATCCGCAGCACCGGCTCACGGCGCGTGAAAAAAAACACCGGCGGATGATGTGGCTGGAAAAAACCTTCGGCTTCCGGTTCGATAAAAAACATTACCGGCGGGTGGCCTGACCCAGAACCTTAGCGGTTGCGGCAAGGACTTCGGCCACAGAAATCTCCACAATGGCCTCCGGCCGGGGGGCCGCCACCACCCAATCAGGATGCTGAAACGGCAGCGGGCAACCCGGGGTGACTTGGTGCATGAGCATCAACACCCGCCGGCCCAGCGCAACGGCCAAGTGCAGCGCGCCGGTGTCGCCGCCGAGCACCAACGTGGACAGTTGCATGAGGCCGCCGGTGACCAACATCGGCACGCCGGCAGAAACCGCAAAGCCTTCCCGCCGAGCCGGCTCCAAGGCCGGCCGATCGCCGGGGCCGCCGCCGAGGATGATTTGCACACCCGCCGCGCGCCAATGACGCGCGACCACCAGATAATTTTCCAGCGGCCAGTTCTTATGCGCGCCGCTGGTGAACGGCTGGAGGTAGAGGGTGGGCCGGGCGGTATCAAGTTGCTGGCCAGCAAACCAGGCGCGGGCGTCCTGGAGGGCGGACCCAGGCAAGGCGAATTCATTGCGAATGGAGCCACTTTTCAAACCGCAGCGCGCCAAGAGGTAGAGATGGGTTTCCGCCGGATGCACAATAACATCGGCCCGAATCGGCCGCGTGTAGGCCCAATCCCGCTTGGCACGATGCGACCATTGCCAGCGTTCCGGCGCCCCGGAAAGCCGCGTGAGCCAGGCGCTCTCGCCATTGCCATGCAAATCCACCGCGAGCGAAAACTTGCCCGCCCGCAGAAGACGCAGCAGCCGGATCAGTTCACCGCCCATCCGCCACGGGTTGCCGCTGCGGAAGGCGGCGCGGTCCAGCGCGAGGGTGGCATCCACGCCCGGGAAACCCTGCAACAGCGCGGCATTTTCCTGCGTGGTGAGAAAGGTGATTTTCGCGGCCGGAAAATTTTCGCGGAGGACATTGACCGCCGGCAGCGTCAGCACCACGTCACCCATGGCGGTGAGGCGGACGATCAGGATGCGCCGGGGGGTATCCATTTTAAGTGACGGCCAAGGAGCGGAGTAGCGCGGCACGAAAAGCGGCACGCGAATAGGTTTCCGCATAACGCCGGGCAGCGGCGGCGAAACGGGCGCGATCAGCTTCAGAAAACCCCGTCACCTGAAGCATTTGTTCACGGAGCGCGGAAAGGTTGCCGGAGGGGAAGACCAAGCCAAGCTGGCGTTCACGCGTGAGCCGGCCCAGCAGCTGTTCGTCCGAGGTGATCACTGGTTTGCCGGCGGACATGGCGCGGGATAGCACGCCGCTGGTGCCAAAATGGTTCAGGTACGGCAGCAACACCGCGTCGCTGGCGGCGAAACATAGTTTTTCCTCCTCGACCGTGACGTAGCGATCCAGCACGCACGCGCGATTTTGGCGCACCAGTTGCGCGAGACCGGCGGCGGTTTGGCCGGCGGGATTTTGGTGGCCGGCGCAGAGCAGAAACGCCGGCGATGCCGGCGGCAACTGCAACATGGCCGCCACGGCCAAGTGCAAGCCTTTGCGCCGCGCGCCGGTACCGTAAAAAAGAAAGACATTCCGGTCGGGCAGAATCCCCAATTGTTTTTGGGCCGCGACCACGTCGCCGTCATAGCCCGAGGGGCAGGCATCGGGCAGGAAAAAAACGGGCGATAACGGATAATCCTTTTGCAAATCCGCCGCCAGGAATTCATCCACGAACAACATTTGCCGCCACCAGCCTTCGCGCAAGAGACGCCGAAAGCCGGGCATTTTCAAGCCGCGAGCCGGCGACCATTTTGAGGCGGCAAGAAAGCGCGGCCGATGATAGATGCCGCCAATGTGCCCGCGCAGTGCCACCGGCGGACGCCGGCCGAAGGTGGCGCCGCGCCAGCAGTGTGAGGCGATTTCATCGAGCGCACAGAGAAAGACATTTTCCGCGCCGCTGGCTTGCAGACAGTGCGCCACGGAACGAGCTTTCCCATCGAGATGGCGGCGGCCGGTGCCGTCGTAGGCGGAAATTAATTTCACTTCCCCCAGCAGGCCGGCGAGATTTTGTTCGACACGCGCGCGCGAACCAGGGCGCAGATCGGCGGCGATGGACAGGTGGAAATCGGCCGACAGCAAGTCCTCAGCGATGAACCGCAGCCAGCCGAGGTGATGCCCCTCGGTGCGCGGTTCGTAGAGCAACAGGTGTTGGCTGCTGGCGGTCATGGTTCAGGCATGTGGCGTGATTGGGCTTCAAAGGCCTTGAAGTAACGGAGAAACGTGTAAAACGCCGTCATCCACGCGATGGTCAGGCCCTGCCAACCGTCCAGAAATCCCAGCCGGAAAACATACCCGCGAAAAAAGCGCCACGGCGGTCGGACCAGCAGTTCGAGAAAAGTGACACGGCGATTTTTAGCGCGGCGGTCCTGCACGAATTCATCGGCGTAGCGGATGGTCTTGCGGATCTGGTGTTCGACGCTTTCCATGCTGTAATGCAGCAGGTCGCCGCGCAGTTTTCCGACCGGGCCGGTGACGATGACTTTGCCATGCGGAAACACGCCGCCCCAGCTGCCCTGGCCGCGCCGCCAGAGGCGCAGCTTGCGGTCCGGATACCATTCGCCGTGCCGGATCCACCGATCATAATACAAGGTGCAGCGGGGAAATTCGTAGGCGGCGCAGCGGTTCAGTTTTTCCGGCTGGGAAAATAGCTTTTCAATGCTGGCGCGCAGTTCGGGCGAAACCACCTCATCGGCGTCGAGCGCCAGCAACCAGTCGCCGGCGGCTTTTTCCGCGGCGGAGCGGTTTTGCTCGATGTTGCCCTTCCACGGCTCGCGAAAAACCTTCCCGCCAAACGACGCCACGATTTTGTCGGTGCCGTCATTCACGTCGTCATTGAGGACGACGATGATTTCGCGGGCCCAGTCCGCGACGCTTTGCAGCGTGGGGGTGATGCGGTGCGCCTCGTTCCCGGCGATGATGCAAACGGAAACGGGCAGTTGGGCGGGCGGTTTCATTGCAAATTTGACGCCGCCAGTCTAGCGATTGCCCGCGCCGCCAGCCAGAACGGATTGCGCGGCGCGGATCAGTTCGCCGGTGTCAATCTGGCGGAGATATTGCGCGCCCGGCTCGTTGGCGCCAACGAGCACGCGGTATTTATCACCGGTGGGCACCCACTGGCTCAGGCCGGGATTGGGCCAAAACCACGCGACGGCCGGCGCATTCGTCATCACCGCCAGATGGAACGGCCCGGTATCGCCGCAGAAATGCAGCGCGCTGTGCTGGATGACAGCGGCGAGCTGGGTGAGATTCAAGTTGCCGGTCAACACGCGCCACGGTTTTTCCGGCAGCAGGGCGAGCAGTTCCGCCATTTTCTTCTGCTCACGCTCCGTCGGCGCGCAGGACAGGACGATTTTTTTTGCGGGAAAATTTTTCGCCAGCGCGGCGATCAGTTCCACCAGTTGGGCCGGCGGCAACTCCTTGTAATCGGCCGTGGTGAAGGGGCTGAGATGAAAATAGTTTCCCCGGTCATCAGCGGATATTTCCGCCGCCCGCAAACCCGCCGGATCAACCTGCGTATGAAATTCCGGCCGCGTGAACGGGAAACCCGCTTTTTCCAGACAGCGGCAGCGCTGGACATAAAGCGGATCCGGCTCGAACGGATAATGCACGTGCGCGGTGAACATCCGCCGCCAAAACAGCGGACCGCCGTCGTCCGGCATCCGGCCCAACCGCTCGCGCGCGCCGCTGAGAAACGTCAGCCAGCTTGACCGGTCGGAGCCGTTGAGGTTGATGACGACGTCGAATTTTTCACGCCGGAGCGCGGCGACCATTTGTAAGTTTTCGCGCAGCGTGGCGTGGCGTGGATAGCGCATGTAGCCCCAGGTGCGGTTTACCCACGGCACGCAGTTCATGAGCGAGGTGATGTGGGTGGAAACCGTCACATGCAGTTCGGCCTGCGGATACGCCTGCCGCACCCGCCAGAGCGCGGGCAGCAGGTGGATGGTGTCGCCGAGAAAGCCGAGGTCGAGGACCATGACTTTCCTGGCGTTCCGGGTGCGGTCAAAAAATGTTTCCGGCGGGGCGGTCATGCGCGCGGGTTTCACCAGCCGGGGACATTCATCTTGTGCCAGTGGTGGCGCTTGACGATTTTCCAGCGGCCGAAGCAGCGGCGGAGGAAATGGAATTTTCCGCGCCGCTGGGCCACCGGCGTGATTTTCTGCGTGTAGATTTTCTCAAAAAAATCGAGGATGCGCTGGTGGTCGAAAAACCGGTTGGGCTGGTCGTGGTGAAAATACGGCTGGCGCATGTATTCCAGGTATTTCTCGTCGTCGTTGTCCAGCTCGATGATTTTCTCAATGAGCGCCTCGTCGCTGGGAAAATCCGCGCGGTTCAGGAAGCTCCGGGGATTGAAATGATCGCTGATGTCCGGATCGCCCCAATAGATCGGCAGACAGCGCGCGATCATCGGCTCGTAGATTTTCTCCGTGGTGTAGCCGGGCAGCGACCGGTTCTCGAACGCGATGTTGAATTTATACTGGCGCAGAAAATCAACCTTGCCGCGGGGGCCACCGGGAATGGGGCCGCCGATGTTGTTGAATTTGCGGCCGCCGCTGTCCACCTTTTTGTAGCGGCACAGCTTCTGGAAAAACTCCACGCGGTTGCCATTTTTGCCGGGATTGTAGCCGCTGATAATGAAACTGCAAAACTTGGACTTGGCCGCAAGGATTTGGCGGTGGTCATCATTCCGTTTGATGATTTCCGCCGGATTGGCGCTCTCCTGATACCGGCCGTAGTTGACGTAGCAGGGCAGATGCAGGTGGCGCGAATCGTCCAGCTTGACGGAAGCCAGGGCGTAGTCGCACCGGCGAAAATCCGGGATGTCCGACTCCACGGACAGAAAAATCCGCACCCCGGAATGCAGCCGGTGGGAGTCGCCGCCGCACGCATAGATCAAAAAATCCGGCTGGTCGCAGATTTCCACATCGAACCGCTCCTTCAGGATGTTGCCCAGGTAGTTGTCCGCCTTGTTGAAGGTGGCGCCGACGTCGCAGAAATCAATCCGGATTTTTCTCATGCTCGATTAGGGCAGGAGGCTAAAACATATCCATTCGGTTGAAAAACAAAACTTTCACTTTCCGCCGCCGTTGTCAAAATACGAGCAATGATTGAATTCCTTCGCAAGCTCTGGAAATTCGTCCACCCGTATCGCGGACGGTTTTTCCTGGGCTTGGCTTGCGGTATTTTTTACGGGCTGGTCAACGGCCTGCTGATCGCCACGGTCAAGGTCGTGGTGCAGCTCGTGTTTGAGGGCGAGGTGGACCTGCACCAAAAGCTGGAGGCGGCCCCGCGATGGATTCATCCGCTCGCGCACCAACTGGCGTTGCTGGTGCCGGAATTCCATGCGCCCGCGCCGGGCAACACCGTGAGCTGGCTACTGATCATCAGCGCCATTCCGGCCATCATGCTCCTGCGCAACACGCTCCAATACCTGAGCACCTACCTGACCAACTGGTCGGCCATGCACGCCATCGCCGACATTCGGACAAAATTGTTCAGCCACCTGCAAAATCTGTCCCTCGGTTTTTTCACCCAGGCCAAGACGGGCGATTTGATTGCCCGCATCACCAGCGACACCCAGGTGCTTTACGGCATCATCGGCGGCGCGTTTTCCTCCGCCGTCAAGGATCCAATCACAATCTTCTGTCTTCTCGGGTATCAGCTGATGGCGAACACCACCTTGACGCTCATTTCCATCATCGTGTTTCCGATCTGCCTCGTGCCGATCATCATTTACGGCCGCAAGGTCCGCAAATCCGCGCGGGCCATGCAGGCCCACAACGCCGAGCTGACGAACCTGATGCATGAATCCTTCACGGGGAACCGCGTCATCAAGGCCTACAACCTGGAGGAAACGGTCAGCGCGCAATTCCGGGCCACCACGCAAAAATACATCGGTCAGCTAATGCGCGTGATCCGCGCCAACGAAATTCCCAGCCAGCTCATGGAGGTGTTTGGCGCCATCGGCATCGCGCTGGTGTTCTTTTACATCCAGCACAGCCTGCAATTCCTGCCCAAGGACCAGCAGCCGAAAGAGTCCGATTTTCTCACCTTCGTTTTGACCATCGTAATGATCTATCCGCCCATCAAAGCCTTCACCCGGCTGCACAATCAGATCCATCAGGCCCGCGCCGCCAGCGAACGCGTCTTTGAACTCCTTGCCACCCAGAATTCCGTGCCCGAGCCGACCGCACCCAAGATGCTCCACGCCTCGCACGCCGACATTGAATTCCACAACCTCGATTTCAACTACGGTGAAAAGCCCGTGCTGCGCAACATCAACCTCACCGTCAAAGCCGGCCAACTTGTCGCGCTTGTCGGCGCCAGCGGCTCCGGCAAAACCACGCTCGCCAACCTGCTGCTGCGCTTCTACGACCCCGTGCGCGGCACCGTCAAAATCGGCGGCGTGGATGTGCGCGATGTTTCCACGCGCGATTTACGCAATCAGATCGCCGTCGTCGCCCAGGAAAACATCCTGTTCAACGACACCATCCGCCGGAACATCGAGCTGGGCCGGCTCGGCGCGACGAATGACGAAATCACCGCCGCGGCCCAGCACGCCTACGCCACTGAGTTCATCCTCCATAAACCCGAAGGCTTCGACACCGTCATCGGCGAAAAGGGCGTCTCCCTTTCCGGCGGCCAGCGCCAGCGCATTGCCATCGCCCGCGCCGTTTTGAAAAACGCGCCCATCCTGGTTCTCGACGAAGCCACCAGCGCCCTCGACACGGAATCCGAGCGCGCCGTGCAGACCGCCCTGGACGAACTGATGAAGGGCCGCACCACGATTTGCATCGCCCACCGGCTCTCGACCATTCTCCACGCCGACCTGATTGTGGTTTTGGACCAGGGAAAAATTGTCGAGACCGGCCACCACGACGAACTGGTCCGGCGCGGCGGCATCTACCAGAAACTATACGAACTGCAATTCGCCTCGTGAGCGTCCGGCCTGAAAAAATCCTCGCGCTGCAATTTAAATACTTCGGCGACGCCGTGCTGCTGACGCCGGCTCTCCGCGCGCTCCGCGAACAGTTCCCGCAGAGCGAACTGCATCTGCTCATCCCGGCCGAACTGGCACCGCTGTTCCAACATGTGCCGTGGCTCACGCGCGTCTGGGCCATGCCGCGCCGGCGCGGGAGCGCCAGCCTGCGCGAGACGTGGCCGCTCCTGCGCGCCCTGCGCCGCGAACGCTTCGGCCGCTCCGTGGATTTCGCCAGCAATGACCGCGGCGCCATTCTCAGTTACTTCATCGGTGCCCGGCACCGGCTGGGCTGGGCGGAACGCGGCGGTTTCTTCGGGCGAAAATATTTTTACACCGACCGCGTGGTGCCGGAGCAAAATCCCCCGCATGAATCTGCCCGGCTCGCGCAGTTGCTATCCGGCTGGCAGATTCCCCTGCCCCGCTTATTGGAACCAGAAATCCACGCTGATCCCGCGCTGGCTGCCGCCGCGCAAAAAATCCTGCCGGCGGAACGCGCCGTGATTTGCCACGTCGCCTCCAGCCAGCCCAAAAAAGAATGGCCACTGGCGCACTGGGCCAAGTTTCATCAGCTCGCCCGGGCCGCCGGTTACCGGCTGGCCTTCACCACCGCGCGCGGCGAACGCGAAGCTGCGCTGATGACGGAACTGAAAAACCTCGCGCCCGACGCGGTGGTTTTGCCGCAGATTTCCGACTTACCGCTATTCCTCGCCGTGCTGGCGCGGGCGGCGGTGTTTGTTTCCGGCGACACCGGGCCGCTGCATTTCGCCGCCGGGCTGGGTGTGCCAACCATTTCCCTTTTTGGCCCGACGTCGCCGGCGCGCTGGGCGCCAGTCGGCGAGCGACATCGGGCTTTCACCGGCGGAGTTTGCGGGTGCGACGGCAACTCCGCCGTCTGCACTGCTTCACGCCATTGCCTGGCTGATATTTCGCCGGAACAGGTTTTTGACGCATTGCTGAAAGCTTTCGGTTCGAAATAGCACATTTTTATCCTGTCCAATTCCCGCCGGTTCCCGGAATAATGGCGGCTGACCGCCAATAATAATTTTACCAATATGAAAGCCGCCAAAACCGCCAAAGCCAACGCCACCAGCCGCTGGCTCTCCTTCCGCCCCGAAATCAAGGTCGTGGACTGCACCATCCGCGACGGCGGCCTCATGAACAACCACCATTTCGACGATAAGATCGTCAAGGTCGTCTATGACACCTGCGTCGCGGCGGGCGTGGATTACATGGAGCTCGGCTACAAGGCGTCGCGCAAGGAAATCAAGGTCGGCGAACATGGCGACTGGAAATACTGCACCGAAGACGCCCTGCGCCGCATTGTCGGCGACAACCAAACTCCGCTCAAGCTCTGCATCATGGCCGACGCCGAACGCTGCGATTATCAGGCGGATATTTTGCCGAAGAAGGATTCCGTTCTCGACATGATCCGCGTGGCGACTTACATCCACCAGATTCCGACCGCGTTGGACATGGTCAAAGACGCGCATGACAAAGGCTACGAAACCACCGTGAATCTTATGGCCGCCTCCACCATTCCCGACCGCGAATTGAATGAGGGCCTCGAAATGATTGCCAAGTCGGAAGCCCGGGCCATTTATGTCGTGGACAGTTTTGGCGCGTTTTACAGCGAGCAGGTTCACGCGCTGGTGAAGAAATATCTCGGCTACTGCAAGACGGCCGGCAAGGAAGTGGGGGTTCACATGCATAACAACATGCAACTCGCGTTCGCCAACACCATTGAGGGTATCATAGAAGGCGCGAATTATCTCGATGCCACCATGGCCGGCCTTGGCCGCGGCGCCGGGAATTGTCCCATGGAATTGCTCCTCGCCTTCCTGCACAATCCGAAATACGAACTGCGGCCCGTGCTCAACTGCGTGCAGAACCACATCGAGCCCATGCGCGCCAAATTGCTCTGGGGCTACGACCTGCCGTATTTGCTCACCGGCATGTTGAATCAGCATCCGCGCACCGCCATCAAGTTCAAGGAAGCCGAGCTCAAAGGCGACCGGGGCGATATCCTCAAGTTCCACGACACCGTCACCGACCAGGAATAAAAAATAGTTTACTGAAGACTTTGCGGCTTGGTGTCTTGGTGTTGAGAAGTTAAATTATCCGCCATGTCGCACGCTGATTTCGTCCATTTGCATTTGCATACCGAGTATTCCCTGCTCGATGGCGCGTGCCGGCTGGACAAGCTGATGGAGCGGGCGCACGAGCTGAAATTTCCCGCGCTCGCCATCACCGACCACGGCGCGATGCACGGGGCGATCGAATTCTACCGCGCCGCCCGCGAGCAGGGCATCAAGCCCATCATCGGCTGCGAGGTTTATGTGGCGCCCGGCTCGATGCTGGAAAAAAAACAAGGCAGCACCGGCATGCGCGATGTCTATCATCACCTCGGCCTGCTCGCCAAAAATGACGCCGGGTATAAGAATCTCATCAAGCTCACCACGGCGGCGCACATCGAGGGCTATTATTACAAGCCGCGCATTGACAAGGGACTGCTGGCGAAGCACAGCGACGGCTTGATCGCGATGTCCGGCTGTCTTGCCAGCGAGATTCCGGATTTGATCATGAAGGATCAAATCGCCAAGGCGCGCGACGCGGTGGATTTCTTCAAGCAGACGCTCGGGGCGGAGAATTTTTTCCTCGAACTGCAAAACCACGGCATTCCGGAACAGGCCAGGGTGAATCAGCAATTGATCCGGTTTGCCGGGGAATTCGGCCTCAAGCTCGTCGCGACCAACGATGTGCATTACATCGAAAAAAGCCACTCGCACGCGCATGACTGCCTGGTCTGCATCGGCACCCAGTCCATGCTGAGCGACCCCAAGCGGATGAGCGCGGGCTATGTGCCGGAGCAGTTTTATCTGCGCAGCGCCGACGAGATGAAGGCGCGCTTCGCGGAGGTGCCGGAGGCGGTGAAAAACACTTTGGAGGTCGCGGAGAAATGCAATCTGGAAATCCAGTTCGGCAAACTGCATTACCCGGTTTTCAGTCCTCCGGAACATTTCACGCGGGAAGGTTACCTGCGTCAGCAACTCGCGGAGGGGTTGTTCCGCCGCTACACGATCCACGCGAAAGCGGAGGGGAAAGAGTTTGTCCTCACGGGGATTGATGAGCCAACGCGGCTGCCGACTTACCAGAAGTCTGAAACCGGAAGCTCAAGACCACCAGAAACCGGACTGGCAGATCCGGCGGTGGCCGCCGCCGTCAAAGCCGTCATTGACCGGTTGCAACTGGAACTGACGGTCATCGAGAAGACCGGTTTCATTTCGTACTTTCTCATCGTCGCTGATTTTATCCGGCACGGACGCGAGCATGGTATTTCCTGCGTGGCGCGCGGCAGCGCGGCCGGTTCGATCGTCACCTACCTGCTCGACATCGCGAACGTGGATCCAATCCGCTACGGCCTGCTGTTTGAGCGCTTCCTGAATCCTGAGCGCGTCAATCCGCCGGATATTGACATCGATTTCGCCGACGACCGACGCGCGGATGTCATCGAATATGTCCGCGAGAAATACGGGCGCGACGCGGTGGCGCAGATCATCACGTTCGGCACGATGGGCGCGAAATCCGTTGTGAGGGACGTGGGCCGCGTGATGGGCTTGGCGTATGGCGACTGCGACCGCCTGGCAAAATTGATTCCCGCCGAATTGAAAATGGACCTGGCCAAAGCGCTGAAGCAGGTGCCGGAGCTCAAAGAGGCCTACGAGACCGAAGAAGTCACGCGCGAGTTAATTGATACGGCCTTCATTCTGGAAGACCTCACGCGAAACGCCAGTGTTCACGCGGCGGGCGTCGTTATCGGGCCGGAACCGCTGGTGAATTTGCTGCCGCTCAAGCTGGACGACAGCGGCACGCTCGTCACGCAATACGCGATGAACCCCGTCGGCGAATTGGGCCTGCTGAAGATGGATTTTCTCGGCCTGAAAACGCTGACCGTCATCCGCAACACCTGTGAAATGGTCAAGCGCACGCAGGCCATTGAGATTCCCATTGATGCCTTGCCGCTCGACGACAAGAAGACTTACGACCTGCTAAACCGCGCGGAAACCCTCGGGGTGTTCCAGTTGGAATCCGGCGGAATGCGCGATCTATGCAAGAAGTTCCAGATCAGTTCGGTCGAACACATCACCGCGCTCGTGGCGCTGTATCGCCCCGGCCCCATGGACCTGATTCCCGATTTTATCAAGCGGCGGCATGGCGAAATTGAAATCAAGTACGAGCACCCGCTGCTCGAACAAATATCCAGGGAAACCTACGGCATCCTGATTTATCAGGAACAGGTCATGCAGGCCACGCAGTTGCTCGCCGGTTTCACGCTGGGCGCGGCGGATTTGCTGCGGCGCGCGATGGGCAAAAAGAAAGTCGAGGAAATGCAGCAGCAGCGCGAGAAGTTCGTCAAAGGCTGCCATGAGAAAAACCAGATCCCCAAGACGAAGGCGAACCAGATATTTGATTTGCTGGAAAAGTTTGCCGGCTACGGCTTCAACAAATCGCATGCCGCCGCTTACGCCATCGTCGCTTACCAGACCGCGTATCTGAAAGCGAATTACCCGGTGGAATTCTACTGCGCCATGATGACGAACGACATGGCGGCCACGGATAAACTGAGTGAATATATCGCCGAGGCACGCGAGGTGGGCATCGAAGTCCTCGGCCCGGACGTGAATGAAAGCAGCGTCTATTTCGCACCGGCGCAGAATGGGAAAGCCATTCGTTTCGGCCTGGCGGCCATCAAAGGCGTCGGCGAGGCGGCGGTGGAGTTGCTGCTCAAGGCGCGGGCTGACGGCGGCAAATTTGACTCGCTGGCCGGCATGTGCGAACGCGTGGATGGCCGCACCATTAACCGCCGCGTGTTGGAAGCGTTCATCAAGACCGGGGCGTGCGATTGCTTCGGCCTGGCGCGGGCGGCGTTGTACGTGCAGGTTGAGCGCACCCTGGCGCGGGCGGCGAGCATTCTTTCTGACAAACAAAAAGGGCAGAGCACACTCTTCGGCGCGATCGAGGATAAAGCCGCCCCGATACCGGAAAACTACCGGAATTTGCCGGAGTGGCCGCAGCACGAGCTGCTCGCCCATGAAAAAGAATTACTGGGCTTCTACGTCACCGGTCATCCGCTGACCCCCCTGGTGCCTTTGCTGGAAAAGTTTTCGCTCACCAACACCACAAAACTCGCCGATCTGCCCAACCGCAGTTTGACTCGCATTGGCGGCATGATTGCCGCCGTCACGCACGGCACTTCCAAAAAGTCAGGCAAACCGTATTCCATGGTGACGCTGGAAGATTTGGACGGTTCGGTGCAGCTGCTGGTGATGAACGACTACGACAAATTCCGTCCGCTGCTGGAAATAAACAAGGCCATCCTCGTCATCGGCGAAGTCAGCACGGGCGAGGATCGCCCGAAGATTTTTCCACAAGACATCATGCCGCTCGCCGATGCCCCGAAAAAATACACCCGGCAGGTTCATTTGCGTTTGCAGACGGCGCATTTTAAACCGGAAGATTTGCAAAAAGTGCAGGAACTCGTCACCGCCCATCCGGGCAAATGCCCGCTGTTTTTGTGTTTCATGCGCCCCGAAGGCGGAACGGTTTTCGTCGGAGCGCACGAGCGCTTCGGCATCCTGCCATCGCTGGAATTTGAACACGCGGCAAATAAACTCTTTGGCGAAAAGACCTATTACGCCAAGGTGGACACCAGCTTGCCGGAGAAGCAGCGGCGCAGTTGGGAGAAGAAAAACGGCAACCAAAATGACGAATGAAAACACGACGCGAATTCTTTAAATCCGCCGCCGCGCTGGGCGCGATGGGGGCCGCTGGCATGCCGCTGCGCACGCTGGTGGAAACCACAATGCCCGCCTTAATTCCAAGCGACGACCGACGGTACTGGATCTCCGTCACCGAGAAAATCGCCCGGCCTATACTGGAGAATTTGACGCGGCGCGAGCTGAAAAAGAACATGCCGGTGGAAGAAAAGGCTGGCGCCAAACGTGCAGCCTGCACACATCTTGAAGCATTTGGCCGGCTGCTTTGCGGCCTGGCGCCCTGGCTGGCGCTGGAAAATCTGGCGGGAGACGAATTGAAGTTGCAGCAGGAATTCTTGAAGCTTGCCCAGTCATCCTTCGACGCGGCCACGGATCCGCTATCGCCGGACTTCATGAATTTCACGACAGGTGGACAGCCATTGGTAGATGCGGCGTTCCTGGCGCAGGGTCTATTGCGGGCCCAGAAGGTTTTGTGGGCACCGCTTGAGCCCCGAGTAAAAAGGCAAGTCCTAACCGCGCTGAAATCAACGCACAAAATCACGACCCCGACAAACAACAACTGGGTGATGTTCGCCGCGATGGTCGAGGCGGTGCTGCTGGAATTAGGTGAGCCGACTCTGCCGGAACGGCTCGAAGGCTGCGTGCGCAAAATGCTGGGTTGGTATATCGGTGATGGCGCTTACGGGGACGGAGATTTTTTTCATTTTGATTACTACAATAGTTATGTCATCCAGCCGATGCTGTTGGACGTGCTGACGGTGTTGAAAAACCATGACGCGCGGTTTGCCAATGCCCTGGATCTGGTGTTACAGCGGGCCAAGCGGTTCGCGCAGATTCAGGAGCGGTTGGTGGCGCCAGACGGGACTTTTCCTTCAATCGGCCGCTCAATGACCTATCGCTTTGGCGCATTCCAAACCCTCGTGCTGGTTGCCTTGCGAAAAGATCTGCCGGCGCATCTGAAGCCCGCGCAGGTGCGTTGCGCGATGACGGCGGTCATCCGTAAAATGACGGAAGCGCCGGGAACTTTTGATGCCAACGGCTGGTTGCAAATCGGATTTTACGGCCATCAGCCGGCGCTGGGCGAGAGTTATATTTCAACGGGCAGTCTGTATCTGTGCAGCGCAGGCCTGCTGCCGCTGGGTCTGCCGCCAACCGATGAATTTTGGATCGCGCCAGCGGAACGCTGGACTGCGCAGAAGCTTTGGTCGGGTGAGAATCTGCCTGCCGACCACGCCATCAGCGATACTCACCAGGTGGATGTCCCGACGCTGATATAACGCCTGCCGGTCCTTTCTCATTTGCCAATTTCACATTTCACTGGCATGGGCTATCATACTGCCGGCTTTTCATTTTTGAAGGTTGCAAAATGTGTGCATGACGGAGTTGCGGTTCATTTTGCGTTGTTAATATTTATATTCTATGCAGGAATGGCATCCAC
This sequence comes from uncultured Verrucomicrobia subdivision 3 bacterium, assembly GCA_903917705.1. Lineage (GTDB taxonomy): Bacteria > Verrucomicrobiota > Verrucomicrobiia > Limisphaerales > UBA11358 > UBA11358. The sequence goes on along the minus strand of CAIXBQ010000093.1, from coordinate 48,145 downwards.
GCCACAGCCCGTGGCTTATCGCCGTGGGCGTGATGATGGCAACGTTTATGGAGGTGCTGGACACTTCCATCGCCAACATCGCGTTGCCGCACATCGGCGGCAATCTCTCGGCCACGCCGGAAGAGGCGACGTGGGTGCTGACGAGTTATCTTGTTGCCAACGCCATCGTGCTGCCGACGACTGGCTGGCTGGCAAACCATTTCGGTCGCAAGCGGGTGTTCCTGTTCTGCATCGCCATTTTTACACTGGCCTCGGCGCTATGCGGGTTGGCGTGGAGTTTGCCCACGCTCATCCTCGCGCGGATTTTGCAGGGTGTCGGCGGTGGCGCGATGGTGCCGATCGCGCAGTCAATCATGCTGGAAAGTTTCCCGACGCAGAAACGCGGCGCGGCAATGGCCATCTTCGCGCAGGGCGTGGTGGTGGCGCCGATTCTCGGCCCGACCCTTGGCGGCTGGATCACGGACAGCTATTCTTGGCGGTGGATTTTTTATATCAACCTCCCGGTGGGCATACTGGCGCTGGTCATGGCGCAATGGCTGGTCGAAGACCCGCCTTATATCCAGCGTAATAAATCAGCGACGATTGATTATATCGGCTTCGGCCTGCTGGTGCTATGGCTGGCGACACTGCAAATTCTTTTGGACAAAGGCCAGGAGGCTGACTGGTTCAGCGCGGAGTGGGTGCGTTGGTTCACGGCGGTTTCCGGGTTCTCGTTCCTCGGCTTCGTCTGGTGGGAATTCAACACCGACCATCCGCTGGTGGATTTGCGCGTGTTTAATAACCGGAACTTTGCGGTCGGCCTGATTTTAATGACCACTCTGGCGGCGATCCTCTACGGCACCACCGCGCAAATTCCACTGTTTTTGCAAACGCTCATGGGTTATCCGGCGCTGCAAAGCGGCTACGCCCTGTCACCGCGCGGCCTGGCCGCGTTTGTCACCACAGCCCTGGTCGGCCGGTTGGTCGGCAAAGTCCGGGGCAAATGGATGCTCTGCTTCGGTTTCATCCTGTTAGCGGTGTCATCCTTCATGCTGGCCGGCGTGAATTTGCAGGTCGCGCGAATCAACGTCATCTGGCCCAGTGTCGTCAACGGCATCGCCATCAGCTTCATTTTTGTGCCCCTGACCGTGGCGACCATGAGCCAGTTGAATCAGCGGCAGATTGGCAATGCCACCGGCCTCTACAACTTAATGCGCAATCTTGGCGGCAGCATCGGCATAGCGTTTGTCACCACCATGCTGGCGCGCGGCGCGCAGGGGCATCAAGCGCTGATGGTTGGACGTCTATCGCCGGCTGATCCGGCATTCACGCAGCGTCTGGCGGCAGCAAAACATCAGCTTTCCCAGCACGCCGACCCCGTGACCGCAACCCATCAGGCTTACGCCGCAGTGTATTCACTGCTGGATCAGCAGGCGCATCTGTGGGCATATGTGGACAATTTCTTTTGGTTTGGTGCCGCGGCTTTGACCACCTTGCCGCTGATTTTCCTCTTTAAGCGCGTAGAACCCGGCCATTGAAAGTCAACCGCTGATCCGGGCGAGCACCAGCGACGTGATTTCGCGGGCGCGCCCATCGGTAGCCGCTTCGGCATAACAACGGAATTCCGGCGCATTGCCGGAGGGTCGCAGGTGGATCACTTCATCGTTTGCAAACGTGATCCGTAATCCATCCGTGCGGTTTAACCTCGCAGCGGATCCGCAAATCAGGCCAAACATATTTTCAATTGCTTTTTTGTCGGCGGCTTCCGAACCGCTGTTCAACGTCGCCAACATCGCCAGGCTTTTTTCTGTCGCGAAATTCTTCAGCCGGTCGCTCGAGGTGAACCGCGCCGGCAGGGTCGCCGCGAGGCCGGAAACGGTTTTGCCCTGCGCTTTCGCCAGCAGCAAAATCCCAAGCATTACGATGACCGCATCGCGTGTTGGCAACGCGCGCAGTTTCTTTCCATTCTTTTCAATGGCTGAGTTCAGTAAAAATCCGCCATTGGCTTCGTAACCGACGACCCGTTTCGCACCCGTCGCGGTGGCCTGCATCATTGAAGCGACCACGAATGGCGAACCAATGCGCGTGCGGCGGATTTCGCGGAACCATCCGCATTTTTCCACGGCGGTATTGCAGCTCACCGGCGTACTGATGGAATCGGCCTCCAGAAATTTGGCGCATAGGATTCCCGCCACGTCGCCGCGCAGCCAGTTGCCGTGTTCGTCACTGACCAGCGGACGGTCGCTGTCGCCATCGGCGGAAACGAGGGCGTCGAACTTTCCGGTCGCCGCCCAACTGTGGGCGAGTTGCACGTCTTCAGGGCGGATTGCCTCGGTGTCCACAGGAATAAACTTTTCCGAACGCCCCAGCGGCGTCACTGCCGCACCGAGATGCGAAAGAATTTTCACCAGCACATCACGCCCGACAGCAGAGTGCTGATAAACGCCGATGTGCAAACCTTTCAACACATCGGGACTGAAATAATTCAGATAACGCATAACATAGTTTTCCCCGGCAACGGGTGAAACTTCGTACACCGACTTCGGCGCGGCAAAACTCCCATCCGTGCCAAACAACGCGTCACCCAATTCAACGATCTGGCTGCTCATGCCAATTTCGTCGTCCTTCAAAACTTCACCGGTGATCTTGTTGAACTTGATGCCATTGCGGTCGTCGGGAATGTGGCTGCCCGTGACCATGATGGCGGGGATTTTGTTTTCAAGCCCGAATAGCGCGACAGCGGGCGAAGGAACTTTGCCACAGTTCACCGCGCGGTACCCCATGTCCCCGGCGGCGCGGCAGACGGCAGCCATAACGCGGTTGGTACTGGGGCGGAAATCGCCGGCAACCGCCACGCGCTCGCCGACGCGCTTGAATTCGCCGATGGCTTCGAGGTATTGCAAAAAGCCTTGGGTGTAGGCATAGCAGACCTGATCGGTCATCGCCGTGGCCAGGCCGCGTGCGCCGCTGGTGCCAAAGGCCACGCCGCTGCGGGCCATGAGTTCGCTGATGGAGATTTTCATGGGTTGGTGTAAATGTATTTATTTTGCCGCCGCTTTCGTTGCATAAAAGTTTTTCAGCACGTCGAACGCCCTTTTCTTTTCGCCGTTGTGGCCGATAACACCTTTGATATTCCAGCCATCTTGAATCCCCGGCAACACGCGGCGCGGAGAGCGGAAATCGAACAGAATCCACGGCGTACAACCGCTGAAACCAGGAATCTGGTCCAGCATCGGCAGCGTCCGGCGGTAAAGCTCGGCTTGATATTCCTCGCTGAAGCGCGTCTGGGCATCCGCATGCATCCCTTGCTTGGCATCCGCGCCGAATTCGCTGATGAAAACCGGCTTTTTGTATTTGATGCTCCAAGTGGTCTGGTCAATCTTCTCCAGCAAACCATCATACCACCCGATGTATTGGTTGAAGCTGCACAGGTCGGTGAACTCCCCGAACGGATCGTCCACCACCTTGTGGTTCTCCGGCTTTGTTCCTGGTCGATTCTCCATCGTGCCGGAACGAACTTCCATCGCCGCCGAAACCAGCCGGGTGCCGTCAAGTCCGCGCGCCTCGTCCACCAGCGACTTCAAAAACCTCGTCCGCGCCTCGCTCACCGGCGTTTCGTTGGCTACCGACCAGGCAATGACGCTGGCGCGATTCTGGTCGCGTCCGATCAAATCGGAAAGCTGTTTCTTGGCGTTTGCCAGTGTGACCGGGTTCGTCCACTGGATTGTCCAGTAAACCGGAATCTCCTCCCAGCACAGAATGCCCATCTCGTCGGCGACGCGCGCCATGTGCTCGTTGTGCGGGTAATGGGCGAGTCGGACAAAATTGCAACCCAACTCCTTCGCCTGCGAGAGCAGCATTCGTGCGTCCGTTTCCGACCAAGCCCGGCGACCTTCCGTGGCCACTTCCTCGTGAATGCAGATACCACGCAGGAAGACTTTTTTACCGTTCAACAAGATGTCCTGGCCGCTCGTAGCCACAGAACGGAAGCCGACGCGATCTTTCAGCGAATCATCGCCGCTGGAAATCACAACCTCGTTCAATGCCGGATTTTCCGGCGACCAGAGGGCAAGACCCGGCCTGGAAAGCTCAAACCGCGCGATGCCATCCTGGTCGCTGGCCGTCTCGGCAGCAAGGTTCAGCGACGGGAAATCAATTTTCACCGCCTGCCCCCTGTTTGCACCGTCGAGTTGCACCGTTGCTTCGATGATGTTAGAGGTGCCCGGCTTAAGCCGGGCGCGAAAATTGGCGATGAATGACGCAGGCGTTTCAACGAGCAGCACATCGCGTGTGATGCCGCCATAATTCCACCAGTCCGTGTTCACCGTTGGCACGGCGTCAGCGTGGCGGTTATTATTCACACGAAGGACGAGCGAATTGCCTTTGTCCTTGGCCAACTTGGTGATTTCGTAGGCGAAGGGCGTAAAGCCGCCGATGTGTTGGCCGAGCTTTTTGCCGTTGAGATATACGTCAGCCTCGTAATTGGCCGCGCCAAAATAGATAAACTGCCGGTGCTCAGGTGCGGATTTTGGCGCGTCAAATTTGCGACGATACCAGACGGAACCCTCATAGTAGAACAGCTTGTCGCTCTGCGAATTCCAGTCCCCTGGCACATTCAGCGTGGGGCTGGTGTTGAAGTTGTATTCAATCAAATCGCCCTTGTTCCTGGCTTGCCGGTCGAGCGCATACCCGCCGGTCACTTTTCCATCTTCATCAAACGGCTTCCGGCGATAGTCAAAATAACCCGTGTCATACGGGTCCACGATGTAGTTCCATTTGCCGTTCAAGCTGGTCGCCTGCCGCGCGAATACATCCGCGATGACCGCTTCCGCCCGAACATCGGCACCGACAAAAAGCGCGCTCGAGCAAATTATATACAGTATTTTCATTTGGCTGTGGTTTGAACGCATTCAGGCTAGCGCAACTCCAAACCTGAAGAAATTGTTTTTGCTGGCCGGCCGCCGTTTGACGGAACGTCGACGATGTGGCATTGGTTGCAGGCGACAACAAATGAAACGCATGAAACCGACTTTTATCCTCCCGACGCTCGCTGCCGTAGTGTTAGCCGGAGGCGGGCATGCCACCTTGACGAACGACCCCGCCGCCATGAACCATTCAACCAACTCCACTATGAATTTTCCGTTTCAGCTTTCCGACGCCGGATGGCGCCAGCGCCTGACCCCTGAACAATTTCATGTCCTGCGCGAGGCTGGCACCGAGCGCGCCTTCACCGGCAAATACTGGAATACCAAGGACCCCGGCATCTATCGCTGCGCCGCTTGCGGCGAGATTTTGTTCAGGTCGGACAACAAGTTTGATTCGCCCTGCGGGTGGCCGAGTTTTTCCCAAATCGCTGCGCAGGGGAAAGTCATTGAGCGTGACGATTTCAGCCATGGGATGCACCGCAAGGAGGTGCTGTGCGCAAACTGCGGCAGCCATCTAGGCCATGTTTTCGATGACGGCCCCGGGCCGACCGGGCTGCGTTACTGCATCAACTCCGCCTCGGTCAACTTTGCGGACACGAATTCCCCGGCCACCAACGCGCCCGGGAAATAATGATCAACCGACCGATCTTCACCGCCAACGGGACGTTGCGATGAAAGAATCGTCCGCGAAGATCTGGCGTGCGTGCGTTTGTAGAAAGTCCGCAATTTCTCCCAAAAAGGCCCCCCCGAACTCGCGCTGTTTCTTTTCACCGACACCGCTGATGCGGGATAACCCCGGTTCGTCCAACGGATAATAACGCGCCATCTGCCGCAGTGACACGTCGGAAAAAACAATGTAAGCCGGCAGGTCGCGCTCGTCGGCCAGCCGCTTGCGCAGCACCCTCAAACGCTCGAACAGGTTTTCATCGCAGGCTATTTCGCCAGCGCGGCTAACCTTGCTTTCCGGGGCGATCACGGGTTTGGTGAGCGTGACCCGGCTGCGTGACTTGAGAATGGCCGCACCCGAACCCGTCAATTCCAGCGTGCTGTATTTTTCCGTCGTCTGCCTGAGAAAGCCGAGCCGGACCAGTTCGCGGCCGATCGCGGACCATTCCAGCCGGCGGTATTCCTTGCCTATGCCGTAGGTGGAAAGCTGCGCGTGATCCCACTTGCGGATTTTTTCCGTGTCCGCGCCGGTGAGCACTTCGATCACATGGTTTAAGCCGACGCTAAAACCGTTTTTTTCGCGGATGCGATAGATGCACGAGAGAAATTTCTGTGCCGCCAGCGTCCCGTCAAAGGTGTCGCGCGGCGACAGACAGTTGTCGCACGCCCCACAGCTAGCTTCCGTAAATGTCTCGCTGAAATAACTTAGCAATTCAACCCGCCGGCAGTTAGCGCTTTCGGCATAGTGTACCATCTGTTGCAACTGTCTCCGCGCGATTTCACGTTCCTGCGGATTCGGCTTTTCATCAATGAATATCGTCTGTTTTGCCGCATCGCCCGCGCTAAATAGCAGGATGCATTCGCCGGGCAAACCGTCGCGACCCGCCCGGCCGGTTTCTTGATAATATCCTTCGATGTTCTTTGGCAAATCATAATGGATGACAAAACGGACGTTCGGCTTGTTGATCCCCATGCCAAATGCAATAGTGGCGCAGACCACGCGCACATCGTCGCGCAGAAATTGTTCCTGGTGCTCACTGCGCGCCTTCGGCGTAAGCCCGGCATGATAAGGCTTGGCTTTGATCCCGTTGTCGTTCAGACGCTCAGCCACACTCTCGGCACTTTTGCGAGACAGGCAATAAACGATGCCGCTTTCATACCGCCGCGCGCGGAGAAATTCAATCAGCTGGTCGAACGGCTTGCTTTTCGGAATGACGCGGTAAGTCAGGTTCGGGCGGTTAAAGCTGGCGACGTAGCGGCTTGGCTCGCGCAACTTGAGATGCGCAACGATATCCTCGCGGACACGCTCCGTGGCGGTGGCAGTGAGTGCCATGAACGGCACGGTTGGAAACAATTCCCGCAGTTCGGCGAGCTGGCGGTACTCCGGGCGGAAGTCATGCCCCCATTCGCTGATGCAATGCGCCTCGTCTACGGCAATAAGTTGGACGTTCCAGCGCTGCAAATCTTCAAGGAATCCGGACAGCATCAGTCGTTCTGGCGCGACGTAAAGCAGGCGGAATTCGCCTTGGTGCAGGCCCCGCAGGCGTTTCCGTGATTCCTCCGCGGCAAGCGACGAATTTAAAAACGTCGCCGGCACACCGGCGGCTTGCAGGGCATCGACCTGGTCTTTCATCAACGCAATCAGCGGCGAGACGACCACGGTGAGCCCGGCACGGGTAAGCGCGGGAAGTTGAAAGCAAAGTGATTTGCCGCCGCCGGTCGGCAACAATGCAAAAGTGTCTTTTCCAGCAAGTGAATCACGGATGATTTCTTCCTGTAACGGGCGGAAGGAAGTGAAACCAAAATATCGCTTCAGTAACGGGAGCAGTTCTGGCGTGGTGGATTTCACTGGTTTATATATATGACAGGCCTGCTGGAGTTCAAACAGGGCTTTTAGGGGGGCGACCCCCGCCGCAACATCCGACGTAAGAGACCTCTGATGTTTTGTGGAAAGGTGTCAGATGTTTAAGCTTTTTTGCGTCAGCTGCTATCTTGCCGGGAATTATTGGCCCGGAGGATAGCGAACTTCCGACTTTTCTCCAAGGCCGCCGGCTTCCGTCTCGGTGTGGATAATTTTTCCGCGAATTCCGAATGACTGCACGGCGTCAATCAACCGCGCATCCACGGCATCACGATGCAGCGAACTGCCGACATGGGTGAGAATGTTTGAAAGGGCGGATGCCGCCGCCTCAATTGTCACATTTGTCAGCGGTCCCACAGAGGCGCTGTTCATGAAAGTCGGAGCGTTCTCGCCGCTGCCAAAATCCCCGGCAACAAGTGGACGGCCTTTTAATTTTCCATCCTTGTCCGCGTCCACTATATTATCTTTCTGGAAAACGTGGTCAGTGGCCTTGAATTCACCAACGGCATGGGAACCGGAATTCGGTCCAGCTATGAAATAATTTCCAACCACATCTTGAAAATGATTGGCGCCTGAATGTCCGCCGACCAAGCCGCAGACTCCCCAGTTATAGACGACATTGTTGATGTATTGAATTTTTCCCTTGGCTTTTGGATTGCGGCTTTGGTTGTTAATCCAGAGATTGTGCGTGTAGGTGATGTTGGTCACGGAATCGGAGAGCGAACCAAAGCGTTGCGGATCCACGCCCTCTCCGATGATGCAATTTTGAAATGTGATGTCGTGGCTGCCTTGGGTGAGGCCGAGGCAATCCCATCTGCCCCATTCGATGCTGCAATGATCGAACATCATATTGCTGCCGCTGGAAAGGTTAACCGAGCATTTACCCCTGTCGCCTGCGATCCCTTCGCGGAAACGCAGGTACCGGACAATGATATTTTTCTGGCCGCTGAAGGATACGGAACGGCCGTATAACGTCACCCCCTCGCCGGGCGCAGTTTGACCCTGAATCGTGAGGCCGCTGCTGGCGGCAAGGTTTGACTTCAACCGGATGGTGCCACCGACATCGAATACGACGATGCGGTGGGGCTTGCTGACCGCGTCGCGGAAGGAACCGACCCCAGCATCATCGAGCGAGGTAACGTGCACCGTTTCGCCGTCACGGCCACCAGTGGCAAACCGTCCAAACCCCTCCGCGCCAGGGAAGGCCAGAACTGAAGCGAGTTCCGCGTCCCCCGGGTGCGCTACTGACCAGGCGGCAAAAGCGGCTAGAATCCAGGTTTTCATCAGATTTTGGACGGCATCTGCCCCCGCCCCCGTTACAATCGGCGCGGCCAGATCAGTGGTATTCCTGCACGGTCTTCACATCATAGCCGGATTTTTTCAGGGCGGCGATGCCGCGGGCCGCGGCCTGCGCACTGGATATCGTCGTCATGATCGGCGTGCCGGTATATACGGCGGTGGTGCGGATCTTGATTTCGTCGGCGCGCGGCGTGGCCCCGCTGGGCGTATTGATGACCAGCTGAAGCTCCTTGTTTTTAAGCAGGTCAATCGCGTTGGGCCGGCCTTCGGTCAGTTTAAAGATGCGCTCCACCTTCAGCCCCGCCTTCTCCAGCGCCGTGGCGGTGCCGCCGGTGGCAACGAGTTCAAAACCCAGTTCGGCAAACTGCCGGGCCACCTCGACGATTTTCTTTTTGTGAACATCGCTGACACTGATGAAAATTTTTCCGCCGAGCGGCAACGGCGAACCGGCGGCCATCTGGGATTTGGCGTAGGCGATGCCGCGGTCGGCATCAAGCCCCATGACTTCGCCGGTGGAGCGCATTTCCGGCGATAGTAAAATGTCCTGGCCGTGAAAACGGTTGAACGGGAAAACGGATTCCTTGACGGCCCAATATTTCGGCCAGATTTCCTCGGTAAAATTCAGCTCCTTCAAGGTTTTCCCCGCCATCACTTTGGCCGCGAGCTTGGCAAGCGGAAAGCCGATGGCCTTGCTCACAAACGGCACGGTGCGCGAGGCGCGCGGATTAACTTCGAGGACATAAACCGTATCCCCTTTCACCGCATATTGGACGTTCATCAGGCCGATGACCTGGAGTTCGCGGGCCATCGCGTGCGTGTATTCGCGGATGGTGGCGATGATTTTTTTGGTCAGGGTGTGCGGCGGTAGCACCATCGCGGCGTCCCCGGAATGGATGCCGGCGTATTCGATGTGCTCCAGCATCCCACCGATGACAATCGTGCCGCCATCCGGCAGACCGACATCCGTGATGCAGTCCACATCCACTTCCGTCGCATCTTCCAGGAATTTGTCCACGAGCACCGGCCGTTCCGGCGAGGCCTCGACGGCGAATTTCATGTAATGCGACAGCTCGGCATCGGAATAGACAATCTGCATGGCGCGGCCGCCGAGCACGAAACTTGGACGGACCAGCACGGGATAGCCAAGTTTTTTTGACGCTTCCAGCGCTTCCTCGGCATTCGTAGCCAGGCCGTTTGGCGGCTGCGGGATGTCCAGCTTGCGCAGCATCGCGGCGAAAAGCTTTCTGTCCTCGGCCACCTCGATGCTCTGCGGCGAGGTGCCGATGATGTTGACCCCGTTCTTCTGAAGGCCGAGCGCGAGATTCAGCGGCGTCTGCCCGCCGAATTGCGCGATCGCCCCCCAGCATTTTTCGCGTTCGTAAATGTGCAATACGTCTTCGAGGGTGAGCGGCTCGAAAAACAATTTGTCGCTGGTGTCATAATCCGTTGAAACCGTTTCGGGATTCGAGTTTACCATGATCGTCTCGAAGCCGTCTTCCTTGAGCGCAAACGCGGCATGGACACAGCAGTAATCGAATTCAATCCCTTGGCCGATCCGGTTCGGCCCGCCGCCGAGAATCATCACTTTTGTCTTCGGCGAATCCGGTTTGACCTCGTCGTCGCCCCGGTCGTAGGTGGAATAATAATACGGCGTATAAGCCTCAAACTCCGCCGCGCAGGTGTCCACCAGCCGATAGCTAGGGACCAGGTTTAGCTTTTTCCGTTGCGCGCGGATTTTGTCCTCCGTGGTTCCGGTCAAATGGGCGATCTGCCGGTCGGAAAATCCGAGCGACTTGGCTTGGGCGAGTATTTCAGCGTTAAGCGGCGGCATGGGCGAAATTATAGCAGCCATAGTAAGCCGAATTTTCCCGCGCGTGTCCAGAAAGTATGAGCAAACGGCCTTGCCGCCGTGCTTGGAATCCTTTATCAAACGGTCCATGCATGGCATTGTGCGCGGTCTGCGCTGGCTGATTCCATTTCTGCCGGTCATGGCCGCCGCACAGATTGACCCGGTCAAGCGCGACCTCATTCAGTTCGGCTACAACCAGCCCGTCGAGGGGCGCGCGCCCTTGGCGGGCTATGCATTTTACTATCACAACCAGCCGGACTGCCTGCGCACGAACCTCACCTGGCGGCTCGCGCTCGCACCTGTGTATCTCGATACCGAAATCGGTTTTGTTCACGGCTTTGGCCCCGACACCGATTTTGCACTTGGCTTGGCCGGCGGCGGTTTTGCCGACAGCTACAATGAAATTCGTGGCGGCAAATGGATCGAGGAGGAATCTTACGACGGCCACGGAGCGGAACTTTCTTCAAGCATTTATCACCTGTTCAATCCCGGTCAGCTCATCCCTCTGAACCTTGTCGTGCGCGGCGGGGCGCATTATTCGGCCTATGAACCTAACGACAGCACGGTGGCCGGTTTCCAGCCGCCCGACGACGGCACGACCTTCAGCATCCGCACGGGTTTGCGCTGGGGCGGCATCGAACCGACGCTTTTTCCCGAACTGGCGATGGAACTGGCTGTGTGGTATCAGGGAGAATTTCGCACCGGCCCTACCGCGTATGGCTACCACGGCGACCGTGAACTGGAGCCGGACACGCATTTGTTTTGGGCGTCGGCTGCGCTGTCCTACACTTTGCCGCAGAGCAAACAAAACTTTTTCGTACGGCTCATTGCCGGAACCAGCCTGGACGCCGACCGTTTAAGCGCATATCGCCTCGGCGGCTTTCTTCCGCTGGTGGCAGAATACCCGCTTTCCCTGCCCGGCTACTATTTTCAGGAATTGAGCGCGCGCCAGTTCGCGCTGATCAACGCCAGCTACCTCCTGCCCATCGCCCCGAGTCAGCGCTGGAATCTTGTGTTTAACGGCGCGACGGCGGGTATTAAATATCTGTCCGGCACGGAGCAGCCGGGGGATTGGGTCAGCGGTGTCGGCGCGGGGATTTTGTATCGCTCGCCTTCAGACCGCATCAAATGCGCCGTCGCCTACGCCTACGGCATTGACGCGTTCCGTTCCTCCGGGCGCGGGGCCAACAGCATCAGCGTTTTGTTTCAATTTGATTTGGACCGGCCGGCCGGCGGGTTCAACCCAACGCAGCCCGGCCGCTGGCGTGGCTGGAACTGGCTGTTGGGCCGCTGAAATCGCTTGCGTCCGCAAATGCATCGGGCAAAATACATGGCTCGGTTGCGCATATGGCGCACTCGGACTTTCGCGGGAATCCCCTTATTTTACCGGTGTTTTGTTGACCCTGATTGTTGAAAAACGATTTTCCCAACAAATTCCCAACACACCTCGGCTTACGCAGCCGCAAAAAAACAGTTCTTAGCTGCGTATGGCTACAATATCAAGAAACAGAAAACCGGTGTGCCGCATTCAACGAGGCAACGTAAAGGTGCCTATCTACGCACGGAAACAGATCAAACAAGGCAGTGTATACACGAGCTATAGCCTGCCTGACCACAGCAGCGGCAGGCGCAAATTCTGGAGCTTCGCTAACTTGAGCGAGGCCAAGGAGAAGGCTTTGGAGATCGCCGAGGCGACTCACAGCGGCAAGTCCGAGGTTTTGTTTTGGGCAGATGACCTCCGGGTGGAAATCCGCCGGTCACTCGACACTGTGGAGCCAACCGGAATGAATCTGCTGCCAGCCTGCCAGTTGTTTGCGCAAGCTGTGCAAATCTTGGGCGGCAAGAGCGACGAGTTGCTTGCAGCTTGCCAGCACTACGCGCAGAACCGCCCGGACAAGCCTCATACACCGAAGCTGGCGAAGGACGCGGCACGCGAGTTTTTGGCCACGAAGAAACTCAGAATCAGCGAACGTCGCCTGCGATCATTGTCCAGCTACGTGAACAGATTTGCTGAAAAATTCAGCCAGAAGTCCCTCAATGAGATCAACCGGGTAGAGCTGCAAGATTTTGTGGATTCGAACACGTGGGCACCCAAATCGCACAACGATTTCCTTGGCGGCGTGTCGCTACTTTATCTAGAAGCCCAGTTCCGCAACTGGGTGCCGAAAGGCTACAATCCTACCAAAACCATCCAGCGCAAGAAGGTGGTCAGGTCGACCGTACAAGTTTTTGAGCCTTCAGAGGCGAAGCAAATCCTAACCCGCATTGACGCCGACCTTGTACCCATGCTCGCACTGTGGCTGTTCGCTGGAATCCGCAAAGAGGAGATCAGCCGCATGAGCTGGGATCAGGTCAATCGTGGGTTGGAAACCGGCTGTATTTTGATGGAGGCAAAGCAAACCAAAACTGGAGTTGAACGGTCAGTACCAATTCAGAACAATTTGAAATCTTGGCTTCTCAAGCATCGGAAAGACAGTGGGAATATCCTGCCGGATCATTTGAAAACGATGCGAAGAATCGACGAACTGCCCGGCTACATCAGCAGAAAAACGGGCGTCAAATGGAAAGATAATGCACCGCGCCACAGCTTCGGGACATATTATTTGAAAATGTGCAAAGACCCTGCCGAGGTCGTAAAGGCGATGGGGAACAGCCTGACCGAATTTGAACGGCATTATTGGTGCAAGGCGACAAGTATCACCGACGCCGTGGCAAAGGAGTGGTTCGACATCTTGCCCGACGACAATGGAAAAACCATCACCGCGCCCAAGCAGGCCATCCCGCAGCCGGAGCGAGAGTCGGTGGTGTAGCTGCCTGCCAATACGTCCCTTCGTATTCAGCTGAGTCCATCGCCCGGTGTCTGATGCAGGCGGGCGGTTCCCAGTTGAAGCGCCGCGTCGGGAGGAAAATCATCAACGCTGTATACACTTGTAGCCAAGCTGGACGGCGGCTCCTATGCGTGCAGAAGGCTTCCGGGCCACCAACGCCATCACCGGCCCTGACTCACGCCGCAGTGCGGACTGTGCCCGCGCCCTCTACGGCCCTGCGTAGCAACCAGACATCGTTACCAGCACAGCCAGCCGACCCTGCGGAACGAACGCTAGGCTCGACAACGAGTCGCCACTGCCCGCCGCGCAGCGTGCGGTAGGACGGAGGTCATCCATGCGGGCCTGCAACCAGCACACTGCGCAGAACCCGAGCGATCTGCACACCGAAGAATTTCAGCATTGACGTTGGATGATGCTGCCCATAACGATGGGGCATGCCAAACTCCGCGAGCGCTGCGAGTGTTGCGAGTGTTGCGACCCCGTCCGAATTGAATGCCGTGGTTGACCGATCTTTCCCCGTGTCGGCGCTCCCACCGATCATGCGCAACATGGTTGAGATGGTTGCCGACTCCCTTCGTGTGCCGGACGCCCTGCCAGCCTGCTGCGCTTTGGCGGCGGTCAGCGCCGCTATCGGCTCCGGGCTACGTATCCGCACCGGCGGCAACCGCACCTTGCGCGGAAACATCTACATAGCCGCAGGTGTTGCGAGCGGCTCCGGCAAATCCGAGGTGTTCAAGACTATACTGGAACCAGTCTTTGAGCAGCAGCGTTGGCTGGATGTTCAGGGCAAGCAGACACAGTCGCGCAAGCAAGTCGACCGTATGCTGCTTGATGACAGCATCCGGAAGTTGAAGGCTGAACTCATCCGTGAAAACGATCTTGGCAACGCAGCTCCCGGACTAAAAAAGAAGCTCGCAACCCTGCTGGATAGAAAAGCCGCCCTGACAGTCGCTGCGCGTCAAATCGTGTGCGACGATGCCACCGGTGCAGCATTGGAAAAACTTTTGAGCCGGAATCCCATGTTCTCCGCATCGGACGAGGCCGGGGATGCCATTCTCGGCAACTTGATGGGGCGCTTCAGCAGGGGGACGGAGGAAGGGATTTATCTCCGGGCGTATTCAGGCGGCTATCACGGCGGCGTGAATCGCATCGGGCGTGATTCCGTTAAACTGACCGACCCCTGCCTGACGGTACTCTGGCTGATGCAGCCCCGAAAACTTAACACGCTTTTTTGTCAGCAGAGCTTCCGCGAGGATGGCCTGCTCGCTCGCATACTTGCCTGCCAGATTGAGACACGACCACAGAAAATTGATCTCCAACAACCTGCTGAAACCATGAGCAAAGATGTGCTCGTTGACTGGCAGAAATTATGGCTTGATTTGCACGAAAGCTACCATCCCATCTATCATCTGAAGTCAAACAAGCCGCCGGTTCTCTTGCCATCGGAGATTGGCCCAACGCTGATGGCTAACCACTTCAACGAAACGATCGACCGCCGAATGTTGAGCTTGGCGGACATGGACAGTTTTGCCGCTCGCTGGACGGAACAGGCGTGGCGTTTGGCGGTGGTGCTCCATGCCGCCAGCCACGGCAAGCGTGCCCATTCGAAAGAAGTTCGGTGCATTGAATCTGCGATTGAGATCGCCGATTGGTTTTCCGCACAACAGATCGCCCTGCTGGCACAGACACGGGCAGAAGAAAGCGAGAATCATGAAAAAAGAGTGCTGGAGTTGCTGCGGTCACAGTTGGCCAAGTCGGAATCCAAAGACTGGATCAACGCTCGTGATCCGGTTATGGCGCGGATTGTTTCAACTTCGCTGGGGGCGCAGCAACTGCTGCAAAAGATGGTTGCCGATGGCAGGCTTACCAGTGAAAGCCATCGTCCACTGCGTGGCGGTCATACTGAGACGCGGTACCGTGAAAAGAAATAAGCAAACTGCAACACTCGCAACACTCGATATCCTGAACTGCTATCGACCCGGCCCGACCCGGCCCACGGGATTTTAGCGATTAGCACCTGCGATCTGTGCCCCTCCGCCACCACGCCTCCGGTGCGGTTTCCCCGGCATAGCCGGTGGGCGAATACGTGATCTGCGGCAAACCGGAGCTGCACCAGCAGTCACCGCACCGCCTTCACTTGACCTGACCAGCTCCACCTGCTTGCACCGAGACCTTGGACGCCACGTCTATGAGTCACCACTGTCCGCCGCCCCTGCTGAACGTCGTATACACCTTCAGCGTAGGCTTCCCCCGACTACGAACCGTCGCCACATAGAGACGACCGGATTGGATTTCTAGCCTCTGTTTGTAGGCTTTCTGCGCGGGTTCGAGGGCGGCGGCACCACCGAGTGGGCCATCGCCGCCCAGAGCTGATCACCTGATACCTTCCCGATTTTTGACCGCATCTGCTCAAAAATCAGTTCTTACCGATTGCAAGAGTAGTTAAACCGGCTGGCACTCCAGCCGTCGTGCGATGAAGAGCGAACGACAACATAATAATTTGACCGCGCTGGGCGCGCTCCCCGTCAAACGGGGGCTGGTCGCTGACTTTTGCGACCATCTTCATCCGCGTCGCCCGGCGCGGTCTTCTGCTGTCTGGGATCACCGGCCAAGGAAAGCATCTACCGCACTCCGCTACTGTAGGGCAAATACGCTATTACACACACCACGCTTCCCTGCTCCTGCTCCTGCTCACCTTGTTCGTGTTCCAGCTCAGCACTCGTTTGCATATGCTCACACCTGCTAGCACTGTCGTCGCTGCGTCTGAAGACGCCAATGACGAGCGCGCCATCGATCAAGCCATTGAGGTCTGGTCGGATGCTGACCGCCTTCGCGTCGAAAGAACCATTCGAGCTATCCGGCGAGATGATCGCTGGCATCTTGACCGCATACGCGCCGATGAGCTGAAGCGCGCGAAGCGCGAAGCCCGTGCAACTGAAAGCAAACTCCGCGCAGAGCTGGCTGAAGAAATAGCCGACTGGTCATGGAATCCCAAGCGCGCTCTGGATGTGCAGGACTTCACGTACCTGTTCCTCCACCGCAAGCACCTCGACTTGCAGGTGTGCCAATGGCTGGAGATCGTCAGCGCCAAGATCAACCGTGTCAGCGAATCCGGGCGGCTGGGCTATTTCAACAAGCTCGAACGGAACATCGGCTGGACGGACTACATCCTTCCGATCATGTTCAGCCGGGTCGCGATCACCGACAAGCTTGTCCGATGCGGCCTCTGGGCCAGCGCCAAGAATTCCCGGCGGTGCCACAAGACCGACGTCTGCCCCAACTGCCTCTGGAACGACATCCTGAAAGCCCTCGTCTCGGCGTTCAGCGAGGGGTCTGGCGCGTTTTTCAAGGCACTGGCGTGGTACTTCCTCAGCATCGGCTGGACCACCAATGCAGCCAACGCCAAGTGCCAGAGCAACGACTTTAACCCTGACGACTACCGCCCCCATGACCGCAACCGTGGCTACGACCCGTACCCGGTCGTGCTCGGCCTTGACGACCACGATCCCGACCTCGCCTCCTACGGCTACGAGGATGCCCGTGTGCTCGGCGTCGTTATGCAGTGGGCCATCGCGGAGCTTTATCACCGTGGCCACATCAACGGCTACCACCACAAACACGAGGTTGAAGTCCGCCTGAACCCCGGCGGTGCCAGCCGGGTGAACTTCCACGGCCACACCGTGGTCAACGGCGACGAAGCTCGCGGCCAGTTCCTCGCCGACACGCTCCGCGACCTTGTATACGAGGGCTTGGCTTTGTTCGGGCAGGGCCTGACCCGCCGATACTTCCCGGACATCGACGTGCGGCGGATCACCAGCCCGTCGCACCTTGAGCGCGCCATCTGCTACGGCGAGAAGGTCGTGCCCATCTCCCACGCCGTGGCCGACGCGCTCGCCCGGCCAGAAGCTCGGGGCGCGGATGGCTTCTTCAAAGCAGGCTATATTTCAAAGCTGCAGGATTCACTGGCCCGCCTCATCGACGACGATCTCCCGGCCATCTTCAGCGGGGCGCGGCTTGACGACGAACTGCCTCGCCTGTTCCGGCGGCGCACCGAGGGCAACCTGCAATTCAACGACAAAAAAACCTGCCTTGGCGAGGAGCCGGAGTGGCACGAAATCAAGCGGCGCAAGGCCGCCAAGAGCACCCGTGAAGCCCGCGAGCGCAAGAAGGCGCAAGAGGCGGAGCTGGCCAAGGCGGGCATCGCCCTGCCGCCACGGACAAAGTACCCGAGGCGGCGGAAGGGTTCTCGGCGGCTGGCTCGCGTACAGTAGCCGCGGGGATTCTGTATACGCCGCCCTCGAAGTTGGGCCGGACATGCAGCGGGCGCATTGACGATCAGCGACCGAGTCGTTGCCGTTGACCGCCCAGCGCTGCGGCAGTAGCCCGGCGCGGTCGGTTGGTACTGCGGGTCGGCCATGGCAGCCCTCGACGGCGGCCCAGACGGTAGTGGTGGACATGCGCTTTCGCCCGGCGCTACCGGTTCGGCGCAACTGTATACGCTGGCCCCGTTTGATGGTCTGAAAAGATTTTTCAACTTTCCCCCTCCAACATCGTGACCTTGCCGTTCTTCATGGCATCCGGCGGCAATGAAGTCGTCGGTGAAACCAAATAAAAATCATGTCCATACCTCCATCCCTCGCAGACGCCATAAAGGCCTCCGCCGCCAAAATACAACGACCAGTCGTAGAAGCGACCGGCACAACGAAAGATGCGACCCCGTCAGGAGCGACTCATCCAAAGCCCGTCGAGGAAGAGTTGTCGATCGCCGAAATCGTAGCGGACGAAAGTCTCCAGTGCCGGGCAAAAATCGACACGAAAGTCGTCAAGGAGTACGCCCATTGGATGAACGAGAGCATCGAATTCTCTGCCATCGTCGTTTTCGAAATCGACGGCAAACTTTTTCTAGCTGATGGGTTCCATCGCTTCAATGCCGCCAAGCTGGCGGGCCTTGAATTCATCTGGGGGTACAAACTGCGCGGCACGCGCGCGGATGCCCTTCGTTACTCAATCAAGGCGAATGCGACACACGGGCTGCGCTTTACTAACAAGGACAAGCGCCACGCCGTTGAACTGATGCTGCTCCTGTCGCCCGACATGAGCAGTCGCGCGCTGGCCGGTTTGTGCCGTGTTTCTGGGCCATTCGTCGAGAAGGTGCGCGGGGAACTGCAAACAGATTGCAGTTCAACGACCAGAAAGGGGCAAGACGGGAGAACGCGCAAGATGCCGAAAAAAAAGTCGAAGCAGGCGGCAGCTGATACCGGCACACGACGTCCCACCGACGCCACGGAACCCAAACCGGATAAGCCAGCCAACACCGGTGGCGAGAACAAGTCCGCCGAGGACGCGGAGCCGAGCAAGGCGGCAAAGGACGATGCACGGGGCGCTGAGCAGGAACAGACGCAACGCACAAAGCCTCTGGTTTTTGGCAACAGAGAGGTGCCATTCAAACAATGGATTAAACAACTGCAGCAGATTTCCAATATCTGCGACAACTCGGGGAAAAAACAAGAGGCGATAAACCTCCTCGCAAAAATTCAGAACGAGCTTAGAGACTGGGAGGAAAATCAAATATATTGCAAAACCAATGCCGAAGCCGATCGCCGCCCTCTGCCCTCCCGAGGCTAACCACACGGCGTCAGCCCCGCTCCAGCGCCCCTGCGCGGCCTGCCACGCGGTCGGGAGCCGGGGCGTGGCGGCAGACAGCCGTTGCGCCGGGCTGCCTCGGCCTTGGCGGCGCTGGGGCGCTCTTTGACGCCGCGCTTGAGATGCCCAAGCAGAACCGCCTCCGGGTGCTTTATGCGGCTGACCTCGCTCAAGGCATAGGCGTCCAAAATCCGTCCCGAATCCATCTTTGCCAAGACATAAATTTTGCCGCCACGAATAGCCACCACAGATCGCACGTCGCCGTTGATCAGCCGGAATGGGGCACCGCGTCCGATGCGTTGACCTCGAAAACATCCCGCCCACTTGTTGACTTTTGGGCGTTCGCGTTTTGCGAGTACACCAGCCGCCGCCGACCGTTCAAATGCTGTTGGCGGCGGGCCAATGGGCTTGCGCAGGCGTCGTACCGCTTTCGGTTTTTCGGGGGGTGCCAGAGCCAGTCGCAGGGCTTTGTCCCTTGCGGCAATGAGAGATGGCTTGATTTCGCGCTTTTTGAACCGGTTTACACTCCCCCGGTACATATCGAGTAGCGTTATCGTGCGTGCCATCATGCCGTCGTGGGGCCGCCAGTTCGGCAGGCTGACGAGGTGCCCGCGAAAACGCCGCAATGTGCCGCGCTTCATCAGTGTGTTCAGGCGCATCATCACCTCATGTTTATAGGCGTTCTTCTGCCTTTTGCCGCGCGGCTTCAGTGCCTTGGCCACCCGGCTGACCAGCGACATGATCTGCAATGGCTCATGCTGGAGCAGGCGGAAAAAGTGTTCGTCGGGCACCGTCCACGGAAACGGTTCGGTTTCCCGTGGCAGCAATCTGGCCGGGGCGTAATCCTGAACCGCGTCGGGCGTGATGAAGATCATCTACAGTTAACTACGCATGCTGCCGGGACGCTTTGATCATGTCCCGTGCCACTGTCGTAATCGACAAACATTTCCCGTCCCAAGGACGTTGTGCGGTCGGATCGAGATTTCCGCCGGTGCTCTCGTATTTAAGGGCATGACAGAGGTGCAATTAAAAAAACTGCGTCGCCTTCACAAACTGATCGGCGAGCTGCTGGATATGAAGCAACCACCGTCCAACGCACAATCTGCGCCGTGTCCCGTGACCCGATTCGCCTCACGGTATCTGTGTCGAGAACATGGTGCCGAGATGACCAGCGCCGCAATTGCCACGTTTTACGGCGAAGTAGCCGCCGCTGGCGAGACGCCACGGCTGAAGCGTGGGCAGGTGCTCCGCCTTCTTCCACGCGTGATGAATAACGCTTTCGGCGTCCGCCCGACGCACTCGCTCATCGACGTGGATGGCAAGAAAGCGCGCGGCTTTCGTGGTGTGACGGTGCGGCTTGAGGACGTTTGACCGGCTTCGAACCGCGTCATTCTGGCGGCGGCGCATCGAACGGGAAGCCGAAGTACTCGAACACGGCCTTGGTCCGGTCATAAATTTCCCGCTCTGACATGCCTGCGCGCTCGCACATGCTGTTCATGGGCGTAAAATCATCCGCGACAAAGCGAAGGAGTTTCACCGAGTCACAGGCAACGCGCACCTGCACCTGCCCGTCCACCTGCATCACATCGAGCGCGGGCATGCAGCACATGGTCATCGCCCGGAGGGTGTCTACGTCGAGGTTGCAGAAATAGAGCCAGTATGGCCACGCCAGATGAAGCGCCGTGTAGAACCGACGAACTTCTGGGATCATGTGGATTTCACGGGGGTCGTCATCCCAGCCTTCCACGCCGAACACGAGCCGGTTCATCATCGACCGCAGCCGGTCGCCGTCGGGCAGCTTGTCCGGCCCGTAGAGGCTCAGGAAGTGCGTAAAGTCACTCAACGACCTGTTTGAGTTCGCCAGCCAGCCGGTTCCCGGCCAGCGGCCCGAAGCGGCGGTCGTGGAGGCGATGGCGCGGCGGCAGTTTGCGTTCCTGCGCCAGCCCCTGCAAGTCGTGGTCGCTGACGATTCCGTCACCATTACTTTTGCGGACGGCAACGCCGCCGCCCTGATGGAGGCGGAAAAGCTGGCCGACCGGGCGGCCAAGCGGGCGTCCGAGGGCGATTATCCCAAGGCCATCTCGCTCTGGAAGCGGGTGCTGGAGCTGAATCCCCTGCTGCACAAGGCCCGGCGTGATCTGGCGATGGCGAGCGCGGAGACGGGCGACGTTGACGGAGCCAAAAACCATCTCATCGAACTGCTGCGGCTGAACCCGGCGGACGCTTGGGGCTGGGTCGTGCTGGGGAACCTGTACGCAGGGCAACCCACGGACTGGCCCACGGCGGAGAAGTTCTTCCGGCGCGCTCTGGACATCGACCCGGCTGATCCTTGGGCCTTGACCGGGCTGGCGACCATCACGGCCCAGCGCGGCCAGACGGAACCGGCCTTGAAGTTGTTCGAGCAGGCGATTGCCGCCAAGCCCGACCTGCCCAACCCGCACCACGGCCTTGCACTGACTCATTATCGCGCAAGCCAGCATGAACGTGCCGGTCAGTCGCTTGACCGGATGTTTGCCAATTCCCGCCCGGTTGACGCCCGGTCAAAGGTGGTATACGACAACGCCCGGCAGCTTTACGGCGCGGTGCAGGCCGAATTGGCACCCCGGCAGCACCCGGACGCCTTCAAAGTCGTCGAGAACTTCCGCGCTGAGATGGAGCAGGCATCCGGTTTCCCGGTGCGCGTGACCGAGGACGATTTTCCCGACACCACTTTGGCGGTCATCCAGATGGCGTGGAAACATGGCCGCAACCACCACGTCGTCAAGGTTCGTACGGGGACGCCCGACCCTCTTCGGTGCCACCTGCTGGCGCACGAGCTGACACATCTGCAACTGGAGGCGGAGGCCCGGTCGGCGGGGAAAAACCGCTTTTTCAGCACCACCGGCAGCACCGACGCCTTTGCCGCAAAGCGTATACAGAACGAGTTGCTCAAGCTCGAACGGCGCGGCCTGCCCGCTAATACCCTGAGCACAATGACCCGGCAGTGGATTCACGGCACGGCCAACTTTCTGTTCAACTGCCCGCTCGACATGGTCATTGAGACGCGCCTGCGCGAACGGATGCCAGCCTTGGCCGCCGCCCAGTTTGTTTCCCTGCGCACCAGCGTGGCGGACGCCCTCCAGTCCAACACCAATCCCGAGGTGCGCCAGCTGACCCCGCCGCTGATCCTCCGGGCCAGTCTGGCGTTGAACGGCGCATACGCGCTGTTCGTTGACCAGCTCTATCGGGGGGCCACGGCCTACGCCGCGAGCTATCAGCGTGAAGAAGCCTTCTCACTTTCTCAGCGGCTGTTCCGGCTCTGGCAGTCCCGCTCCGCCCAGCTTGGACCCGGCGACGAGTATACACTGGTGGAAGAGTTCGCCGACCTGCTCGGCCTGCGCGGCTGGTTTGAGTGGTGCGCCGATCCCGGCAGTCATGAAATCACCGGCACGCAGCCGACGGAAGGCACAACCAATCCCGACCTGCTGCGCAAAAAGCAGATGCCAGCGGTGTTCTACTGCCTTGACGCCCTGAAGCGCTTCAACCGGCTGCCCGTGGAGAAGATTCGCGACGTCGCCTTCGAGATCGGCATCGTCGGCCAGTCCGGGCTGGACTACGCCTCACCTGATGCCAAGTACGCGCTCAAGTCGCTGCCGGGGGAAAAGTTCACCGGCCTGCATCTCATGTGCCTGATGTTCGCCGGTTTTAAACGGATTGCCCCGGAGCATGACCTGCACATGGATTTGGAAGAACCCTTCCTGATCGCGCTGGAGACCTTCCAGAAAGACCCTCCCGGCACTAGCCAGTGAGTGATACGCACTTTGCAGTCCCAGACCGTTCACCCAGAACTGTCGCAGCTGCGGATTACGTCCGGCGACCACGTCCAGTTAAGCTTACCATGGTGTGACGTCAGCGAAGCCGATCCCGTGCGGCTGTCAGCAACCCGCCAATTCAGGCAGTCCGCCGCCGGGCGCGTGACCGTGGAAAGCGAGTGTCTACAACCAATCCCCAGCCATGAAAATCTCCTGTTGACCACTGAAATCGGTTCATGGACACTTTGACGGCAAACCAGCCGTCAAACCACACGATGTACCGTGACCCGATCCAAATTGGGCTTGGCCAAGTGGCCGACGTCGCCAAAACGCAGGCCGAGCAGTTAGGCTTCCGTTTCGGAGATACTGGCACGCACACCAGCCGCACCATCATGCTGGACGAGTTGTCGGGCGCCCTGCGCGTTTGCAGGCCGCAGGCCACCAGAGCTGACTACGTGGCCGCCATCGTCGCCGAAAACTGTCTCGGCAAGCACACCCAATCCACCCGCAAGATCACCCTCCAGCGGCTGACCGAGCTGTATACGCTGGACGACAAGGTGACGCTGTTCCGCGTCGCCCGCCACTTCTGGTATGCCGACGAAAAAGCGCATGGACTGATCGCGCTGCTGCTGTCACTGGCGCGCGATCCGCTGTTACGGGCCACGGCGCCCCCTGTGCTGGCGCTGGCCAGCGGCGATGAGATCGCGCGGCAGAAGTTCACGGACGCCATCCGGGCCGCCGTGGCCGGGCGCCTGAACGACGCGACGCTGGACAAGGTGGTGCGCAATGCGGCATCGTCGTGGACGCAATCCGGGCATCTGGACGGGCGCAGCCGTAAACGACGCCTAACCGTCACGCCGACGCCGGGCGCGGTCGCTTTCGCGCTCCTGATGGGATACCTGCTGGGCGTGCGCGGGCCGGGTCTGTTTGAGACGCTGTTCGCGCGGCTGCTCGACCGGGATGCGAACGATCTCTCCTTCATGGCGATGGACGCCAAGCGGCTGGGGCTGCTGGACATCAAGTCCGGCGGCGGCATGCTGGTGGTTTCGTTCGATGGGATTTTAACCGAAAAGGAAAAAAGGCTAACGCATGGCGCACATTGAAGAACTGGTGGCGGGCTACAAGTCGCATATTGCAGCGCCTTGGCAGCGCAATCTGGCCGGTGCCCAAAAAGCCATTTTCGTCGTATATCCCAAGACGGACGAGCGCCGCCTGCGGGCGCGGCTGGAACTCTTCGAGCTGGCCACCAAGGAATCCGGCCACGGCTGGCTGCCCTTTGACTTCACGTCGGTCTTTGCGCGCTGGATGGCGGCCACTGATTACCGCGAAGAGTACTTCCAGAACCCGTTCGACTTGACGATGAAGCTCGAGACAGATTTTCTGCACCACGCGGCGGGGCAGTTGCGCGAGGCGCTGACCAACGCCAAGGCGGACGACAACACCGTGGTCGCCGCCTGCGGGGTGGCCAGCCTGTACGGCTTCGCCCGCGTGTCGATGCTGCTCAAGGAAGTTGAAAACGACATCCGGGGGCGGCTGGTGCTGTTCTTTCCGGGCGAATACGAAAACCAGAACTACCGGCTTTTGGATGCCCGTGACGGCTGGAA
The DNA here is from genome assembly GCA_903917705.1 of uncultured Verrucomicrobia subdivision 3 bacterium. Lineage (GTDB taxonomy): Bacteria > Verrucomicrobiota > Verrucomicrobiia > Limisphaerales > UBA11358 > UBA11358. The sequence continues at coordinate 23,700 of CAIXBQ010000093.1, read as the reverse complement.
CTATCTGGCGGTACCCATCACATTGCATAGCGGAGGCGAACTATGATTAAAAACAAGGAACTGTTTCAACGTGACCCGACGACTTCAAAACTGCTGAATGACGGCGTGGCCGCCGTCAAGGACGCGGCCACCGAGCAGGAGCTGGAAACGCTGCGCTACGAGCTTTCCCACTTCGTCTGCGAGGGGCAGTACAAGGACGGCATCGTGCGGATTCTGGAGTCCTACATCAGCGGCATCAACTCGGCCACGCAGCTCGCCGCATGGATCAGCGGCTTCTACGGCAGCGGCAAATCCCATCTGGAAAAGATGCTGCGCCACCTCTGGGTGGACACCAAGTTTCCCAAGACCGGCGAGACGGCGCGCGGCTTGGCGCGTCTGCCCGCCGAGGTGAAGGAGCTGCTCAAAGAACTCGACACGCTGGGCCAGCGGTTTGGCGGCCTGCACGCAGCGGTGGGCGCGCTACCGGCGGGCGGCGGCTTGAACGTGCGCATCGCCGTCCTGAGCATCCTTTTCAAATCCAAAGAACTGCCGGAGTCGCTGCCGCAGGCACAGTTCTGTCTCTGGCTCCAAAAGAACGGGATGTTCGCCAAGGTCAAGAAGACGGTCGAGGCCGCCGGTAAAAACTTCTACCGCGAGCTGAACGACCTGTATGTCAGCCCGGTCGTGGCCAAAGCCCTGCTGGCCGCCGACCCTGAATTTGCCTCCGATGAACGGAAAGCCAAGGAGGCGCTGCGGGCGCAATTTCCCCGGCGCGAAACCGTCACCGACGAAGAGTTCATCCGATTGATCCGCGAAGTCTTGGAAGAGAACGGCAAGCTGCCCTGCACGGTGATCGTGCTCGACGAAATCCAGCTCTATATCGGGGACAACACCCAGCGATCTCTGGACGTTCAAATGGTCGCGGAAGCCATCTGTAAACAGCTTGATAGCCGGGTGCTGCTCATTGGCGCCGGTCAAACCGCTCTGGCCGGTCAGGATTCGCTCCTGCAACGCCTGCGCGACCGTTTCAAGATCAGCGTCGAGCTTTCCGATGCGGATGTGGAGACGGTGACCCGCCGGGTGGTACTGGCTAAAAAGGCCGATAAGAGAAAAGCCATCGAGGACATGCTCGACAGCAACGCTGGGGAAATCGACCGGCACCTGTCCGCCACCAAGATTGGCGCCCGGGACGATGATAAGCGCATCCGGGTGGATGACTACCCGCTCTTGCCGGTTCGCCGTCGGTTTTGGGAGAAGGTCTTGCGGGCCATTGACGTTCAGGGCACGACGGCCCAGCTCCGCAGCCAGCTGCGCATCGTTCACGACGCCGTAAGCGGGCTGGCCGACAAGCCGCTCGGCACGGTGCTGGCCGCCGACTGCGTCTTTGACCAGCTCCAAGCCGACCTGCTGCGCTCGCAGTTCCTGCCCCGGGAGATGGACGAAACCATCCGCAACCTGCGCGACGGGACGGAGGACGGCAATCTGGCCAGCCGCCTGTGCGGGTTGATCTTTCTGATCCGCAAGCTGCCGCGCGAAAAGGTTGCTGACATCGGCGTTCGCGCCACGCCGGAAATGCTGGCGGACTTACTGGTGGAAAACCTTGAGAAGGACGGCCCGCGCCTGCGCCGGGAGATTCCCCGGATACTGGAAAAACTGGTGGCCGAGTCGAAGCTCATCAAGATCGACGATGAATACAGCCTCCAGACGCGCGAGAGCGGCGAGTGGGAAAACGAATTCCGCAAGAAGCTTGCCGCCATGAACGGTGATTTGGCCGGGGTAAACAACCGGCGCGCGGCGCTGCTCAACGCGGAATGCCTCAAGACCCTCAACAGCGTGCGCATGACGCATGGCCTGAGCAAGACGGCCCGTGACCTGAAAATCCACTACGGCAGCGACGCTCCGGCGGCCAGTGGCACCGAGGTGCCGGTCTGGATTCGGGATGGCTGGGGCGATGCGGAGAAGGTCGTCTTGACCGACGCGCAAAAGGCCGGAACCGACGGCGCGACCGTCTTCGTACACATTCCCAAAGCCAGCGCCGATGACTTGAAAAAGGCGATCGTTGAGTTCGAGGCGGCCAAGCAGACCTTGGAGTTCAAGGGTGCGCCGACGACCATTGAAGGCAACGACGCTCGCTCCGCGATGGAAACCCGCCGGGCAACGGCGGAGAGCAACCGCGACCGCATCATCCGCGAGCTGATCGGCACGGCAAAGGTGTTCAAAGGCGGCGGCACCGAGGTTCTGGGACTCGATCTGATCGAGAAGGTCAAGTCCGCCGCCGAAGACTCGCTCGACCGGCTGTTTCCGCAGTTCCGGGATGCCGACGACAACCGCTGGGGCAGCGTCATTAACCGAGCCAAGGGCAAAGATGCCAACGCGCTACAGGCGGTGGATCACAAGGACAACCCGGAAAAACACCCGGTTAGCGTGGCGGTGCTGGCGGCCATCGGCTCCGGCAAGAAGGGCAAGGACATCCGCGACCAGTTTGAAAACGCGCCCTATGGCTGGCCGCGTGACGCTGTAGACGCCGTGCTGATCACCTTGCACACGAGCGGTCACATCCGCGCCGTCCATAAAGGCACGGTGCTTTTGGCGGGCCAACTGGATCAGTCGAAGGTACCCGTCACGGACTTCCGCTCCGAAACGGTGGCCATCGACGTAAAAAGCCGGATCAAGCTGCGCCGCCTGTTCCAAGACGCGCAGGTTCCCTGCAAGGCTGATGAAGAAGTCGCAGCGGCGGAAAAATATCTGGCGGCGATGGACGACCTTGCCGCCAAAGCCGGGGGCGACGCGCCGCTGCCCGCCTGCCCGGACACCAATGTGCTGGAAACCATTCGCGCGCTGGCTGGAAATGAAATGCTGGCGGCGATTTTGAGCGAGCACGACGCGCTGAAAAAGCATCTGGAGAAATGGCAGGCGCTGGCCGCTTTGGCAAAGAAGCGTAAGCCCTCGTGGGACACGCTGGAAAAGCTTTTAGGCTACGCTGCCGGGCTACCGGAAGCGGTGGAGCTTCAGCAGGAAGCCGACGCCGTGCGCAACGAGCGCAGGTTGCTCGAAGACGGCGACCCGGTTCCGTCCATCCATAGCAAGGTGGTCAAACTCCTGCGGGCAGCGCTCAAGAAAGCGCACTCGGCGGCCACCGAGGTTTACGAGCGTGAAATGACGGCACTGGATGCCAATGCCAACTGGAAGAAGCTCACAGCGGCGCAGTGCGAGCAACTGTTGAAGGATGCGCGCCTCTCGCCACTAAAGGAACTGACCATTGGCGATGACGCCGGACTCATAGCGGAACTCTCGGCTCAATCGCTGGCCGTCTGGGCGACGGCGGCGGACGCCTTGCCGGAGCGGTTCCGGCAGGCGGCACTCGCGGCAGCGCGCTTGCTCGAACCCAAGACCCAGCGGGTCAGCCTGTCGAGCAGCACGCTCAAGTCGCCGGACGATGTGACGGCTTGGCTGGAGACAACCAAGGCCGACCTGCTCGAAAAAATAAAGAAAGGGCCGGTGGTGGTGGGATGAACGCCCGAAGTGACATCCTGAAAAAGAGACACCCGGCTTTCGCCGGGCGTCGAGCCGGTGATACTATCACCGGCGGGGTGATGGGCAAGGTTCTACAACCATGTCCCAATTCAATCAAGCACAAAATCGCCCCTTTTTCAACCTGCTAAAACATTATGGAACGCGTCATCACCTACATTGACGGATTCAATCTATACTTTGGCATCCGGTCAAATGGCTGGCGTCGTTACTATTGGCTCGATTTGCAAAAGTTTTCCATCGCCTTGCTGAAGCCATCGCAGCAGTTGGAGCACGTCAAATATTTTACCAGCCGCGTTTCCTCCACACCCTCTGACCCGGATCAAGACAAGCGTCAGAATACCTATTTGGAGGCCATCGGCACTTTGCCGCAAACCTCCGTCTTTTTCGGTCATTACCTTTCTAAACCCGTTCAATGCCGCGCCTGCGGGGCAAAGTGGCAGAAGCAGGAAGAAAAAATGACGGACGTAAACATCGCCATGGAATTGCTGGTAGACGCGCACGAGGACAGGTTCGATACCGCGTTGATGATTTCAGCGGACAGTGACCTGACTGGGCCAGTGCTCAAAGTGCGGAGTCTGTTTCCGAAGAAGCGCGTCGTTATTGCCTTCCCGCCAAACCGAGTTTCAGAACGGCTGAAAAAAGAGGCTAATGGATGGTTTCGCATTAGCGAAGCCGCGCTGCGTCAAAATCAACTGCCTGATCCAGTCGTTAAGCCCGACGGAATTCAGCTGCAAAAACCGGCTAAATGGATATGAGCACCCTCGCCACTGACCTACGCACCAAGCTGGAACGGACATGTATCGCCGCCCGCAATTTAGCAGAACGGGCGGCAGCGGACGCGCTCAAGGCGCTGGCTGTGGCGCACCATGAACCTTATGGGCACATGTCGCCGGAACAGCGTACGCTGCGCAACAAGCTCCGGGCGCGGGCGCGGCAGCTTGGCGACACCCAAGAGACCAGAGGCCAGCTTTCCGTCGCCCATATCGCTCAGGAGTGCGGCTACGAGCACTGGCACCGGATGTTGTTCGCGCGCTTCTTGGCGGAGAATCATTTGCTGATCGAGCCGGACATGGGCGTGGCCGTCAGTTTGGAAGAAGTCAAGGAGCTGGCGAAGGACGCGAAGACCAATCTCTGGGCGCTCGCCGGGCGCTACGCGCAGACGATGCTGCCGGAAATCTTCCGGGCCGATGATCCGGTGCTGCAAGTGCCCTTGGCGCGCGAGGATCAGCTTAAGCTGGAAGCGATGCTCGACGCGCTGGCCAAGGAGACGTTTACGGCCAGCGACAGCCTCGGCTGGTGCTACCAGTTCTGGCAAACAGAACGTAAAAAGGAAGTGAACGAGTCGGAAGTTAAGATCGGCGCGGACGAATTGCCGTCGGTCACGCAGTTATTTACGGAAGACTACATGGTGGACTTCCTCTTGGACAACACGCTCGGCGCATGGCACGCCGGTAAGGTTCTGGCGGCCAATCCCAAGCTCGCCGAAAGCGCGAAGAGCGAAGATGAACTCCGCCGGGCCGTTGCGCTGCCGGGCTGCGCGTGGAAGTACCTGCGCTTCATCAAGGGCAAGGACGGCAAATGGACGCCCGCCGCCGGAACTTTCGACGGCTGGCCGAAGACGGCCAAGGAAATCAAATGCCTCGATCCGTGCATGGGCAGCGGACACTTCGAGGTAGCGATGTTTGAGCGCATGGTAGCGCTGCGCATGGCCGAAGAGAAACTGGCCGAAGCGGCGGCGGTGACGGCGGTCATCCGGGACAACCTGTTCGGTCTGGAGATTGACCCGCGCTGCACCCAGATCGGCGCGTTCAACTTGGCGCTGGCCGCATGGCGGCGCGTGGGCTACTGCCAGCTGCCTGCGATGAATCTTGCCTGCTCTGGGCTTGCGCCCAACACCCGCGAGGCGGACTGGGTTAAAATTGCCGGTGATGACGGCTATGCCAAGAATGGTATGGCGCGCCTTTACCGGCTTTTCAAAAACGCTCCCATCCTAGGCAGCCTCATCAATCCTTCAGTCGCTCATGACGAACTGCTTGAGGCAGATTTCGGCAAACTCCAGCCGCTGCTGGAAAGAGCGCTGGCGCAGGAAGCCAACGACGACAACGCACACGAAATGGCCGTGACCGCGCGCGGCTTGGTCAAAGCGGCGGAAATTCTTGCGGGCCAGTTCACGCTCGTCGCCACCAACGTGCCTTACCTTGGGAGAAGGAATCAGGGAGAAGCATTAGCTGACTTTTCCGAAAAGTATGCTTATGACGCAAGGCATGATTTAGCCACTGTTTTCTTACAGCGCAGCTTAGATTTCTGCGCACCAGACTGCACCGTTGCTCTAGTTGAACCTCAAGGCTGGCTGTTTCTAGGGGCATATGAAGATTTTCGGGAGCGAATGTTGAGAACTACAAGTTGGAATTGTGTTGCGCGTTTGGGAACGGGTGCTTTTGAGACTATTAGTGGTGAGGTTGTAAATGTTGCCCTCATTTGTATAAGCAGACGCATGCTTTCACCGGAGAACCGCATTTGCGGGCTGGACGCTTCTTCCGCGTCCAAGCCCAGTGAGAAAGCGTCAGCAATTCAGTCCGTCGAAACACACATTACTCTTCAAAATGAACAACTGAACAACCCTGATCACAGATTTATCTTAACTGAAGGTTCAAAACTTCCTTTGCTTGGAAAGTATGCTTTTGCCACCCAAGGATTGATGCCAGCAGACCGCTCTCGTTTTGTCCGTCTATTCTGGGAAAATCCGATTGCGCCAACGAAATGGAAGTTTCTACAAGGATCAATCGAGGACACTGCTCTCGTCGCTGGCAAACACCAACTCATGGATTTTCCTACATTTGAGGAGGAGGTTGATTCCATCGGTGGACGGCTGCAAGGAATGAAAGCATGGAATCATTATGGCGTTGGTATCGCGCCTATGAGCAGGCTCCCCGCTACGGTTTATACAGGTGAGCCTTTCGATGGTAATGTTCACGTCCTGATTCCCACGCACTCGCAAATTTTTCCAGCGATTTGGGCGTTCTGCTCGAGCGCATCGTTCGTTCAAGAGATTCGCAAAGTTGATCAAAAGCTTGGGGTTACTTGCGCAACAGTTGTCAAAGTCCCCTTCGACCTTGAGCACTGGCAGAAGGTGGCGGCGAAGAAATATCCGAACGGCTTGCCGAAGCCGTATTCCAGCGACCCGACGCAGTGGCTGTTCAACGGTCACCCCAAAGATTCAGACCATCCCTTGCACGTCGCCGTGGCGCGCTTGCTCGGCTACCAGTGGCCGCGCCAGACCGGTTCGAGCTTCCCCGATTGTCCGGCGCTTAAGGAGGATGGCTTGGAGAAGTTCGCTGACGACGACGGCATCGTCTGTATTCCATCCGTGCGCGGCGAAGAACCGGCAGCTGAGCGCCTGCGCAAGCTGCTGGCCACTGTCTACGGCAAGGACTGGAAAGCGCAGACCGAGCAGGAGCTGATCCGCGCCAGCGGCTCGGATGCGGCGGACTTGGAAGAATGGCTGCGGAACGATTTCTTTGAGCAGCACTGCGACATGTTCCATCAGCGCCCGTTCATCTGGCACGTCTGGGATGGCCGCAAGCGCGACGGCTTCCACGCGCTGGTCAATTACCACAAGCTGGCCGGTGAAAAGGGCAAGGGCCGACGGACGCTGGAAAACCTGACGCACAGCTACCTCGGCGATTGGATCACGCGGCAGAAACACGGCGTCGATCCGAAGCACCCCGAGGAAGGCGCGGACGAGCGTCTGGCAGCGGCATTGGCCCTCAAGGAGACGCTAGAAGCCATCCACGACGGCGAGCCGCCATACGACATTTTCGTGCGCTGGAAGCCGCTCTCGCAGCAGGCCGTCGGCTGGAATCCCGATATCAACGATGGGGTGCGGATGAACATCCGTCCGTTCCTCGCCAACGACATCCCCGGCGGTAAAAAGAGCGCGGGCATCCTGCGCACCAAGCCGAACATCAAGTGGGACAAGGATCGCGGCAAGGAGCCGAAGCGGGACAAGGCGGAATATCCGTGGTTCTACAGCGGAAGCACCTACGGCGACCGCGTGAATGATGTTCATTTGAAAAAGGCGGAGAAAAGCTGATGCCCAACAACCATCATATCAAGAGCGGGACGTTCATCGAGGCGGTCAAAGACAGCCTCGCCGCAGCGGGTCGCTACAACTCCGGCGACAGCCTGCCGCCCGCCGCCATTCTCTGGACGGACACCGAGGGCGAATGGCAGCCGATCGTAAACCGCCTGCGCGCTCTGATGCCGGAACTACTGACACTGGGCGATTACCAGCCGGAACAGCGCACTGGGCCTGCCATCTGGCTGCGGTGCGTTGTAGACGGCGCGATGCCGGAATTGAAGCTGCCGGAAAAAGCGGTGCCAATTCTGTACCTGCCCAAGGTGAGCCGCCAGTTGCTGCGGTCGCCGGAAGAGTGCCCGGACGAGCTGAAGCCGCTGGTGGAGCTGCAATATCGCGGCACGGTCTGGACGCACGTCAACGGCAAGGACTGGACACTGGAAGCGTTCATGGTGGCGGACAACGGTGGCCTCGGTCTGGATATCAGCCGCGATAAGTCCACACACATCGCCTTGCTGGGCGCGCTGGACATGCTGGCCACGACGCCGATTTCAACGCTGCGGGGCCACAAACTTGAGTCGAACGATTTTGACAAGCTGATGGTCGGTGACACCGTGCGCGATTTGCTGGCGTGGATCAGCAATCCCAAGGCGCGCGAAAGCTGGGATTCGGCGCACTGGCAGGCTTTCTGTTCGCGCTGCAAAGAGGAGTTTCGTTTTGATCCAGTGAGCGAAGGCGAGTTGGTGGGAGCCGAGCGGCTCGGCTTGCGGAAAGCGGCGTGGGCCGAGGCGTGGCGCCGGTTTACGGAATCACCGTCGCTCTATCCGGGCATACCGGCAGCCCTGCGGCGGGCCAAGCCGAGCGTGCTAGAGCTGTTCTCGGATCGGGATTCATGGCCGGATGAAAACGAGAGGGATGAAAAGAACCTGCGGGCGACACTGCTCACGCTGCCCAAGCAACCGCCAGAAGAAGGACGTAAAAGCATCCGTAAGCTCAACGAAGAACACGGTGGGCGGCGTTCGTGGGTCTGGGCCAAAATGGGCTACAGCCCGATGGCCCTCGCATTGGAGCATTTGTTTACACTGGCCGAAAACACGACCCTGCCTTTGGTAGGCGACTCGCCGGATGCGGTGGCGGCCAGCTATGCCAAAACCGGCTACCGGGCTGATGACGCCGTGCTGCGGGCGCTGGCCTGTGTTAAGACCAATGACGACATCGCCGCCGTCCAAGCAGCCATACGCTGCGTCTATCTGGGCTGGCTGGATGATTCGGCCCGCAACTTTCAAAAGGCGGCGCAGAAGCACCCCCTTCCGGGCCGAGCAGAAATAAAAGACCGGCTGGTGACCGCTGAACCCGGTGAGTGCCTGATGTTTGTAGACGGTCTGCGGTTTGACGTCGCCCAGCGGTTATTGGCGCGGGCGCACGAGCGGCACCTGTTGTACACGGAAGGCTATCGCCTGTCCGCCTTGCCGTCGGTGACGCCCACGGCCAAGCCTGCGGTGACCCCTGCCGCGCTCGGCGTGGCCGGTGAAGCCGCCGGGGCCGACTTTTGTCCGGTCATCACCGAGAGCGGAAAGCCCGTGACGGCGGATCGTTTACGGACGGCCATCGCCGCCACCGGACATCAGATACTGCACGGGCTGGAAACCGGCACCCCCACCGGCGAGGACGCCAAAGCGTGGACGGAGCATGGTGAATTCGATGCCTTGGGCCACAAACTAGAGGCCCGGCTGGCCGGACAGATTGAAGAGCAGATCGACCATGTGTTGGAACGGATCATTCACCTGCTGGAAGCCGGTTGGCGCTCGGTGCGCGTGGTCACCGACCACGGCTGGCTGCTGGCGCCCGGCGGACTGCCGTCGCTGCCGCTCAAAAAATATCTGGTGGAATGCCGCTGGTCCCGCTGCGCCGTCATCAAGGAGGGCGCACAGGCGGATGTACCGGCGGCAGGCTGGTTCTGGGACGCCCGGCAGGCGGTGGCCTGCGCGCCCGGCGTATACTGTTTCACCAACGGCACCGAATACGCCCACGGCGGGTTGAGTCCGCAGGAATGCGTGACGCCCGACCTGACCTTCCGCAAGGCCGGGGGCGGAAAGGCGGTGACGGTCAAGATCGAGACGGTGCAGTGGCTGGGCCAGCGCTGCCGCCTCGTCATCGAGCCGCCGGTGGCGGGATTAACCGCCGATCTGCGAGCCAAGCCGAACGATGCAAAGACCAGCATCACACAGGCCAAGCCCTTTGACGGTGAAGGCAAAGCCGGACTGCTGGTGGAAGACGAAAACCTGATCGGCACGGCGACGAGCATCGTGGTGATCGATGCCGCCGGGCGGGTTATTTGCAAACAGCCGACGATGGTCGGAGGAGATCAATGATATGAACACAGATGGATTGGACAAACTGGGCGCATCGGCCTTTCAAGGCTATCTGGTGCGCAAGGATTTGGTGCGAAAATACAGCCGCCAGTATCCGGTGCCGACGTACGTCGTCGAGTTCCTGCTCGGGCGGTATTGCGCCACGATCGACGAAAAGGAGATCGAGGAAGGGCTGCAAATCGTCGAGCGCCAGCTCAAAGACCGGACGGTGCGCACCGTCGACGCGGAGCTGTTCAAGGCGCGTGCCCGCGAGAAGGGTTCGGTGAAGCTGATCGACATCGTGAAGGCCCGGCTGGACGCCAAGAACGACTGCTTCATCGCCGAGCTGCCCAGCCTCGCCCTCAAGGATGTCCGCATCGAGGACAAGCTCGTACATGACAACGAGCGGATGCTGACCGACGGCTTCTACTCCGAAGTCACCCTGACCTATGACGCCGCCATTGCCGAGGAAAAGAACGGACGCCCCTTTGCCATTGAAAGCCTGCGCCCGATCCAGCTTTCCAAGCCGAACGTGCTGGAGACGCTGGAACAGGGTCGCCAGAAGTTTACGCTGACGGAGTGGATTGACTTTCTCCTGCGCTCGATTGGCTTCGAGCCGTCGGCGCTCACGGAACGGGCGAAGTGGGTGATGCTGCTGCGCATGATCCCCTTTGTGGAGCCGAACTATAACATGGTTGAGCTGGGGCCGCGCGGCACCGGCAAAAGCCATCTGTTCCAGCAAATCTCGCCGTATTCGCACCTCGTTTCGGGCGTGGCGACCGTGGCCAAGATGTTTGTAAACAATGCCAATGGCCAGCGCGGTCTGGTCTGCCACTACGACGTTGTCTGCTTTGATGAGATATCCAAAATCACCTTCGATCAGAAGGATGGGGTGACCATTATGCAGGGCTATATGGCCTCCGGCGAGTTCTCGCGCGGCAAGGAAAGCATCCGGGCGTTCGGCAGCATGGTCATGGTCGGCAACTTCGATGTGGACGTGAACCAGCAGCAGCGGATTGGTCACCTGCTCAGTCCGCTGCCGCCGGATATGCGCTCAAACACCGCCTTCATGGATCGTCTACACTGTTTCGTGCCGGGCTGGGATTTCCCGAAAGTCAGCGCCCGCGAGCACCTGACCGAGCACTTTGGTCTGGTCAGTGACTTTCTGGCCGAGTGCTGGAACAAGCTGCGCAACGGCAGCCGGATATCGTCCCTGCAAGGCCGGGTGAACTGGGGCGGCGCTTTAAGCGGACGCGACATCGAGGCGGTAAACAAGACCGTCAGCGGGCTGCTCAAGCTGCTCTTCCCCGATCCCGCCATGGTCATCCCGGACGCCGAGCTGGAACAGATCATCCGGCTGGCGCTCGAATCCCGGCGGCGCGTGAAGGAACAGCAGAAGCGGGTATTCCGCACCGAGTTCCGCAACACCCACTTCAGCTATCACCTCGGTGTAGACGGCGTTGAGCAATTCGTTTCAACCCCGGAGATGCACAGCGATGAAGGCATCGAAAGCGATCCGCTGCCACCGGGCCAAGTCTGGACCATCAGCCCCGGCGGCAACGGTGCAAGTCCGGCGCTGTACCGGCTGGAAGCGACGGCAGGGCCGGGCGGAGGCGTGAAGATTCTGAACGCACCCGTGGCCGCCGGATTCCGCGAGAGCGTCCGGTACGGCGAGCAGAATCTGTATACGAGAGCGAAGGAACTGGTAGGCGACCGCGATCCACGGGCGCATGAGTTTTCGGTGCAGCTGCGCGCCCTAGACGCCGACACGTCCGGCCAAGGCATTGGCTTGGGCGTGCTGGTGGCCCTGTGCGGAGCGCTGATCGAGCGCAGCATCAAAGGCGGGCTGATCGTCGTCGGCTCCCTGAATCTCGGCGGGTCGGTGGAGATGATTCCCAATCCGGTGGCGGTGGCGGAGCTGGCGGTGGAAAAAGGCGCCGTCACGCTGCTGATGCCGATATCGGCGCGCAAACAGTTGTTTGAATTACCGGATGCGCTGGCGACCAAGATCAGCATCGAGTTCTACGCGGACGCCAAGGATGCTTTTTTGAAGGCGCTGGTGGAATAAGATGACAGCGACAAACATGGAAAAACCAACAACACTAAACTCACTACCCTGAATCATGAAAAGCCTCATCGATAAATTCAGCGAACTCTCGAAAGCCAAAATCACCAAGGCGAAGCTGCCAGACATTCAGCAGGCCATTACAGACGCCACCGATTTATTGGCCAATTCCGAGCCAACAGAAACCACAGAGGATGCTGTGGTAGAGTTTGATGACGCGGTTTCCACCTTGGAATCCGCCCTCGATGAGGCTCAGATGGCGTGCGACGATTTCGAGAACGCTGAAGAGAAGGATGAGCGCGACGACGCCCTAGACACACTTGATTCCGCGTTGACGGATATTCACGCTGCGCTCAAAACCTTGGAGGGCGTGGCGACGGTAAGCGAGGTTAGCTACGACGAGGTAGAAGCCCAGATCGGGGAGGACTTTGCCAAACAAGTTCAAAGCCAGCCGGGGAAATTTCAGGAAGCCCTAAAAGTCTGGCTCGCTGCGGATGACAAGCCGGAGTGGCGCTATAAACGGAAACACTTTTTGGAAGGACTGCTGGCAGCCGTGCAAAACAATAAACCTTCAAGCCCGCAGACCCCGCCCGGAACGACTTAAAGATTGGCGGGCCAATTCTCTGCGGCATGCTCGATCAAACATGGAATTGATTGCCAAAGTGGAAGTTCGGAATGAGCGGCATGTCTACGCCGATGGCGGCAACTATGTCGTCGCCCACATCGACTCCAAGGGCATGGAGCATCGCACCAGTATCCCGGCGGCGGCTGTTAACCACCTCCACGACCTGTGCCGTGGCCAAACGGTGACGATGGCCGAGGTCGGAGAGCGGGTTGCGGCCTTCGCCAAGCAATATCGCCTGCCTTACCACTACGGGTACAAACTTGATCATTACGCCTTGGAAATGCTCGTGATCATGGTCGCAGAAGGCAGGGCGGAGCACTGGAAAGAGGGGCGTGGGTTTTTCTTTTCTGTGATCAATACACCCTAGCGACCGTCATGGCCCTCAGCATCAGCATTGATGTCGACGACACCCTGCTGACCGAGGATGGTCAACTCGTGCCTGACGCCGTGGCCGGACTCAAAAAATTGAAAGCCGCCGGACACGCCGTGCAACTGTGGTCGGCGGGCGGGGCTGAATACGCGCAGCAGAAGGCGGTCAAGCACGGCATCGCAGGGTTCTTCACCAGTTTTGCCGGAAAGCCGGACGTGGCCATTGACGACCTCCCGGTCATGTCCAAGCCGTCCGCCATCGTGCTGGTGAACCGCGAGCACTCGTTCATGCAGGCCGTGGAAAAGACCCTGAAACTTGAATCCACGGTTGATGCGGCCCAAACAGTCAGCCAGCAGGTGGTCGAATACATTCGCCGTCTACAGTCGGAGTCGGATCAGTTAAGGCAGCGGCACGGCAAAATAATTTCCCAAGACATCCCGTTGCATCCGGTTCCGTTCTTTGGCGCAATCCAGCAGGCTCGGGTGATCACTGTTGGGCTTAACCCGTCCAGCACGGAGTTCGACGAGGCTGGTCGTTGGCCCCGGCAAATCAACGCCGACGATCTGGCAAAGCGCTTGTTGAGCTACTTCCGCGAGCCGACCATCACGCCGCATCATTGGTTCGCTGACCTTCAGCAGGCAATGGCTTATCTCCAGTGTCCATACCACCTCTGCGCCGCCCACGTGGATGTGTCACCTTGGGCGACGTATGCGCCGACAACCCTGCTCAAGTGGGACCGCGAGTCGGGCAATAACGAGTACCCGCTGCTCCGCTCCTACAACAGTCTCCTCGAAGACGGGCTGAACCGGTGGCTGCCCGAAACGCTCAAACTTTGCAAAGAAACTTTGAAGCTGGTGATCGTCTGTTCATCGGACGCCCCCAAGACGATCGAAAAAGCCCGGCTGGTAGCACTTGCTGACGTAATCCAGCAGGCTATGGGGAATGCATGGAGTGACGACCAGCTGGTGGTGCTGCCTAAAAGTAGCGTGGCCCAGTGGACATGGAAGCGCAGGCGGCAATTAGCTCATTGGCTTGGCATGACTCGTGTCTTTACCTGAGCACCTGCCATGGCAGCGAACAACAGCGACCAGCTTTCCGGCACTCCACCCACGCTCACCGTCCGCGAGCACAGTCAGTTGGTCCGGGCGGAGCGGACGATTGCCAAGGGCTTGAAATCATTCTGGGAGGTCGGCCTCGCCCTCCGGGCAATCCGCGACCAACGGCTCTACCGGCAGCGCTACGGCACGTTTGAAGATTACTGTGCCGCCCGGTGGGACTTGAGCCGCCCCCGCGCTTATCAGCTGTGCGCGGCCTCGGAGGTGGTCGCGGATTTGTCCACAAGTGTAGACACGAAGCGGCTGCCGGAAAGCGAGGCACAGGCCCGCCCGCTCAGCCGCCTCAAGCTCCCGGCCCAGCGGAAACAGGCGTGGGACATGGCCGTCGATCGGGCAGCGAAGGAGGGCCGGTCTGTGACGGCCAGAGACGCCGAGGAAGCCGTGAGAACCCTGCCGACGGCAGCGTGGGCGAACCCGGCGGATTCATCGCCCGGAAGCGACTCCACCGGCCTGCGCTGGATGAGGGACAAAATCCACACCGGCGACTGCCGGGACTTCCTGCCGAAGATTCCCGACGGCAGCGTGGACGCGCTCATCACGGATGCGCCGTATGGCGTCGGCCAAGGCGGCTGGGATGTCATGGACCGGGAGCTGGCCGAGCGGATCGTCCGGGAGGCGCTGCGCATCCTGAAGCCGACGGGCAGCTTTTTCTGGTTCGGCAACAACGAGGTGACCGCCGAAATGTGGGGGGTCTTCAAGCCGCTGCGCCCGCGCTGGCTCACGTGGTTTTATCGCAACTCCAGCAACATCGGCCACCAGACGTTCGGCTGGAACAGTCAGGTCATTGTATACGGGCACAAAGGCAATCCCGTGTTCAACTTGGACGAGGTCCGCGTGCCGTACTCGAAGAACACCAGCACCAGCCGCGTGGCCCATGACGACTCAACGTCGCAGTATGGGGTCCGACGAAACGGTAAAACACAGAAGCGCTACCATGACGGCGGGCGCAAGCCGATGGACGTGCTGGAGTTCCCGGCGGTGACCGCCGGAGTAGCTGAGGCGGAGGGCCGCTGGCACCCAACCCAAAAGCCGTTGTCCCTGATGCGGACGCTGGTCGCGGCATCCACAAAGCTGGGCGACCTCGTGCTTGATCCCTTTTGCGGGAGCGGAACCACCTGCCTCGCGGCCCGGCAACTGGATCGGCACTACATTGGCTTCGAGCGCGACGAGGACTTTGCCCGGAAATGCCGCCAGCGGCTGGCGGGAGCGTGATCGCCACCAAACTGGACAAGTGATTCGTTTTCTTGTCCATGACACCCGCTGAGAGTTGGGTGTAAAATGCCCGCCGGAAATGAATGCAGCGCACCAACCAGAACTTGAACTGCCAATCGTCGATTCAGCCCGGCCTGCGATGTCCACTTCGGAGCTTTGGCCCATAGCCGTCCACGAAGCTGGGCACGCGGTCGTTTCCGTCTATTACGAAATTCCGTTTACCCAGTTGTTCATCACGCCGGATGGCAGCGGAGGGCTTATGTTTAATATGAAAAAACACGAGGTGCTGCTGAAAAGTCCTGCCCAAGTTCGCTACGCGAGCAGACTAATTGTTTCGTGTTATTCGGGATTTGTCGGGCACCGCAGGGTATTCCCATCGGTGTCTCGTGAGGGCGTGAAGGATGATGCGAACCACGCCGGTGGATTGCTGCATTACTATTTCAAGTACGAACGCATCTTGGACAAAAACACTGGCAAATTTAGATGCCCGATAGATGCTGAGATTGAAATTCTTGTCAAAAGGCGGGCTAGGCGGCTTTGGCGCGTCACCCAGCGCTTGGTGCGGAGGCTGTTCCCTGTCATTCAAGTCGTGGCCAGAGCACTCCTCGAACGCAAGCGGATGACGGGCGAGGAAGTCGTGGCGCTGGCCGGGCCGCTGATCGCCAATAAGCGTGCTGCTTGTATTGCCCGTCAGCGCCGCGCACGCTCGTCCGGCTAGGCTGATGCAAGCACCCGCTCAATGATCTTCAGCCTTGGTTGCGTGACCATCTTCTGAATACAGGCGCTGGCACCCAACCGCCGCGCCCGCTGCCGGATCGCCGCCACTTGGCCGGAATGGATCACCACCGGTACCCCCGGATACAGTGCTTTGAATTGACGCAAAAAGGCCAATCCGTCGCCGCCGGACCCGCCGTAATCGGTGATAACCAGATCAAACGTCCGGCGTTTGGCCGCCCGGAACGCCTGCGCGTTGGATGCGGCCTCAACCACCTTCGCCGCAAAATGTATTTCAAGCAGTGTACGAACAAGCAGGCGCACGACAGCCTCATCGTCCACCAGCAGGATGGACGGGCGCTGACGGCGCGTCACGGTTCGGTGAGGAACAAGAACTTTACGGTCGGTGGGCATGACGTGGAGAATATGGCGCGAGGCACGCCTGCTGGCAATAGCCTGAACAGCTGCGGTACAGGTCTGTGCCTGCCGGAGTGAACACGATGAAGCTTGCGGGCGGCATCCGGTGGGCGTATAACCGGACTGCAACTAGTTAAGAAAACGATGTAGAAAAAAAGAACTCAAACAAATTTAGCGTAGCAAGGCTACGGTCTTCTCTGAAAACCGCGAATTTTCACAGTCTGATGACCAAAGCTCAAGTACGCGCCAATCGGCGCGGCTTGAAGCACTCATCAGACAGGCGCTTCGCGGTGCCTCAGAGAGGGGTGCGACGAGTCCGCGCCCTTTCATTTCAGGCTGTGTCCAGTGTTGCGCTAGGAAAGGCAAACATGGCAAACAGACACAGCGACCCAGACGGCGTTAACCCGTTGGACTACTTGAAAGACGTCAAGCCTCAGCAGCAGCCAGAGATTAGGGACGTTGCGACTCTCAACGTTTCAACGCTGCTAAAAACTACGCGGGTCCTGTTCTACCCCGCATGTGCGTTTGACTGGCGGCCATTGGTGAAGTTTACCTCGCCCGGAAAATACAACTGTCAAACGATCCTGTATTGTGATTGGTATCGTGACCACGAGGGCGCTTTAGCGACCCAACTTAAAAACATCCCTGTCGCACTTGAATGCGAAAGTGAATCCGTTATCACGCCAGAAGAACTCACAGCTGCCAGCACGGTTGCTCCGCCAGATTTCCTGAATGAGGACGAACTTGCACGATACCGGCATACCTACCGCATGTGTTCCGTCAAGACGGGTTGGGGGCGCAGAGTTGTGCTGCGGGGTGAATTAGGAAACGGGCAGGTTCGGAAGTTGAACCTCATCTACCTCGGAGCTGAGGGCGTCGCAACTTATCTGCAAGTCTTTACGCAACAGAAAATCGCCCCGTATATGCTCTGCACGCTCAACTGCGGTATTGGCTTTGGTTGCGGATGGGACGATTTCAGAGTGTATGGCGGGGCTTTGGGCCGGGCAGTCGATCTCAATCCCAGCAAACCGGAATATGTCGTCAATGAAGGTGGGCATGACTGGCCTTGGAGCGAGGAAGTGGATGCGGTTGATGGGATGCGTGTCTTCAAGCGACCCGATAAAGTCGGTGGCTAGAATTTTCATCGCTCAATAATAAACAGTCTCCCAAGGAATATGAAAATCAACGAACGTCGCCTCCCGTCGGGTGTTTTCAGCCGCTACTACGCCCTTCCAAACGGCGAGCGCGCCAGCGTTGCCTACCACACCCCCAGCCAGTCCGTGGTTTTCTTCGAGGGCGATTCCGCCGAGGTCTGGCGGAGAATCTTTCAGGCGGATGGCCAAACGCAACCGGCGCGGGAATATATTTTGCAGAACGGCACGTTTGAAGGTGACCCAGAAAGTGAGGCAGATGAAACGCTGGCAGGCTTTGTTGCTGATCTGAGGAATTCCAATCTTATTGCCCCGCTGCGCGCTGATCAAAACGGCCACAAGAGCAGCCCCACCAGCGAGCCTTCTGTTAAGAAAGCCGTGGATGCGACCGAGAACCCGGAACTTGCAATCGGCCAGTTCATGGCCGATCACCACATCCTCTACAACTTGGTTCTCGAACTCACCTACCGTTGCAACGAGAAATGCGTCCACTGCTACCTGCCGCAAGAAACACGGCTCCCGGAACTGTCACTCCAGCAGATTGACGCGCTCATGGGCGAATTTGTCGGCATGGGCGGGCTGCAAATCCAACTCACCGGCGGCGAGGCGTTTTCCCGGAAGGATATTGTCGGCATCCTTGGGCTGACAAAAAAGCACGGCCTCGTCACCTCCATCACGACCAATCTGACGCTGCTTAACGACGAAATCCTCGACGCCATCGTGGCTATTTCCCCGCGCTCGGTCGGTTGCAGCATCTACGCAGCGCGCCCAGAACTCCACGATGGAATCACGCTGGTCAAGGGGTCGTTCGAAAAGTCTGTTCGCGCCATTCGGTCGCTGCGGGCAGCGGGGATACCGGTGATCACGAAGTCGCCGCTGATGAAAACCACCGCGCCCCATTGGCGGGAGATCGAGGCGCTGGCCAAGGAACTGGGTTGTGAATACCAATTTGACTTGAGCATCACGGCCAAGAACGACGGCAAGCTCTCGCCGCTGGCGCACCGCGTCGAGGACCGGGAGGTGTTGGACGACATCTTCTCTTCGCGCTACTACAAGCTCTTTGTGGGTGACGAGCCAATGTCCGCCATGATCGGCCCATCCCCTGAAGCCAGTCTGTGCGGTGCTGGTGCTTCTGGATTGGCAGTATCGCCAGACGGCACGATTCGGCCCTGCATCGGCCTCAATATGCCTCTCGGTCAATGGCCGAAAAACTCCTTGGCAGAGGTCTGGCACAAATCCTCATTCTTTGCCGAATTCGGGGCGATCAAGTTGCGCGACATTTCACCGTGCAACGCCTGCCCGGAACTCGCCTTTTGCAGTCGTTGTCCCGGCGCATGGCTGGCTGAACACGGTGACATCCGCAAGCCAAGCCCCTACACCTGTGAGCTTGCCCGTGCGTGGGCAGGCGTCCAGCGGGCCAACAGCCGGACTGATTTTTCCAGCCTTGAAAAGGTGGGATAATGGAAAGGAGGTGAAAGCAATGAAACTCAAAATGAAAGCAAAACGCTACGTTCTCAATGCGGCATGTGGCTGCACGAAGAACTCGCAAGGAATGTGCGGCATCACATACCGGAACGGATAGTAAAAACAATCACGTGTCCGTGGCGCTGCGCGTGTGCGCAGCGCCACGGCACGCTCAAAAAAGACGCACAATGAACTGCGGCAATGCTGCGACCCAAAGATATCAACCACACTAGATATGAGTTTTTTAGGAAAACTGTTCGCCATTCAGGAACCACCAGAGCTGGCTGGTTTTCATCAGGCTGCACAGGTTGGTGATTTGGCAAAAGTCAAAATGCTCCTCGCAAGCAATCCCGATCTGGTGTTTACCAAAAATAAAAAAGAATTGAACGCAACAGCCTTGCACGGAGCAGTGATGAATGGTCACAAAGAAGTGGTGGAATTGCTGTTGGCCAGCGGAGCCGAAGTCAATGCCACGATAAAAAAACAGGGCCTGACACCATTGCACTTTGCAGTGGTGCGACGGCAAATGGACGTTATTAAATTATTGCTGGTCCACGAGGCTGAAATAAATGCCAAGGACAGCGACGGCCAGACGCCATTGCACGTGGCAGCAGCGAACGGTTTTAAGGAAGAAGCGGAACTATTGCTGGCCCACGGGGCCGAAGTCCATGCCACTACCAACACTGGCAAAACGCCATTCAATTATGCGATGCATTACCACCACTGGGAAATAATTGAATTGCTGAAGCAGAACAAACCGGTAAACGATGTTAGACAAAGCTGACATCGCAAAAGCAGGCGCGACCATCCTCGACCCCGTCGATTTAACTGCGCAAGCCGAGGCTGAACTTGTGCTCCAACTCGCTGAACTCAAGGCCGGTCGGGCCAAGGCGTTCGTTTACCTCAACAGCGGCTTTGACTGGGAGCCGCTGTTCCGGTTCACGCACCTGTGCAGCCTGTTTATATACGTTGATCCGTGCTTCAACCGGGAGCAGTTCACCGCCGCATTCAACCTGATCCGGGATCGCCAAACCAAAGTCGGCGCTGGTCTTGAATGCCTGCCAGCGGGCAACCCGGATTACGCCGGGGCGCTGGATCGGGACATCCTGCCCGCTGCTGTGCAGGAGCAGCTGGACTGGCTTTGGGCGGGAACGGAAACGGGCGCCCCGTGGGTGACGGCGAAGCTGCTGGGCCGGAACATTGGCCACCATCAACGCCGGGTGTGGCTCATCTACATTGGCGGCAGTCCCCTCGCCGCGTATCAGCGCCTGTTTGCAGATCGCCGGATTGCGCCCTGCTGCCTGTGTCTGCGCCAGCTTAGGGACGAGGACACACCTGAAGAGGCGCAAGCCACCTTCGCCGACCGGAATGCTGTGTGGACGAAGGCCGTACTCTGGGACGGCCCCTTGGGCCAGATGATCCGCGACCAGCATGCGCCGCTGCCGGAATTCCTCGTCGGCGACGGACATGAATACGACTGGCCGCATACGGACATCCGGCAGCTCATGGGCGATTGGCGGCGGGACTTCGGCACCACTGTCAGACAGCTGCCGGGCGCGCGGTGGCCAGACTTTCCGCCAGTGATCGACCAAGGTGTGCGTCGGGTCATGGTGACGCTCAAGCCGCTTAATCCGCAGACGGCGAAGCGAGTTGATGCCATCGTTGTCTCGCCACAGTTTTACCTCAGATACCAGTGGCCCGAGCACCTGACGGTGATCTTGAAGCGTCCGCCGCAGGGCGCGTATGAAATCCTGCCGGACAACGCCAGAATCGTCGTCTGCGACATCGCGGGCAAACCGCTGGCCGAGGGCTTGCGGCAGATTGATCAGGTGGCCCGGCAGCGAAAGCTGTCGCGCGTGGCGGCGAACCGGCTCGGCTTTGAGGATGAAGGTGAATACCTGAGCGAATGGCGTCAAACCGAGGGCGCGGTCAGAGAGCTGACAATCCACGCGATCGACGATGGGAGTTTTCTTGATCAGGCTTCGTATGTAGGTTGTGAAGATTAACGATTGAAGTATAAAAACTATGGCTACCAAAGTTGACAGCAACCTTTTTTTTAACGATCTGGAGACAATCCAGCGGCAGCTTGGCTGCCGGGCGGCGGAGTTCATGCGCACCGGCAAAGTTCTTGAGTCCGGCGAGCTTATGGAGCTGTATGCACACCGCCACCAGATCAAGCCCGGCAAGGCGGAAGCCAAGTTGATCCTCGCCTCGATGCTCCGCGAAGAGTCCGATCAACTCAAGACGAGGCGGAACGAACTGGGGTGGTATTGGTTCCGGCATTGCACACGCCAGCAGATCGGCGATTTGCTGATGGAGCTGGTGCAATGCAAGCACCGGTCGGTGAATACTCTGGCTGGCGACCTGCTCAAGCACATCTCCCATAAAAAAGCCGCCACCGCACTGCTGAATCATATCCGTTCCGATGCGAAGGCCGCGAAAAAGCAAGTCAGGACCATCAATGCCCTCAACGAGCTGGCAGCCCTCACGAAAGCCCGTCAACTTCCGAAGCTGCGTCAGATCGCCGTCGACTCCTCGCTGATGGACTGGTTGCGTATATCGGCGGTGAAAAAGATTGGCCGAAGCAAGCGGGTGGGTGACTTGCCGCTGCTGCGTGGGTTGGCAGCTGATCCGTCACCATCCGTCCGGTCAGCGGTGATTGATGAGCTGGCGGCGTACCGGCACCCCGACGATGCGAAAGTCGTCAGGAAGCTGGCCCGTGACCGGGATGAGCATGTCCGGTACAGGGCCATCGCAGCCATCTGGCACTATGGGCAACCGGAAGACCGGCTCTGGCTGCGGGAGCTTGTGAATGATCCGGCTCATCCGCACCGTGCTGTCGCGGTGGAGTCGCTCGCCGAATTTAAGAACCCTGCGGATTTACCGCTGTTCCGAACACTGACACGCGAAGAAGACTACGGTGTCCAACGGCATGCGGTTGAGGCGTTGGGGAAGTTTCAGCACCCGACTGATGTGGCGCTGCTCAAAAAACTCTCCCGGCGTCACTGCGCGGCTATCGACGCATTGATGGCATACCCGGCCAAATCGGTCGCCGGACCATTCTGGGAACTGGCTGGCGAACGGGACAGCTGTGTCCGGGCCAACCTCGCAAGCCGCCTTGGAGATTGGGATCACCCGGACGCGCCAAGGATTCTGCGCCGACTGACCGAAGCAAAGGAGTATGACGTCAGAGCGGTAGCGGTCGCATCGCTGGGCGCGCTGGGCAAATCCCAGGACCTGCCCCTGCTGCGACGGATGAGCCAATGGGACACCGAGATGGTTCGGCGGGAGGCGGTGTGGGCGGTGGCGAAGTTCCGTCGGAAGGAAGACATCCCGTTCCTGAAGGAGCGCATACGTGACGAAGCTCCAGCGGTTCGGACGGTGGCGGCGATGGCACTGACCCGGCTCCTGAAGCGGGCCGACCTCGAACGCCATCTCGAACAAAATCAGTGGCTAAGATTCGAGTCGATGGTTGAGTTTGATTTCGCGCTGTACGCGCCGCGCTGGCTGGTCAAGGCGAAGCCGCGCATCGGGGACGAGGACATCGGCATGGCGCTGGGCATGATGCAATCTCACCTCCCGGAGTGGTGAGCGTCTGACGGTCGACTATTTGACAACCTTAAACACCTGCCATAGAGTGTCCGCATGTCGGCGACCGTTAATATCTTCTCGCGCGAATTCATGGATCGACACCCATGAATTTGCACTGCTCTGTTCGCGGTTGATTCCTCGCAGTGTGCGCAGGCCCGTGCCTGTCCGTCTTTGCGCCTAGTGGCGTAAGCCCGGCAGCCGGATCGTGTCTGGCGGCGGCAAATTCATAAATAAAAACTATGAATGCTATCACTGAAAACACCCAGCTGGCGACCAGCAGCGCCGATCTCCTGCCGTTGATCGAGCCGACTCCTGAAGCGCTTATGGCGGACGAGGATCGTCATTCTCACTATGAATCGGACGATGATGATCTGTTCGCCGGGAAGATGAAGTTTTTCGACTACCCGGTCGTCCAGCGCTTCCACCAGCGTCCCTATCATCAGGTCGATGTCGAGGGGCCTTTCCATCTCAAAAAGCTGTTGCAGGATTACGCGGGCAAAGTGTTCCGTTCGAGCCAACGGATCAACCACAGCAAACAGAGCAAGTTCGAGCGCCTGCTGTTGCAGTTGTCCGATACGGTGTCGGCGATCCTGTGCCATGACACCTTGAGC
The DNA here is from genome assembly GCA_903917705.1 of uncultured Verrucomicrobia subdivision 3 bacterium. Lineage (GTDB taxonomy): Bacteria > Verrucomicrobiota > Verrucomicrobiia > Limisphaerales > UBA11358 > UBA11358. The sequence continues at coordinate 423 of CAIXBQ010000093.1, read as the reverse complement.
ATTTACGCGCCTACGCTTGAAGCGGCGAACCAGACTGCCGATCAGTTCCGCTGTTACGTCAAACCGGTCGGCGGCGGCGGCGGCAAGCCTCATTTCTACATCGTGAGCTTGAGCGAGCGCTATCCGCAAACCGTCCCGGTGCTCATCGAGCGCTTGGCCCCGGTCAGCGACGCCGACGTGGCCCTGAACTACGGCGCGGATTTTCTGGAGTGGGAGCGTGGCTGGCTCAAGCAGATGAGCCGCTCGCCCAGCGGCCTGAGCATCTTCCTTGGCCAGCCGGGTACGGGCAAGACCACCTACACCCGGAGCCTGATCACCCGCCTGCTCAACCGCGCCGTGTTCTTCTTCATCCCGGTCAGCGCCTCGGAGATTCTGGCGTCGCCGCAGTTTGTCGACTTCTGGATCGAGCAGACCAGCAAGCAT
>CAIXBQ010000092.1 GCA_903917705.1 uncultured Verrucomicrobia subdivision 3 bacterium | reverse complement strand
GGTGATCATGAACCTGGCCATGAATGCGCGCGATGCCATGCCGCACGGCGGCAAGCTCACACTCGAAACCGCCAATGTCACTTTCCGCCCGGAGGGCGTGGGTGGTTACGTTGACCTGCCGCCGGGCGAGTATGTGATGCTGGCCGTTTCGGACACCGGCACCGGTATGAGCGAGGCGGTGAAGGCGCGCGTGTTCGAACCTTTTTTTTCCACCAAAGGCTTTGGCCAGGCGACCGGCATGGGCTTGTCCACCTGTTACGGCATCATCAAACAAACCGGCGGTCACATCAGCGTTTACACCGAGCTGGGCCAGGGCACGACGTTCAAGATTTACCTGCCGCAAGTCGCGCCGCCGGCGAAGAATCCCGTTGCGCGTCTGCACATGCCGGGCTTGCCGGGCGGGACGGAAACCATCCTGCTGGTCGAGGACGAACCCGCCCTGCGCGAGATGGCCGGGGGGCTGCTGGAGCAGCTGGGCTACACCGTGCTGACGGCCGCCAACGGCATCGAAGCCCTGGACCTGAGTCAGCAGCCCGAGATTGACCACATTGATTTGTTGTTCACCGATGTGGTCATGCCGCATTTGATCGGCAATGAACTGGCCGACCGCATGCGGGCGATGTCGCCGCAGACCAAGATTCTTTTTACCTCCGGCTACACCCAGCAGGCCATCGTCCAGCAAGGCATCCTGGACCGGGGCATGGCGCTGCTGCAAAAGCCGTTCACGCCGTCCGCTCTGGCATGCAAAGTGCGGCAGGTATTGGACCAGCCGCTCGCCCCGCCCGCGGCCGCCCCGCCGGCTACAACCGCATGCACACCGTCCGCCGGGAAAAAGTAAACCGCTGGAAATATCTTATGAGCAAAGGGACGCCTCATCGCAACCCGACCACCTTCACCCGCGTGGTCGTGCTGATCGCCTTGTATTTTATCGGCGGACTCTGCGGCAAGGAGACGTCCTTTCTTTCCGGCAGCGTGGCCCTGGTCTGGCCGCCGGCGGGCATCTCGCTCGCGGCCATCCTGTTGTTTGGCTACCGGTTCTGGCCGGGCGTGGCGCTGGGCGCGGTGCTGTTTTCGTTGATGAATGGAATGCCGTTCGGCTTTTTCACGCTCGGCACCGCCATTGGCAACACCATGGGGGCCATTGTCTGCGCATTCCTGCTGAACCGTTTCATCGCCTTCGACAATGCGATGGAGCGCACCCGCGACGCGGCAGGCTACATCCTGCTGGCGTGTTTTCTGGGCACCACTGTCAACGCGCTGTTCAATGTCGTGGGCCTGGCCTACAGCGGCGCGGTGGCGTGGGATGATTTGTTTTCCAACACCCTCGTCTGGTGGGTGCCGAATGCGCTGGCCGGCCTGGTGGTCGCCCCGTTCATCATTGCCTGGGCGACGCCGTCGGCGATGCGCTGGCATCTCCGGTTGGTGGTGGAAGCTGTCGTTTGCAGCGCGGGCCTGGTGGTCGGCACGCTGATTTCTTTCAATTCCTGGTTTGTCCATGGCATCCAAAATTATCCGCTGGCCTACCTGCCGTTTCCTTTTCTGGTCTGGGGCGCCCTGCGCTTTGGCCAGCGCGGCGCCACCACGGGAACCTTGCTGGTGTCGGCGCTGGCCATCAACTCGCTGGTCCGGGGCATCGGGCCGTTCGTCACCCATAGCGAGACGGAAAGCCTGATGCTCATCGGGAGTTACGTCGGCATCCTGGCGATCACCAACCTGCTGCTGGCCGCCGCCGCCGCCGAACGCCGCGCGGCCGAACGCGCGGTATCGGAAAGTGAGAAGCGTTTTCGCGAGGTGGTCGAAGACCAGACGGATTTGATCTGCCGGTTCAAGCCGGACGGCTTGCTGACGTTCGTCAATGGCGCCTTCTGCCGGTTTCACGGCAAGCCCGGCGGGGAACTGATCGGCACCAATTTTTTCCAGACCCTTTCGCCGGAGGATGCCGCTGTCCCCCTGAGCTACATCAATGCGCTGCCGCCGGACGAGCCGGTGGTTTCGTTCGACCACAGTCTGCGCGCGCCGGACCGGCTGGTGGTGTGGCACCAATACCGCGTCCGGCGGTTGATTGGGGAAACGGGCGGGACGCGGGAATTTCAGGCGGTGATCCAGGACATCACGCAGCGCAAACAATCCGAGCAGGCCCTGCGCGCGAGCGAGGAAAAGTATCGCTCGCTCATCGAGCGGATTCCGGACGTGGTCTGGACGGCGGACGCCGGCCGGAATTTGATTTTCATCAGCGGCAATGCCGACAAGGTGGTGGGTTACGGCGCGGAGGAATTGCTTGGCGGGCGCCTGTGGCTGGAGCGGATTCATCCGGAGGACGCGCAGCGCGTCGGGCGGGCCTACGAGAAGCTTTTCTCCGGGGGCGAACGCTTTGACGTGGAATACCGCATGTGCCGGAAGGACGGCGAGTGGGTCTGGCTGCACAACCGCGCCCTCACCACGCAGCCGCGCGGGGGAGTGCTGTGCGCCAACGGGATTTTCAAGGACATCACGCAGCGCCGCCTGGCGGAAGCCGCGCTCCAGCACACCAAGGACGCCGCCGAAGCCGCGAATCTCGCCAAGAGCCAGTTCCTCGCCAACATGAGCCATGAGTTGCGCACGCCGCTCAACGCGATCATTGGTTTTTCCGAGATGCTCGCCGACCAGACCTTCGGCGGCATGAACGAACGGCAGCTCAAATACAGCAACAACATCCTCAACAGCGGCCGCCATCTGCTCCAGCTCATCAATGACATTCTCGATCTGGCCAAGGTGGAGGCCGGGCGCGCGGAGCTGATGTGCCATGCGTTTGTCGCCGCCAAGGTGTTGGCGGACGTGCAGACCATTGTCAAAACCCTGGCCAATAAAAAGCATATCAACCTCGAATTCTTCACCGCGCCGGAGCTGCCGCCGCTGTTCGCCGACGAAGCGAAGTTCAAGCAGATCATGTTCAACCTGCTCAGCAACGCGATCAAGTTCACCCATGACGGCGGCAGGGTTCTCGTCACGACCGACCTCCAAAGCCGGGTGGACGGCGCGGCTGATCCCGCGGGCGAGTTCTTGCGGGTGGCCGTTTCAGACACGGGCATCGGCATCAAAAAGGATGATCAGGAACGGGTGTTCAAGGAGTTCGAGCAGGTGGATTCGTCTTACGGCCGGCAGCAGCAGGGCACCGGCCTCGGCCTGACCCTGACCAAACGACTGGTCGAAATGCACGGCGGCCGCATCTGGGTGGAGAGTGAAGGCGTGGAGGGCAAGGGCAGCCGGTTTACTTTTTTGCTGCCGCTCCCCAAGGCGGAAGCCCGGGCGACTCCGTTGACCGACCAACCGGGCGCGCACGACGACACCATCCGGCCAGGAGTTTTGGTGGTAACCGATGACGAGTTGCATCACCAGCTCATCCACCATTGTCTGGCGGGTGTGGGTTACGACCTGGTTCAGGTTCCGCAGCTGGAGGCGATCGGCGGCGCGGTGAAGGCGCGATCTTTTTATGCCGTGGTGATGGACCGCAAACTGGCGGCGCAAGCCGGTGAACCGGAATTGCTCCAATGCCGCGCGGCGCTCCCGACGCGAATCCCCCTGGTCATCAGTTCGGTGGATGCCACCGGCCGGCCGGCCTTCAGTTTGTTTGGCCAGGACCGGACGGTTCCGGAACGGTGGAGTTCCCGGCTCGTGGATGCCATCCGGCCGGCGGATAAAACCACCGGCAAAGAACTCAAGACCATCCTGATCATTGACGACGAGCCGGCCCTGCTGGAATTGCTGACCAAGACCATGCTGCAAAAAGGGTTCAAAGTGCTCCGGGCGGAGAACGGCCGGATCGGCGTCGAGTTCGCCACGAGCCATCTGCCGGAAGTCATCATTCTCGATTTCAGCCTCCCGGGGTTCAACGGCCTCCAGATTGTGGAACAACTCCGCGAGCATCCGCGCACGAAAAACATTCCCATCCTCATCAACACCGGCACCGTGCTCAGTGAGGTGGAGCGCCAGCGCCTCGCCGGTCACGTGCAGGCCATCACCTCCAAAACCGAACGGGGCAGCCTGCTGGCCGAATTGGAACGGCTGGATTCCCTGGGCGCGGAGACGGCAATCTCGGGAGCGACCCCATGACTCAAAATAAAATCATCATCATCGAGGACAACCTGTTGAACCTTGAGCTGGCCACCAATTTATTGGAGGCAAACGGCTTCGTGGTGGCTTCGGCGCAGACGGCCGAAGAAGGCTTGCGACTGGCGCACGAACTGTTGCCGGACCTGGTGCTGATGGACATCAGCCTGCCGGGAATGGACGGCCTGTCCGCCACCAAACTCCTCAAAGGCGACCCGGCGACGCGCCAGTTGATCGTGGTCGGGCTCACGGCCAACGCCATGAAGGGCGACGAGGAGATCGCGCTGAAAGCCGGGTGCGACGGCTATCTGACCAAGCCCATCGACACGCGCACCTTTGTCGCCACAGTGAAAGCATTCATTGCGGCGGCAAACAGGCATTCCACCAAAAGCAACCCCTGAAATGTTATGAAAAATGAAATGACCGATCTGAAATCCATGGACCCCGTGGCTTCAACTTCTCACGGCTATGTGCTGGTAGTGGATGATGAAGAGCAAAATCGGGCGCTGCTGCGCGACCCGCTGGAAGCCCGCGGCTATGAGGTCGCGGAGGCCGAAAACGGCATGGAGGCGCTGCAGAAAATCGCCGCCCGTCCTCCCGATGTCATCCTGCTCGACCTGATGATGCCCAAGATGGACGGTTTCGAAGTCTGCCGGCATTTGCGAAAGGACGCGCGGACGGCACACCTCCCCATCCTGATGATCACCGCGCTTTCCGAGCGGGGGGACCGGCTGCTGGGCATCCACGCCGGCGCGAACGATTTTTTGAACAAGCCGATTGACATCCACGACGTGATCCTCCGGGTGGGCAATGCGGTTTATGCCAAACGGCTGCGGGACCAGCTGCTGGCCGAGCAGCTGCGGTCCGAGCAGCTGTTGCTGAACATTCTCCCCAAGCCCATCGCCGAAAGGATGAAAAACGGCGAGACGAACATCGCCGACAACCATCCCGATGTCACGGTGCTGCTGGCAAATCTGGTCGGCTTCACCACCCTTTCCGCCCACATTGTTCCGGAGCAGGTCGTCCAGTTGTTGAACGAGATCTATTCGGCCTTTGATCTGTTGACGGAAAAGCACGGCCTGGAAAAAATCAAGACCATCGGCGACGCTTACATGGTGGCGGGCGGGCTTTCCTCTTCCGGGCCGGACCATGCGGAGGCCTGCGCCGAACTGGCGCTCGACCTGCAGGAGGAGATTGAACGGCTCAACCAGGAGTATAACACTTCGATCCGGCTCCGGATCGGAATGAGCACCGGCCCGGTCATCGCGGGGGTCATTGGCCGCCGCCGGTTCGCCTACGACATCTGGGGTGAAACCGTCAACCTCGCCTGCCGCCTCGAAGCCGCCGGTGAAGTGGGAAAAATCCAAATTGCCGAGTCCACCCACGAACGGTTAAAAAACAAATACCGGTTCGCACCGGAACATCAACTTGAGGTCAAGGGGCACGAAAATCTGGCCGCCTACTGGCTCGACAAAAGGGCATGATCGCGCGCTCTCAACTGTAAGCGGATTTTGATTTGCTCAACGGATCCGTTCCTGACTGATCGGAACGAGCCTGAGTTTGTTTGGAATTCACGAACCAGGTTAAAGCGGATGCTGGGAGGAGATGCGCAGACGGTTTGGTTTGATGTAAACGAAACCAACGTCCGCAACCCGCCAGAATTTCCGGCCCGGCGCGTTATTCCTGATCCGTGACCGTGTCGTGGAACTTGAGGATGTCGCCCTTGTCGCCCTTGAGTTCGGCCTCCTTGAACTTGATGGCGGTGCGCGGATGCTGGTTCAACATGCCGGTGAGCAGATACGGGAGGTCATAGCCCCAGAGCAGCTTCGCGCGCATCGGTTCGACGTGGTTTTGCACGCAGTCGAGCACGGGGCGCAGTTCGTATTTCGGGTTGTGCAGGAAAGCCAGGAGTAATTCCATCGGGCAATTTCCCGCGCCGCGGCCGAGGCCGGCC
>CAIXBQ010000091.1 GCA_903917705.1 uncultured Verrucomicrobia subdivision 3 bacterium | reverse complement strand
TTTTGCGGATCTGTCGAGCGGCGGTGGAACGAGCACGCTGAATGGCTGGACGCTGACCTTGACGGTGGTGCCGGAACCTATCACTTGGGCGTTGGGAATCTTTTTGGCCATGCTGCTGGCGCTGGCGGGACTCCGCCGGGCTTGGTGCCACGACCAAAACTGCTCCCATTAGCGTTTCCATCGCCACCGATAGCCTGTTCGCTTTTAATTTACCCTTCATTTTCCCGGCGCCAACCCGTTTCCGGTCGTTTTAAAACGATACCCCAACACTTTGACTTCCATCATATACCTCTCTCAGTCCGGTCTCAGACGATGCTTCCGCAGAAGCAGTCAGGGCAAAATTACGAGCAACGTTGCATCGTAAAAACTATGCGATGGAATCACGGTGAGCGCACCCGATAAAATTGGTTTTGCCCGACGGCATGAATGTTCGTAAACACAGCCTGGCCGGCGGCATTGAACACCCCGGCCGAGTTGGTCGTCCAACCCGCAACGGCCAGGGCGATATTCGTGCTTTCCAGGATGGTGTATGGCTGCTTCGCAAACCCCGCAAAGACAAAGCTGAACTTGTTCGTGCCGCCCGACACCGCCCCGACCACCGGCGGAACCGGGCTGGCTCTCCCGAAGCTGAACAGGTTGGTCACCTGCTGCGCCGTGAGCGCCTGGTTATAGACGCGCACCTCGCCCACCGCGCCATCGAGCCAATCCGAAGAGGCCCGCCCGAATGCGGCCGCATCCAGGGTGACGCCGGCAGTGTTCGTGGCCACCCCTGCGCCATTGGCATAAAGCGAAACCCCGGCGCTCGTCTTCACCATGACCAGATGAGTCCAGACCCCCACTGGCGCGGAATAATTCAGCGTGTAATCGGCTGAGCCGAACACGGTGTAGCCCACTTTGCCGGTGTTGTTCCACTGCTCGAGTTTCAGCGCCGAAGTGCTGCCGCCCAATAGCACCGAACCCGCCCCGGAGTCGCGCCGGTTGACCCACAGTGCCGCCGTCCAGTCGCCGGCGAGCTTAAACGCCCCGGCGATGGTGACCATGGCGTTGCTGGTGCCGTTAAAGTTCAGGGCGTTGCCGGAACCATTCCCATTGGTCCATGTCGTGCCGGTGTTGAGCGTGCCGGCATGGCCGTTGCCGGAATAATCCAAAGCCGTCGGGCCCGAACCTTCGTTGAACAGCCACCACGCATACGGCGCCGGCGAATCCGCCGCCGGCAAGCCATACACCGCCAGGGCGGCAACGCTGCTCGTCACTGAACCGGAAGCATTCGTGATGGTTACGGAATACGGGCCGGAGTCGTTGGTGGTCGTGACGGTGAAGTTCATGGTGGCCGATGCCGCGCCATTAACCGGGCCGACGTTCGCCAGCGGCAAGCCGTTCTTCCGCCATTGATAGGCGAGCGGATAGCCAAAATACTGCGGCCCGGCTCCGACGCTGAAACTGGCATTGGTGCCGGCCAGGCAAACCCGGTCCGCCGGCTGGCTGGTGATGACGGGCGCGGTATTGGTGACCGGGCTGATGACCCCGGCCGAGAACAGGTTGGTGATCTGCGCGGGGCTCAGCGCCTGGTTATAGATGCGCACATCATTGAGCAACGCATCGAGATAATCGGAGGACGCCTTGCCCAGGGCGGTGATGTTGAGCGGCATCGTATTGGTGTTCGCGGCATTCGCATCCGCCAGCGTACCATTGGCGTATAGGGAGATATTGGTGCCCACCTTGACAAAGGCCAGATGAGTCCAGACGTTCAAGGGCGCGCTGTAGCTGAACGCATAGTCGGCCGACCCGGGCACGGTGAAGCCCACCTTGCCCGTGTTATTCCATTGCTCGAGTTTCAACACGGAACCGGATCCGCTGAGGAGGGCGGACGACGTGCTCGAATCCCGCCGGAACACCCACATCGCCGCCGTCCAGTCGCCGGAAATCGTAAATGGATTCGCCACTGCGACCGTTCCGCCGGCGCCGGCAAAATTCACGCCGATGCCGGCATGGCCGTTGTTGGTCCAGGCCACGCCGGTGAGCGTGCCGTAATGCCCGTTGCCGGAAGCGTCGAGCGTGGCGCTGCCAAATCCCTCGTTGAGCCGCCACCACGCGACGGGGGTGACGGCATCCAAGGGCGGCGGCGGGGCCACCGTGAGCGTCACCGGGGTGCCGGCCACCCCGCCGGCCAGGTTGGTGACCGTCACGGTATACCAGGCGGCGTCATTCGCCGTGGCGCTGCTGATGACCATCGTCGGCGTGGTCGCGCCGCTGACCGCGGTACTGTTGGTCATGGCCACTCCGTTTTTCCACCACTGATAAGTGAGCGGTTCGGGCGCGGCCAGCACGGTGAAAGTGGCGCAATAGCCGGGGCAGCACACTTGCGGGGATGGCTGGGTGATTATGAATGGCAGCGGGTTCACCGTGAGCACGGCATTCGAACTGAGGACGGTGCCGCCGGGCGTGGCGACGAGGACGGCATACTGTCCCGCATCCGGCAACTGCGCGCTGGCGAGGTTCAAGGAAGCGGAGTTGGCGCCGGTGAGGGCGGCCCCGTTGAAATACCACTGGTAATAAACCGCCGGGGCCGCGGCGACCACCACGGTGAATACGGCCTGGCCGCCCTGGTTCACGGTGAGACTTTGCGGCTGGGCGAGAATCACCGGCGGCGTGTTGGTAATCATCGAGCCGAGCCGCAGCGTGCTGTTGCCCGCATCCGCGACGGCCAGCCGGCCCGCGCCGCCCACGGCCACCCCGGCAGGAAAGCAGAACCGCGCCGCGATTCCGGCACCATCAGCGCTGCCGGGGCTGCCCGGAAACCCGCCCACGGTGATGACATTCCAGTTGGTTCCAGCGGGCGAAATCCGGCGGATGCTGTGGTTGCCGGAATCCGCGACAAAGATATTGCCGGCGGCATCCGCCGCCACGCCCAGCGGCTCCAAGAAACGGGCCACGCTGTTCGCGCCATCGGCGCTGCCGAAAACACCGGGCAACCCGGCCACCGTGCCGGTGACCCAGTTGGTTCCGGCCGGGGAAATTTTCCGGATGACATGGTTGCCGGAGTCAGCCACCCAGAGATTGCCCGCCGGATCGAGCGCCAGGCCGGCCGGCCGGTTCAGCCGCGCGGCTTTGTTCGTCAGCACCAGACTGTTCGTTCCGTCGGCACAGCCGGGATGCCCGGGCAAACCTGCCACCGTGGTCACCACGCCCGCCGGCGTGATCCGGCGAATCGTGTGGTTCATCATATCGGAAACGAACAGATTATCCGCCCCGTCAACCGCGACGGCCTGCGGCGCAAAAAACTGCGCGTTGGTGCCGGTCCCGTCCGCGCTGCCGGCAATGCCCGCCGTCCCCGCAAACGTGCTGACGCTGCCGCCGGTCGTGATTTTGCGGATGGTTTGGCCGAGCGAGTCCGCGATGAACAGATTGCCGGCGGAATCACGCGCCACAGCCTGCAACGCGTTGAAGGTGGCGTTGGTGCCCGTGCCGTCGGCGCCGCCGGGAAGGCCCGCGCGGCCGGCGAAGGTGGTAACCACGCCGGCAGGGGTCACCTTGCGAACCGTGCAATTCACGGTGTCAGCCAGGACCCAATTCCCCCCCGCATCCAGCGCCACCCCGCCGGGCCAGAAAAAGCGCGCGGCGGCGCCGGCGGCATCCACACAGCCGCTGGTCGTCCCTGCCACAGTGGTCACGGTGGCCACCGCGCCGGTGGCGGCCAGTTGCCGGATGGCGTTATTGCCGGCGTCGGCGATGAAGAGGGTGTTCGTGGCCGCAGCGCTCAGCGCGATTCCCTGCGGCTCCCAGAACCGGGCCGCCGAATTCGTACCGTTGGCCGCGCCCGCATTGCCGGCGAAACCGGCGAGCGTGGTGACCACCCGGCCGGGGGTGATCGCCCGGATGGTGTGGTTGAAATGGTCCGCCACAAAAAGATTGCCGCCAGCATCCACGGCGATTCCCTGCGGCGAATAAAACAGGGCGTTGGTGCCGGTGGCGTCCGCGCTGCCGTAATTGCCCGCCGAACCGGCGACCGTCGTCACCGTTCCGCCGGTGGCAATCTTTCTCACCGTATGATTGGCGGTGTCGGCCACGAAAACATTTCCCGCCGCATCCAGCGCCACGGCCTGCGGCTGATAAAATTGCGCGGTGAGAGCGGCGCCGTCGGTGGTGCCGTTCGTACCGGCGGTTCCGGCATAGGTGGACACGGTTCCGGCCGGCGTGATTTTGCGGATGCTGTGATTCCAGGTGTCAGCCACAAACAGATTCCCTGCGGCGTCCAGCGCCAGTCCCTCCGGCGCGAAAAACCGGGCGGAGCCGCCCGAACCATTCGCGGTGCCGCCAGCGCCCGCCAGGCCGGCAAAGGTGGAAACGATCCAGTTCGTTCCATTGTAAGCGAGCTTGCGAATGGCATGGTTGGCGGTGTCGGCCACGAAGACATTCGTGCCGGCTGCGTTCACGGTGATGCCCATGGGCGAATGAAACCGGGCGGCGGCGCCGGTGCCGTCACCGCTGCCGCTGACGCCGGCAGTCCCCGCAATGGTGACCACCGTTCCGTTGGTGGAGATTTTGCGGATGACATGATTGGCATTGTCGGCCACAAACAGGTTTCCCGCCGAATCACCGGCAATGGCCGATGGGCTGCTGAATTGGGAATTCGTGACGGCGCCATCCGCGCTGCCGGCGGAGGCAAGCCCCGCCGGCGTGGAAAAGTTGAACAGCTGGGCCGACGCGCCGACGGCGGACAGCAACCACCCGGAAGCGACCAAGATGCGAAGTGTGGCGGCGGCGTTCATGGCTCAGTCCCAGTTGGGAAGATAGACCGTGCCGGCGGAGTTGGTGCCGCCGCTGCCTTGCACAGAGACGCGGAGCGTATAGGCGGCCCCAGCCTTCCGGGCCGGCAGGCGCAACACATAGCTGGCCTTGCTCGTCGAGGTGCCGGCGGTGCCGGCGTGGGTGTCGCGGTCGATTTCGGCGCCGTTTTCCAGCAGGGCTGCCCAGGCGATCAGCAGCGAGTTGGTGCCGGCGGTGTAACTGAAACTCGCATCGATTTCACCGGCGGCCGCCACATTGGTGGTAATGTCCCAGCTGAGCGGCGCATAGGCGGCGGGAGTGTTGGAAGGAGCCCACATGCCGGCCGTCGGCACGGCATAATGATTGTAATTCACCCCCATCTGGGCGAGCCGCAGCTCATCCGCCGCCAGCCGGTTGGTGAAGCTGGTAAAATCCTTCAGCGCGGCCGGCGTCCACGTCAGTTCCGCCAGCGCAAGCAGCCGCGGAAAGGATTTGAACTGCACGTTCAACAGCGAGGGAACATACTCACACCACTGGCAGCCTTGCGCCCCGAGGATGTTGTTGGTGACCGAGCCCGTCAGGCCGGAGGGCATGGGTTCAAAGTTATAGACCGTGCTCAGCGGCACGTTGCCGCCGATGGCGGGCGGCTCGCTAGACCACGCCGCCGCGGGATTTTCATAATAGTCGAGATAGCAGTTGCCCGTGGGGCAGCGCACCACCGGCTGGCCCGCCTGCGCCGCCGCCACCGATTCATTGTTCAACCAGTCCGTCACCCCGGAATTCGGCAGCACCCCGCCGTATTCGATTTCGCTCCAGCCGATCATCGTGCGGCCGTTCGCCTGCAGAAAATTCGCGATCTGCCCCGAGAACCAATGTTGATAGGCGGAGGTCCCGTTGGTCGGATTGATCCCCAGCGACTGCATCAGTGCGATATCCGGCGCCGAGGTGGTCCACGGCGAACCGTTCACCTCATCCCCGCCGATGTGGATGAACCGGCCTGGAAACAGGCCCATCACTTCCGTCAGCACATCCTCCAGAAAGGGGATCGCCAGCGCCGGACTGTAAATGGACGCCCCGGACGGGCCGAATTGCGGATAGGCCGACATCGCCGCGCCCGAATGCCCCGGCATCTCGATCTCCGGCACGATCGTGATATGCCGCTGCGCCGCATAGGCCACCACCTCGCGGATGTCCGCCTGCGTGTAAAAACCGCCGTATAGCCCCGCCCCGTTCCACGCCGAGCTGGAGCGCGGATTCAGATTCCAGCCCATGCCGCTGCTGCGCCAGCCGCCCGTCAAAGTCAGGAGCGGATACTTCAGGATTTCGATCCGCCAGCCATTGTCATCCACCAGGTGCCAGTGGAACACATTCAACTTGTGCAATGCCAGCGCATCCAGCGTCTGCTTGACCTCCTGCTTGTCGAAAAAATGCCGGCTCACATCCAGCATCCAGCCCCGCCACGGAAACCGCGGCTGATCCTGGATATAGACGCACGGAACCGTCCACGCCACCCCGCCCGCCGGCTGCGCCGCGAACACCTCCGGCGGCAGCAATTGCAACAGCGATTGCACCCCGTAGAAAACCCCCGCCCCCGCCGGCGCCCGGATCACCACCGCATCCGGCGCCACCGTCAGCTCATAGCCCTCCGCCCCGAGGCTCGCGACCGCATTGGACGACGTGAGCAGAATCCCGTTGCGCACCGGCCCCGCATCCGCCGCCGGCAGCACCGCAAACCGCAGCCCCGTGGACCGGCCCAGCAGCGCCGCCAGATATTGGCCCGTTTCCCGCGCGCCGGCATCCGCATAGATCCGCACCTGCGACGCCACCGCCACCCCGGCCAGCGGCGGCGCCGAGCCGAGCGTGAACACCCCCGGCCGCAACTGCATCTGGACCGGTTGCGGGATCAAGGCCGGCGCCCCGGCGGTGGCCGTCACCGCCCAGACGAGCGTGACCATGACGAGGGCTAAGCCTGGTTTCATGGTCCTGCTCCCCGACCCCAACCGGCCGTGAAACAATGTGAAGATGCCGCGCAGTGAATGAGTCGAAATTGATGGCATCAACGGTAATTTAACCACCCCCAACCCCCCGTGCAAGGTCTTTGCAGACGGCCACCATTAAAAGACTCCGCAAGGAGCGGAAGGAAGATTAAAGCGGAATGGAAACTTTGCTGCCGGTCCTATTACTAGGGATTTCGGTCTCAATCATCAAATCCTGTGCGCTTCGGCTCTCCGTCAACGAACTCGACTCGCCAAACCTGCGAATCATTGACGCTGTCAATAAACTCAAACGTGAAATCATCGTGGCGTCGCTCGTCGGAGAGATCCAGCAAATAGGTGACGAGCTTGGAGTCTCGAACCTCTGACTCTCTGCTCCGAAGGAACTCAATGGCCTGTCGCTCCAAGCTGCCAAAACGCGCCATGATGCTCTGCAACTGTGCAACCAATCGGTCATCTGGCGCAGTCTCACTACCACCGATGACGAATGGAATATCTCGCCCATCAATCCGAGCCCGTCCCTCCCACAAGCTGGATTCTGTCCCCGCTGAAGTAAGTAATCCCAACTGCGGATGCTGAATTTCACGGACTGGTATGCGTTCTCTTAGGTAGTAATGAGCGATGCCGTAGATAATCCTGCCGACGCCGAAAATGAGGACACCGACCGCAAGAAATAGTGCGACCGACAAAACAATTATGATAATCACGCCATGCACAATGCCAGTGACATTTAACTGATTATAGACGGCGCGGTATGGAGCCTATCCTTTTCCATAAAACAAGTCGTTTTGCACTCCGGCATCCGGTTGGGGTTCATGGTGGCGACGTTATTTCCGGCTGGGGGCGTGGTCAAGGCAAATTCCAAGCCGCTCAAGCTGGCACTGGGTCTTTGACAATAGCCCAGCCATTTAAGGCTGGGTTCACGGTTCGGATACCAGACCTGTCCCGTCAGGGACGAAAGAACCCTTCGGCCGTCCCTCCGGGACTTTTCCCGCTTCGTTCCCCCCCTCAACCCAGCCTTGAAAAGCTGGGCTATTTTCATTCAAACCTCCGGTTTGCCTACTTGCTGTAGCGGCGTTCTATGAGCGCCGGGGGACATTTCAATTGGAAAAACCCAACGGCGGTCATAGACCGCCGCTACAGGTCCTTGCCGCGCCTTGCGGCGGGCCACCATTAAGAAGGGGGTCTTTGAATGGTGCCAGTCCGGAAGGACCTTTGAATCGTGCCCGTCCGGAAGGACCTTTGAATGGTGCCTGTCTGGAAGGACCTGCGCCGCCTTGATATTGGGTCTGACCGGCAGTCAGCCCTACCACCCTTGATGGCCCGTCCGGCACGGACCCGGCACGGACCCGGCACGGACCTTTCACGCTTCCTGCCGCGATGGAAACACCACCGGCAACATCAACCACCTACGGCTGCTGCAAAGCGCCGACGACGCTGTTGGTATAATCCGCCGCCGCCTGCGCCGTGTTCAGGCACGCGCCCAACTCCGTCACATCGGCCGTCGTCAGCCCCAGCGAAGCGGGGACGAAGCCGACGGCCGTCAGCACCGTGTTGACCTGACCGGCATAAATG
>CAIXBQ010000090.1 GCA_903917705.1 uncultured Verrucomicrobia subdivision 3 bacterium | reverse complement strand
TGTCCACTGTAAAAAACCGGCCGGTTTGAGAAGGAATTGAAAAGGTTTGAGAAGAACTGCCAGAAAAGCGACCCTCTAAAATGCCCGCCACGGCGTTTTTATCCCCCCGTTAAGGTGCCGATAGCGGGCGATTAATGACCCATTATCGGTCCCAACCCTCAGAACGGCTTGAACCACACGAGCGGTGTGCCCCCAGAATACGTCACGGTGATCCAGTCGCCGGGCTGCATCGGCAGCGTCAACAGGCTCGTGTAGGAGTTCACCAACGTGGTGCCGTTCAGCTTCGTCTGCTGGCCCACTGAGCCATACACAAACACGGTCAAATTCAAGCCCATGCGGTTGGTCCAATTGAACGGGCTGCCGGTGAGCGTCAGGGCCGTCAACGGAGCCGCATTACTGACCGTCGTAATCAGACCGGGCATGGTCTGTTTTACCCCCCAGTTGACCGCGTCGGCACCAGGTCCGACGATCTGATAAAAACGCATCGTTTCCCCGAACTGAATCGGTGTCGTGATCGTCAGGATTCCCGAGGTGATATTTGTGCTGTAATTGGTGTAGGTGGTGAACCCATTCACCAATACCAAATTTGTGCTGGAAACCACCGTCCAACCGCTCACCAGATTCGTCACCGGCGTGGTGATCGTGAGGTTCGTTCCGGTGCCGTCCACCGCCATGGCAATCGGAAGCACGACGTTGGTGCTGGCAATGTCCAGAATGGTGCCGTTTCCTTTGGAGTAAGTGAGGTGATAAACATTGTTGGCGTAAGCGCCAACCAGATGACCATCCAGGGCGTTGGCGACAGCGTTCGAAACATCGGCCTGTGACGCTATGGGTGAACCACGAACCAACCACGTTTGACCATCCATTGAATTGACTCGATCCTTCAGCTCCAAGTGATCCAGTGAATATAACGCGGCATAGCCCAGCGTGGCCTGCGCGAGTCCGCTGATGGAATTCGTCAGCCCACAGATCGCCGAGACGGTGATATTGCTCGCGGTCCAGTAGCCGTTGGTGAGCATAAACCAGCCATTTGATCCACTCAAAGATGCGACCAGATAAATCGGGATGGCCTGTGGCGGGTTTCCGCCGTCTGATCCGCCGTCTACGCGCCAGCGCGTCAACCCGGCCACGCGGGCGAGTTTGTTGGACGCCGCCCAATGGGAATAGTTCGTTTGATAAGTGACGATTTCAACGCTGTTCAAAACGGCATTGGTGAAGTTCATCGCCGTCACCGTGTTGGTTCCCGGCGCGCCGGCCACGCCATTCGATCCGGCCGGGATCGTGACCTGAAACACACCCGCCATTCCCGCCCAGTTGGTGATGATGACGGCCGTGCCGGGCGCGCCGGTGAGCGTGTTGGTGAAACGGATGCTGCTGCCACCGCTGCCGCTGTTTGTATCAATGGCGCTGGCGAGGGCCGTGAAGTTGGTGTTGATCTTCATGAAGGCGACGCGCAGCGGATCGCCGGTGCCGGTGTTGCCGCTGGTGCCGACGTTGACGTAGTTCAATAGGTTCGACGTTTGGCCGTGGCACACAGCCAGGGTCAAAAGCGTGACGAGCGGGATCAGGAGGGAGAGTTTTGTTTTCATAATTTTATTGGGAGTCGGCGGTTTGATTCATGTCGTCGGCGGTGGCCGTGGCGTTGTCGGCCGTATTGGCCACCGGCCGCAGCGGCGGCGCGCTGATGGCGGACCAGCTACTTGATCCGAGGCCGGGCACATCGGAGGGCAGGAAAATATCCTCACCCGGTGGCAGATTGACCGGCACCGGACTTCGCCGTGTGTAGTTGCCGGTGTTGTAGGGATACGGCTGCGGCACGCCATCAAAAATAATGTCGGTGCGCGACACATACGTTTCCGTGTGACGGAGCGCGAATTTCTTCATGATCAGCAAGCCCGTCCGCTGCCACCCGGCATCGGCAAACGGCGTCCAGGCGTTCAGCGCAATCGGGATGCCCATCACATCGACGTGGAAATTAAAAACGTTGGTGAAATATGAAGTGGCTGTCGAAAGGATCGGGCCGGGCAGGTCATAGACCGGACCCGGCTGCACCAGGATAAAATTGGTCGCCAGCGCGAATGCCGCCGCTTCGGACGGATAGCAGAAATGAAACGGCCGCTGGCCAACGGTGCTGAGATCAAGCCAGTCCGTCAGGGGATAAGTCTTTTGGGGATTCAGCAGGTCCACCAGATTCAACATGCCCAGCGCTTTGGTTGTGGCCTCGCCCAAGCTGCCAAACGTGCCAGTCGAATAAATATCAAACGGCACCACGGCGACGACGGACTGCCCTTCAGTGACCGTGGGTTTGCCGCCCCGGCAACGATTGCCGCCGCCCAGCACATTGCCTCGTAGGAAGTCAGCCATGTTATTGCCCCGGCAGTTTGAAGCGATCCGAGCAGACGATCAGGCGGGTAAAATATTCCAGCGTGCCGTCGCCGCGATCTTCGCACGTCGTCAGCTCGTAAACTTCCAGCGTGTGCGCGTTGCCCTGGCTATCCACCGCGCCGCCAACAACGATGCCCTGAGTGTTCTGGCCGCCGCCGCTGCCGTCCGCCTTCTTAGCCGGCGTCAGCACGTTGAAGATGAATTGTCCTCTCGCCATATTAACTAAATGTCATTTGCCCGCCGGCCGGATCAATGGTGCCTTGCGTGTCCACCGGCGCGACGGATGGGTCCACGCTGACGACCAGTTTCTCGTGATGCGTTCCGCCGTGCTGACTGTGCCGGGCATGCGTCTTGCGGGCCATCCGCACGCTGCCGCCGCCGCCGCCCAGCGAACCGCCGAACAGATAGCCAAGGTCAATGGTGGTGACGCGGAAACGCGTGGCCCGGACAGCGTCAACCAGATCGTGGCCGGTGATGTGCAGCGGCGCACCGAACTCGACGCGCGTGATGCCCCGGCCAATGTCGCCGCTGATGCGTTGCACGAGCGCGTTGACGTTGCGCCAGTCGGGCGCGCCATTGACACCCGGCGCAGCCGTTTTGAAGTTCAAACAATGCGAGCGCGTGATGGCCGTGGTGCCGCACACGGCCTCGACGTTGGTGAAGCCGCCTTCAATGGCCAGATTCTGCCAACTCGTCCACATGGCCTTGGCCAGCCCCACCGGCACCGGCTCGGCGT
The DNA here is from genome assembly GCA_903917705.1 of uncultured Verrucomicrobia subdivision 3 bacterium. GTDB lineage: Bacteria > Verrucomicrobiota > Verrucomicrobiia > Limisphaerales > UBA11358 > UBA11358. The sequence continues at coordinate 11,220 of CAIXBQ010000090.1, read as the reverse complement.
AGGAGCTGATGTTGGGGTTGACCCGAACGTAATCTTTGGAGACGCCGCCCGTGTTGGCGCTGACGGCCGTGATGTCGTGCGACAGATGCTCGTAGCGCACGCCGCCGGTCTTATGCTTGATCTTTGCCCAGGCGAGCACGCGCACGCGCTGGCTGGCCACGCCGGGAATCCACGTCGCCCATTGGCCATCCACCATTTCATTCACGCACGCCGGGTTGTAAGCCACGGGATTGCCGTTGTCGTCCAACTCGTCCTGCGGCGCGATGATGGCGGCGGGCCAACCGGTGGTCCCGGACGGCGGCGGATTGATCACCACACTCTCAACCGTGCCGGATTCCAGCGATGGCTTCCATTTGCGCCAGGTGGCGATGTCATTGATGTCGAACGGCACGCTCGCGAAGCTGGCCGTCTGCGAGGTGGTGGTGCTGGCGCTGCCGGTCAGATCGCAAAACAAATCCACGCCGCGAAAGAGCGATTCGGTATCCGCCGGCAAGGCCACGCCCGTGCGCGCGCCATTGGCGGTGTTGCCCTGACCCAGCGCCGAATACCAGTCCTCATACACGTTCAGAAACTGCCCGCCGTTCTGGCTGTTGGTCTGATCGTAAATGATGCGCACGTAGCTGCGCTGCCAGTCGGGCCGCTCTTTGATGCGGACCTGTTCCCGGATCGTGGCGGCCGTCAGGTCGATCAGCAGCGGAACCAGGCTCACGGCTTTGCGGAAGTGGATCGTTGGGAATGGAACGGTGGAATAATCCCAGTCGATGACGAAGTCCGGTTCCTTGCGGAACATCAGCTTGATGGCGTCGCTGCAAAAAATCCCCTTCTGAAAATCGCTGAACGGCTTGGTGGCCGGGTCCAACGTGCCCACCTTGATGGGCGCGCCCTTGCTGATGGCCCACGCCAGCACGTCGGCAATCTGCTCGCCGGTGGTCGCGGCGCGGAAGCCATTAACGGCGTCGTAAAGCACGTTTAACACGCAGCGCGGCGTGGTGAACGTGGTGTAGGTGATGGGATTGCCGGAGAGATCAAACGCGGTGGGGATGCGGAAAACCTGCTCGTAAATTTTCTGCGTGAGATACCACCACGGATTCACCAGGCGGCCGAGATGATTCTGTGTGTCCGGACTTCCCTCGCGGCTCCACGGTTCAACACGGCCGAAGAAGACACGCACGCCGGCAGGATTCAGCAACGCGACGAGCTGACCGAACGGCCACAACTGCGCGGCGTCGATGGCGCGGCCGCCGACTGTTAAGGTGAGCACATCCGCCGCAAGGTTGTTGAGATCGTAGGTAGCGGATTCAATGCCGAGCGCGGCGATGGTTACAGGTCCGCCGTTCAGCGAGCCATCGGCATTCAGCAATTGGATGGACCAGGTGTTATCCATGATCAGGGAAGATTCGTGTGGCTGGTGAGTTGGTCCAGCCGGCGCTGCACCTGCGCGATTTTACCAGCCATGTTGGCAACCAAAACCGTGGCCGTATCCACGTTGGTTGATTGCAGGTTCATGAGCCGCACCGCCTCAGTCCATGACTGCTTATGCCCGGTGATGGTCTGCTCCAACACGATGAGGAATTGTTTTTGCTCGGCCGTGGCCGCGCCGGGATTCTGCGCGATCTTTGCGCCGGTGAAAAAATCACTGGTGGCTTCGCTGGTCACCGTCTTGGTGTTATCGCCGCGCAACCTGGCGGCTTCATCGGACATGCGGGTGATGGTATTCTGCAGAAGCTCGGCGTGTTCCTTCGTTGGGTTATTGGCTTCCGCGCTTTTAATTTTTTCTTCCATCCGATGCACGGCTGCCCCCGCCTCGGCCAGATAATTAAGTTGCTGTTCATTGGCCGTATCGCCGCGATATCCAGAATGCAGCGGGCTGAATCCTCCGGGCAAAATAGACGATTTTGGAGAATAACCCTCGCCGAGTTTTATCGCATTCTTGGCGTTCTCCAAATCAGCCTTTGCCGATTCAATGGCGATTTGCTGCTTGAGCGCATCTCCGCCGGTCATTTTGGCCTGCAGTTCTTTTAACTGGATCGTCAATCCGCGAACCGCCTCTTCCAGTTCGGCCGCCCGCATACCCTTGGCCTCGACTTCGCGGTGCGAAACAAACTGGCCGGCTTGTTCCTTGGAGATGAAGCCTGAAGCTTCGGCGGCGGTGGCCACATCCTTGATGCGCTGAAGCATTTCATCGAAGTCCGTCTTGACCTGGTTGACGGCGGTTTTGCGGGATAACCCCTGCCAAAATTTGTCCATCGCCTCGCCGGTGGCATCTATGCTTTTGGCGGCGGCGGCGGATTCGTTTTGGATGGCAACAAAAGCTTCGCGCGCCTTTTCATTTAATTTTTCCGTCGCCTCATGCGCTTGCTTGAGGGATTCCACCAGCAGCCCGGCTGCCATCACCGCGAGCATGACGCCGCCGCCGCCGGCCGATCCAATGGCCGCCAGCGCAAACCCGGCTTGCGGTCCAGATTCCTTGGCAATGAGATGCAGAATCTTATGCAGCGCCTGATGATTCTCATGGAGAATATTCGCGTGCCCAGCACCGGTTTTTTGCGCTTCACCTAATTCCTCGGTAGCAGTCTTGAGCTTACCCGTGACGTCCGATCCGGTGCCCACCGTGGCCGCGAGTTTCTGTTGATCCACCAACGCCTTCGCCGCGCCCTCGCCGAAATACTTGGTGAGGATTTGAATCTCCAGTGATTTGGTGTCGTCGGCCATCGGTCAGCGCGGAGTTGAGGGTTGAAAGTTGAGAGTCGTAAACAACGGCCGGGCCTTGGGCGTGACAAACTCGCGGAGCGGGCGGCAGCCGAGCACCTTCGGCGCGGGCCGGATCATGCAGTTCTCGCTCAACTCGCGCACCTGGCCGAGCCGCATGGCGTCGTTGAAGCTCGTCGGAAAAATGAAGGGTGTGAATTTCACGGGTGAGGAAAAGTCAGGACGTTGGTTTTGCGGACCACCATGACGCCGTCGCGGACGAAGCCAGCGGGCAGAGCACACGGGATCATGAATCGGTTGGTCTGCATCGGCTGCCAGCCGCCCAGGATGTTGGTGGTGAAAAAATACGTCTGGCTGATTTCCATCGCCGGCGTGCTGGTCACACAAATCTCATTGGAAAAATTCGACATGTAGAGGCCGGTGCCGTCATTGTGCCAGGCGGTCAACGAGAACCAGTTTGGCCCATCAATCAAAATGCTTTCGTAATCGTAGTTGGTGACGTTGCCCACGCTGAGGCCCTGCGGCAAATAATCCGTGTTGGGAACGCGCCGCCAGAGGATGTAGCCGTCCACCGGACTGGGCGACGGTGTCCACGCCAGTTCAAAGGCGAGGCAAGGCAGCCCCAACAGCGACAGAACGGAAAATACGCGAGCGAGGGTTCTCATGGCTGACTAACCCGCATCAGAATGCCGTTGGTGAAATACAATGTGTTCGTGCGCGTGGTGCCGAAGGTGAATTGCAGATTGGTGGAGATGCCGGGCAGCCGCGCCACGGAAACGGTTCCCGAATTCAACTGACTGGCGGACAAGCCGGTCAAAAGACCGCCATCACCCGCGAAACCACCGGCCTGCAGCTGCCCAGTGGACGAAAAAACAAAACTGCCACTCTCAACTGAGTTAGAAATAATCAGGTAGTCGCTTAAAACGGCCGTAATGCGGAAGCTCGCAAAATCCGCCGTGCAATTCGTCAAGTTGAAGCCGAAGATCGTCGCTTCGGGCACCGGATTATTTCCCCAGAAGGACAAATAGGGAGATGAACCTCTAGGAAGGCCGATCATGAAATGATCGTCGCGCAACCAGCTGATGATGTTGCCGGCAGCACCGCTGTCATAAACGGTGAAGCTGTAATTATTCAGCCAGAAGTTATCGTCGGAAATCTCCCCGCGCAAAGTGCCATCAAACTGGTTGCTCGGATTCAGAAATGATAGCGCCCGAACATCGCCATTGGTGACCACGAGCGGCATGCCCACCAGATTCGACCAGGCATAACCGGTGGCGCTCTGCAAATGAAACGGGAACGCGCCGGAGAGGGCCTGCGCCTGCGTCAGCGTATTGGTGGCACAGAAATTGGTGAACGCCACCCAAGCATTCGTGAACGGCACCCACGCATTCGTATTCACATAGCTGCTGGCGCTGGCTGAGGCGATGGACCCCAACACGGGTTTATTGATCAGCGCGTTGTAATCCGACGTGCCGCCGCTGGTGCCGCCGCCGAGCATGGCCCGCGTAGCGGCATCGAGCTTGTTGCTGTTGATGGTGCCGGCCACGATGTTGCTGCCCTGGATCGCCGTGGCATTGTTGCTGGCGAGCTGGCTGATCACCTGGTTGAGCGCGTTGCTGTTCGCGGCCCAAAAGTTGGTGGGCAATACCACGTTGCCATTCGTAGAGTTGAACAACACCGGCGGGAAAGCATGGGCTTGGCAGCCGGTCACCAATAAAGCCAGAGCGGTGGAGAGGCGGAGGATTTTGTTTTTCATAATTGGGTGCAGGCACCGCCTGCTATTGGGTGTTTTCGCGGACGGTGCAGTCGAAATTCAAATTGTAGGCGCTGGTGGCGTAACTGGTGTAGATGGTGAATCCGTAATTATTCTTGCCGCCCACCCACCAATGCAGCCCGGCTCCCGGCGCTTCGGCCGTGCTCTGGTCCTGCGGCACCAGGCTGACGGAATAATTCGCGTCGGGCATCAGCGGCGTGCTGAAGCCGATGCCGATGCTGGAATAGGTGGCCGGCACCGTGGCGGTGAACGCCTTACCGGAGATGATGCCGTTGACGGCATTGCTCAACGTCACCAGCCGGGCGGAGAGCGCGTTGCTGCTGGCCACGGAATAATTGCTGACGGCCGCGACGCCGAGGCTGTTGGTGTAAACCTGCAGCATGATCGAATTGCTCAATGCCGTCAGATTGTAATTCCATAAAATGGAGAGCGCGTTGCTGGTGGTGAGCGGATTCAACGAGGTCAGCAGATCGACGCCGCCCAGGCTCAGGCTGCTCGCATTGATGTTGCCCCGCACGTTCAGCGCGTTGGTGCCGGCGTTGGTGGTGTTGATGCTGACGCCGTTCCAGAATCGCAGCACGAGCTGATCGTTGGTGTAGCTCGTCAGCGTGTTGGTCAGGCCCTGGCTGTCGCCGAGCATCATCGTGCTATTGTGGATCACTTTCATGCCGGTGCCGGCGGCGAGACAGTTGGCGGCCGTGCCGCCATTGATGTTCAGCCCGAGATAATTGTTGAACCCGCCAAGAATGACGTTGCCGCTCCCGGAGAAAATGGTGTTGCTCACGCCCCCGAGAATCACCGAGTGCATGCCGGCCAGACTGTTTTTCCAGCCCACGATGGCGGCGCTGTTGTATTGCGCGGCGTAACTGCCAGCCGAATAACCCACCGTGTTGCTCCAGCCTCCGATGGTGACGCCATAGGGCAGATAGACGAGATTGGACCAGCCGCCGAGGCCGACCGTGAGATAGTTGAAGCCCGCATGCGTATTCGCGTTGTTGCCGCTGCCGCCGATCTGAAGCGAGCCGCCGTCGCCTTGCGGAATGTTGTTGGTGCCGAGCAGCGGATTGATATTAGCGCTGATGACGGCGGAGAATTGGTTGCTGACACTCAGCAGCGCCGCCGCCGCGTTCGTGGCCACGGCGTTGGTGCCGTTCTGAAACGTCGCCAGCGATACGTAGTTCGTGGGCAGCACGGCCGTGGGCAGCGTGCCAGTGAGGTTCGTGCAGTTCAGATAAAAGCCCGGCAGCGCGAGGCCGTTGGAATCGCACAGGAACGTGTAGCCATCCTGGCCTTGGCAGGCGGCCGCCATGCCGCAAAGCGCACCGAGCAAAGTTGTTTTTAATTTTGTGATCATAATTTTATGAATGTCCGGCTTGGCCCACGTCGAGGGTCCACACGCCCTGCACCGAAACCATGGTGAGGTCGCGATATTGTCCGTCCGGGCAGTAGAGGGAATAAACCGCCTGGCCGGCTCCGTTGTAACCGGCCTGCAGGATGTCGAGATTCCAGCGGCCGTTGCCCATGTGGAAGAAGCTTATGTCGCGCGTCTGGCCGTCGCTGCAGACAAAGGAGAGCTTGGTGCCGGCCTTGAAGGTGACCGGCAGTGTCGGCGCGCCAATCGGCAACCCGGAATCGACAACGGCCACTTGCGAGGCGCACAGCACGATTTGCTTGGGCGTGGCGTCGATGGTGACGCCGTAAATGACGAGCCAGTAATTCTGCGAACCTTGCGGCGCTTGAAACGCATTGAGCGCATTCGGAATGGCCAGCGAGATTTGCTGATCCGTGCCAGCCTGCCAGTTGGCCACGGTGCAGGCGTTGTTGATGTCCGCATTGGCGATGCTCTTGCTCCAATAGATCGTGCCGTTGTGCGGGCTGTTGGTGGATTGCAACACCACATAGACCGTGGCGATGGTGCTGAAGTCGATCCGCGTGGCGTCGCTGATCGCGCCCTGGCTGAAGAACAATTGGAACGTGAGGTCGGCCCCGGTCGGGATGAGGACGGCCGCACCGGTGTTGGCATCCAGCGGCACGGCGCTCTTCCAACTGTTGATGTCGGTGGCGAACCGGATGATGATGCCTGAAGGTTGCTTCATAATTTTAACTGCGGGTCTTGGCCCAGGTGCCGCCGATGATGGGATAACCGAAAATCACGAGGGCACCGCGCTTCTCGATGAGTTCAATCCGTTGGATGCCGCAATAGCGCAGCCAGATTTGCTGGCCGCCCGAGGTGAATTGCAAATCGGCGAGGACCGGCACCAGGTCAGCGTGCGTGCCGAGAAACAGCAGCGCCTCGCCCACGCTCGCGAACGAGCGGCCGGCCGCGAACGAGAATTGATTCGTGCGCGTGATCCGGTTGAACAGGTTGGGCACCGGCGCATTGATCGGCTTGCTGACCTGAATGGTGCGCTCCTGCGAATACTTGAAGCCCTGCGTCCAGATCGAATCGGCAATGCCGCCGAGTTCGATCTGGCCGCTGGCCTCGCAATTATAAGCAACAACATCCATAAGCGTGACGGTCTTGGCAGACGGCCGCCATTATTCAGCAGTCGGCTTCGCGGCCTTGGCGGTGAGGACACCGATATGGTTTTCGAGGTTGGCCACCGTGGTGCGCACAGCACCGATGGCGGTGATGAGATGCGCGCCTTCAGCCAGGTGAGGTGCGATCTCCGCCAGCAAGACTTGCGACTTGGAGATGAGATCGTTGATCTGTGCGGGCGTGAGAGGTTCAATTTTCTTCGTTTCTTTGCTCATAATGATTTGATGTTTATTGCTGGTTTAACTGCGGTCTAAAACTACGCGGCGGCCACGGCCGCGCGCGCGGTCGGAGCGCCGGCACTGAAGGGCACCGTGGTGCGCCAGGTGAGGTCGCCGATCCGGTTGGCCTTGCGCGCCCAGTTGAACGCATCGTTCTGTTCGATGAACGCGCCATAGAGCGAGATGGCCAGCCCGGAGGCGGTCAACACCAGGTCGTCGGTGTTGGCGACGGATTCGAGTTTGCCGAGGTCGCCGCCCATGCCCATCTGCGCGATGAGCTGCAGGAGCGTCGGCCCGACCGGCGTGCCTTTGCAGGCACCTTCAAAGCCGTTGACGATGGTGTCCACGGTGCCGTAGCCGTCCACATAGCACGGCTCCGGGTCCAGATCGTATTTGCCGGAGATGGAACAGCCCTTGCGGAAGACGAAGCTGGTGAGGCCCGTGCGGGCACTGCCCCAGGCGGCGCTGACGTGCGGCGCGAGGAACTTGGTCTTGTCGAACGCCGGCGCGGTGTAGCTGTTGCCTTCCGTGTAAGTGTAATAGGCGTTGGCGGTGGTGGGCGTGGAACCGCTGGCGATGAGACAGAGCAGCTTCACGTCGGCGCTGAACAGTTCCTTGTCCGTGGACAATTCGAGATTGGTGAACTCGGTGAACATGGTGCGCTTGGGCACGATCCGGCTGCCGTCCTGCCCGTTCAGCGTGGCGGGAACATCGGTCGCGCCGAACAGCTTGGAGCCGATGGCCGGCGTGAGCATGGTGGCGGGAAACAGTTCGCCGAGATTTTCAAAGCCGCTCCAGAGCTTGCCGCTGATCTCCAGCCAGCGGTCGGTCTGCGCGGAATCGAAGCGGCCGAATTCCTCGGCGCTGACCTCGCGAAACTTTTTGATGAATTTGACTTTGATGCCACCGTCGCCGAAGCGGAAGTTGGCGCTGTTCCGGGTGAGATAACCCGGACCGATGATGATGTTCGATGAGTTCATATTTTATTATTTGATGGTTGCGGGTTACGGAATCGTTTTCATGCCAACATCGCTGCCGAGGTAGTTGGCGAGCTGCGCGGCGAACAGCACGGTCTGGCCGCTGACGACCGCGAACGGCGCGGCATAAAGCGTGGCGGTGGGTTCTCCGCTGCCGGGGAACGCGCCGTTGACCGTGTAATAAATGGCGCTGCCGGCTTCCACGGCCGTGAGCGTGACGTTGCCGCCGGCCAGCGCAAAGCCGGGCGTGGTGACCTTGGGCGGCTGATCGTTCGCGCCGCGCACGACGAGCAGCACGCTGTAGCCGTAAGCGCCCTTGCGATCTTCAATGGGATCAAAGCCGCCGACCGTCCAATTGCCGCTGCCAATGGCGCGGTTCAGAAACTGATGCAGCACCACCCAGACAGTGGCGGCGATTTCCTCGGCAGTGATACCGGCCCCGTTGCTCAAGACCAGGCTGAGGTCGTCCTTCACGAGAATGTCGATGGGCAGCTTGATGTCCATTTGCGCGCCGGGCACATCGGCGTCTTCGCTCGGATCGGCGATGGGCAGTTGCACCAGGATGCCGGCACCGACCTTGCCGTTGCGGCCGGCCAGGTGCGGCGCAACGCGCGCCTCGGGCGCAAGCTTCACCTGGTTGCGCATGGCCACGATGCTGACGTATTGCAGCAGCGGCTCGCTCAGCAGCTTGGCCACGGTGTGGTCCTGCAGCGTGCGGAGAAATTTGGTGTCGATGGCCATGTTATTTCGTTTTCAAAATGGTTTCGCTGAACGCGGCGGAATATTCGGCGGCGCGATCTTCAATGCCGTGCCGCACCGGGCGGCGCTCGGGCATCACCTGTTCGTAAGCCTTGCCCTGGTAGGCGACTTCCTTGGCGCGCTTGTGATGACCGGCGGCGAAAATGGCGAGATGCCCGCTCCCGCCTTGGCGGAGCAACTGGCCGTTGGCATCTGTGCGCAACCGGACTTTGCCGGCGCGGGCCGGGTGATAAATGATGCCGCCGAATTCGTGGATGGCCGCATAGACCACATTGGAACCGATGGCGGAAACCAATCCATTCGGCGTGTTCCGGCATTTGGTCGGCAGAATCGAATGGCGCAACCGGCTCGTTCTAGCGCGCAAGCCGTCCGCCACGGTCGGACCGGCTTTGTTGTAACTCATGTAACGGCGCTGAATATGCGATGCCGTCATCAAATTTTGATCGTCCATCGTGCGCTCCAGTCGGGGCATCACTACGGCGGGATCAAGGTTCTTGAGCGCGGCCTGCGCGGGACCGGAAATCGTCACTCTGAATTGGTAGCTGTCGCTCATGTCATCGAGTAGCGGATGTATTGCGCGAGTATGGATTCCACCTCGGGCAGAAATTTCTGCTGCAGGTTGGCCGGGTTGATGCGTTCGGTCTTTTCCTCGCCGCCCGTGATGCCCTGGCCAAGCTTGTCCTTTTTCTTCCACGCCTCGGCGCATTGCATCAGCCAGGCGAACTGCAAATCCGGCGGAATGGGCGTGGCTCCGTTCGGTTGTGCGGTCGGATAACCACCGTCGCCGGCTTCGAGCTGTTCCCAGAAATATCCGCCGGTGAACGTGAAGCGCACTTGCGTGGTGTAGATGCCCACGTCGGAGCGGTCGGGCAGATAGATAATGCCAGCCAGCGAATCCAGCGTGACAATCGGCGACGGGTTCTGGACCACCCAGCCGAGCGCCTCGGTCTGCTTCACTTCCATCGTGGCGACGGATTCGACGGGCAGCCGTGAAATTAAAAACTGGCAGCGGTCGGCGCCAAATATCTCCGTGGCACCGACGACGCGCGCGAATTTGCGGTTGCAATATTTTTCAAACGCGCCGGCCACCCCGAGGCCGATGGCGGCAAGCGCGGCATCGTAATCCGTGGCGCTGCGCAGCGCGGCGGCGAGCACGTAACCCTTGAGCGTGGCGAGATTGGAAAGTCCGGCGTTCATGGTCTTGGCAGACTGCGTTCAATGCCACCACGAGGACGGGGGGCAATAAGTGAATGGTTGGGAGTCGGGTGGAAGACCGCCCCAGGGTGCTGGCGCACGGCCACCTGCCCTTGCGGGCGGGTCGTCACCTGATGGTTTCTAATCATCCGGTCCTGGGGCGGTTTGTTCATTCGTTAAACGATGTTTAATGGTTGCTGGCGCACCTCACTGATATTGGCCGGTGAGGCTGATGATCTGATTGGTGGCCAGGGCAGGCGTCAGCTTGGCGATCACCGGCCGGCCCTGGTCGCCCACATAGAGCGCCTCGCCATTCAGCCAGTTGGTGCTATTGCCCACCACATACGGCGACGTGGCCGCGCTCATCTGGTAGATGTCCGCGTTGACGGCCTGCGCCACCCCCCAGCCGCCCGAGGCCAGCACGATGAAGTAGGTGCCGTTGGTGCCGCCCCAGCTGGACAGCGTAGACGAGTAGCAGCTGCCGTTCTGTTGCAACACCATCACGCTGCTGGTGACCAGACCGTTCGTGGCGCTGATGTTGTTGGTGGTGGCCGTGGTCCCGCCCGCGCCCGTGGTGGCGTTGGTGATGGTGGCGTAATACGCGCCCGCTCCCTTGCTGAAGAGCAGCCCGCCATTGTTGGTGTCGCTCGCATAGTTGATGGAGAGCACCCGGAACTGCAGGTTGGGATCAGCCGGGACGATCACCGTTGTCGGTGTCGTCGCGTTGCCCGCGCCGCTGAACGATTTGAAGGTCGGGACGCCCGCCTGCACACAGATGGCGGAAGCCAGAGCGACCGCGCCGAGGATTAATAGTTTAGTTCTCATTTTCGTATGATTTTGAATTAATGATTTGGTTTCCCCGATGTGGGCCGGTCGTTGAGCGACCGGCCCCACCAGGACAATGCTTACGCAGCGGCGGTTTGCAGCGCGCTCATCGCGTCGATGGCGAGCAGTTGCACGTCGATGCGTTCCAGGGCGCGCATCGCGACTTCGTCGGTGGCGAAGAACACTTCCTTGCTGACCTCGACACGCACGCTGCCGCGTTCGCCG
>CAIXBQ010000089.1 GCA_903917705.1 uncultured Verrucomicrobia subdivision 3 bacterium | reverse complement strand
GACGGGCACCCCAAGCTGGCGGGTCACCGGCACACGCCGCAACGGGGAACGCATTCGCGAGAACTTCGCGCGCGCCGAGGAGGCGCAGTATCGGCACACGGAATTAGAGGGTGAATTTCATGCAGCCAACGGCGTGGCGGCATTACGCGCCACGCGGCTAACCGATGAGCAAGTCGGCATTGCCGAGGCTGCTTTCAAGCGGCTGGAGCAGGACGGTGATTTGATCACGGCGGTGGATCATTGGCTGCGAACCGGCAAACCGAAAACCATCAAGGAATCACCACGGCTGGACGAGGCGCTGAAAACTTATGTGGACTGGCTGACCACCACCACCGATTTGCGGATACTGACCAAATACCATCTGCGCAACCGGGCGACGCACTTCGTGAACAACGTCGGCAACCTGCGGGTGACGGATGTGTTGCCGGAGCACATTGAAAAATATCTGTCGCAGCAGAATGTTTCAGCGAACACCAAGGATGCTTATTGCCGGGCGGTTTCGAGTTTCTTCACTTGGTGCATGAAGGGTAAACGGCACTGGTGCGTGAATAATCCGTGTTACGCCGTCGAAATTGAGGGGCTAACGAGCGATGATGATCGCGAGCCGGTGGTGCTGCCGGTGAACGAATGCGAGGCTTTGCTGCGCGCGGCCGAAAAATTTGAGGACGGTCATTTGGTGTCGTATGTGGCGCTGTGTCTATTCGGTGGGCTGCGGCCGTTTGAGGCGGCGCGGTTGACTTGGGATCAGGTCAATTTGACGGATGGCGAAATCCGCTTGAAAGGCACGCAGACCAAGACGGGCAAGGGCCGGATCGTGGTGATCTGCAAGACGCTCAAGGCGTGGTTAAACCGGTATCGCAAGGCTGGCGAGATTTACCGCTCAATGTATGATGCCGATCTTAAAAATGTGCGCGCTAACATCGGCTACGGGCCGAAGTCGGAGGCACAGCCGGACTTGAAGCCGTGGGTGCCGGATGTGTTGCGGCACACTGCGATTTCGCATTATTTCCGGCAGACGGGCAGCTACGGTCGGACGGCGGAACAGTTCGGCAATTCCGAAGGCATCATCAAGAAACATTACCAGGGCCGCGTCACGAGCGGGGAGACAAAGCTGTTTTATGCGCTGCGGCCAAAGGCAAAATCGCTGCGGTGACGACGCGGATTTTCTTTTTCAAACGGACGGTATTTGTCCAACCTAATGGGGCAATATTTCCAGACATGAAACCGAGAAAATCTAAAAAGTCAAAATCCCGCAAGCCGATCGAACTGTCGGGAACGGAGCCGGGATTGGTGCTTACGGCAGGGTGCGATTATCGGGCGGAAGACTTTGATTGCTGGCCGCGACCGACGGAGCTGGAACTGGCCCAACTGGCGGCTAGATTGGCGCGCACCGACAAACTGGATCCCAAGCAACTGGTCGAGGATGCGTGGGCCATCTATTGGGAAAGCTGCCGGAAAATCCAAGACGACCACCGGGCCGTGAAGGTCAATGGCGAGAAAGAAAGCCTGGCTGAGGCGGCTTTGGCAGCCGTGACCGCTCAACCTCGGCCGGCCCTGCCACAGCCCAAGAAATATCCGGTCACTTTCCGCGAAATGGAAACCTTGCTGCTGCCCAAACAGAAGGGGCGCACGGCCAACCGGGCGAGCCTGATCCGCGAGTATCTGTTATCCGAATGCCTGGGAACGTGCATAGCCCTTCGGCCCAAGCCCCATCCGCTGACGTATTGGGAGCTGGATGAGAAAGCGCTCAACCACATGCGGGAAATCTTTAGCGGGCAAGTGGCGGCGAAATTCGGGCAGTATCGCACCCGCCATTTTGACGAGGCGGCCTATGGGCGTTTTGCGGAGGGGTTCCTGAAATGGCACCGGCAATACATCGCGGAAAAACGATCTGCCGCCGCGCGCAAGCGATGGGGCCAAGGTGAGGCAGGCGCAAACCCATCGGCGACTGATCCGGTCCCGAGCAACCCGAAAAAATCCTGAATTTTTTTAAAAAAAGTTCTTGGTCGGAGATTGACTGGTAAAAACGGTAAAATGCATTGGCTAGGGCCGTCCTTTGCATGGGGGGAAATTTCAAAAATGGGGCTTTGCATCCGCGATGGAGTAATCCATCGCGTTTTGCATTTTTGGGGATCGTCTTTTGCAGCCGGCCAACCTGGTTTCGGGCAAAGAATCACAATCGGGCGAATTGGTAAGGTTGGGCATGCAAAAGACAAGCAATCCCTCGGCGCGGCTCGCCACTTTGGACGGGCTGCTGGAAACCATCATTCCGGCGTATCTCACCCCGGTGCCATCCCGCGAGACATTGCGCGACTGGTTTGATGCCGCGCGCATTCCGCGTTTCAAGGCGAACCCCGCCGCCAAGCGCGGCGGCGGTCCGGTGTTTTACTCAGTGGCGGCGGTGGAGAAATTTCTCCAGACGCGGACACTGCCGTGCCGCCTGCCGGCGGCGACGCTGCCGGATCGCAATGCGGCCAATAACTAACCCATAAAAACAATATGAATTCCAATTTTCAGCCAACCACAAAAACTTCAGTAACGGCCCCCAGCAACCGCCGAGCAATTTTGCGGCCGCGCTATCATCTGAAAGCGCGGGAGGCGGCGAACTTGCTCCGCTTGGGCATGGTGTTATTTGATCAGGCGGACGTGGTTGCCGGACAACTATGCCGGGAAACCATCTCGTGGCGGCTGCAGCGCCAGCACTGGATGGGAGTCCGGTGGGTGACGGTGACCGAGTATGCGCCGGGATTTATCCGGCTGCGCAATGATGTCATGGCGGATATTCCCAAAAACGTGTGGCCGTTCACCCGGCCACAAATCCGCAACTTTGAACTCACCTTTCACTGGGAGGAAATCACCACGGATTTGGGCGAGATGGTTTTCCGGTTTTGCAATGCGTTGGCCGAAGAGCCGTTTCATTTTCCCTGGGCGCCATTTGAAGACATCAAAACCTATCCGCAATATGCGTGGAGCAAGCAAGCACAGGCGGCCTATGCCAGAAGGCACGAGCAGCGAGCCGCACAGACAGGAGGCAACTTTTGATGCGGCCAGGAATTTCCAATGAGACGCTCACGCTGGCAGGCGTTCGGCTGGTCACCGCCGACGAAGCCAAAGCGCTGTGCGGCTTGCCACAAGCTGGATTGTGGCTGCCCTATCGAAATCTGGACGGCAGCGCGGTGCGCGACGGCGACAAGGATTACGGCCGGCTGCGGCTGGATCAGCCGCGCGGCGACATGAAGTATTATCAGACCGGTGGCACCACTGTGCATGCTTATCTGCCGCCAACGGTTGCTGACGTCGCCACTGTTGGTGGCGACCTATGCGTCGTCGAGGGTGAATTCAAATCGCTGTCACTGACGGAAGCAGGATTTCCGGCGGTGGGGATTTCCGGTTTTTATGGATTCGCACCAAAAGATGGCAAGGAAATGGTGTCGGAGTTGGCCGCTGTCGTGGACAGGCTCAAACCCGCGCGCATTCTGTTCTGCGGTGATTCCGACACGGCCTTGAATTATGCCTTTTCGCACGCGGCGGTGCGCCTGGCCAAGCTGGTGGATCTATTGCCGGTGTTGCTGCCGCGCATTTCGCTGAATGCGCCGGGCAAAGGCGTGGATGATTGTCGCGCGGCCATGAACGGGACGTTTTTGAACTGGTGGCAGGAACGCATGGCCAAGGCGATTTGGGTGAAGGCAGACGCGGAACCGGCACAATTGGCGGTGGAACTGTTTGAGTTGGAACTCGACGTCATCGCAGATCTGACCGGCGCAGCGCGGATGAAAGCCGAGAAGCGGCTGGTTCAGTTGGCGGCGGCTTTGAAAAACAGTCCCTTGCCACAAGAACGGTTGATGACGATGGTGGTCAAGAACCTGGACATCTCCCGCCGCGGATTGAACAAGGCGGTGGCGGCGATGGAAAAAACTGTGCAGAACCACGCCGACCCGCAGCCTTTGGATGTGGTGTATGATCCAGCCCGCAAGTGCTACTGGATTCCCAACGACCGGGGCGAGATGATCGAGATCACCGAATCCGCTTTGACGCGGCATCTGGGCAGCGCCGGATTTATCAATGACCGGAAAAACGGCAACACGACGTTGGATGATGAATTGAACCGCATCCAATGCACGCGCGACGTGCAGTATGCCGGTCCGCTGGCCGGCCACGGCGTTGGTATGCAGGAGATGTGTGGCCAACGCATTTTGGTGACGCGCCCGCCGCGATTGCTTCAACCTGCACCCGGCGAATGTCCGACCCTCGAACAGTTCATCTTTGACTTGTTTGATGATCCCGACCACCCCGAGTTTGACCAGGTTCAATTTGTGTTAAGCTGGCTGAAGGTTAGCTACGAATCCTTGCGCAACGGCGAACTGCGTCCCGGTCAACTACTGGCCATCGCCGGACCACGGGATTGCGGCAAGTCGCTGTTTCAGGCGTTGATCACCGAAATCCTCGGCGGCCGTTCGGCCAAGCCCTACCGCTACATGAGCGGTGCGACCGAGTTCAACGGCGATCTGTTCGCCGCCGAACACCTGATGATCGAGGACGAGGTGGCCTTCACGGATATTCGCGCCCGCCGGCATTTTGGGGCGCGCATCAAGGATTTCACCGTCAACGCGGTTCAGTCGTGCCATGCCAAAAACCGCCCGGCGTTGAGCTTGAAACCGTTTTGGCGGAATACGATCACCCTGAATGACGAGCCGGAGAATCTGCTGATCCTGCCGCCGATTGATGATTCGCTCGAAGACAAAATCATTTTGCTCCGGGCGAAAAAGGCGCGGCTGCCCGCTGATATCGGCACGGCGCAAGGCCGGAGGAACTATTGGGCGAAATTGATGAGCGAATTGCCGGCGTTTTTGGATTTGCTGGTCAACTACAAGATTCCGGCGGCGTTACATTCCGGCCGCTTTGGAGTAAAACATTTTCAACACCCGGCTTTGATGGCGGCGTTGAGCGAGCTTTCGCCGGAGGAGCGTCTGCTCGCCTTGATTGAAACTGCGATGGAAGAAACGGAGCATGTCGGCAAATGGTGTGGGACGGCGACGGATCTGGAGCGCATGCTGGCGGAGACGAAAGTTGCCTATGAAGCCCGCCGTTTGCTGGACTGGAACAATGCCACCGGCACCTACCTTGGCCGACTGGCCAAGAAGCACCCCAACCGCGTGCATGCCCAGCGCACCAACAACACCCGCCAGTGGACCATCTACCCGGCTAACTGGTGCATGGGCGATGAAGTGTCACCAGTCATTCCGCCGTCACCCGTCACCGATCCCGACCTCATTTGATGGTCGTCGCGGGATTTCGTGACACCCTCGCATCGCCGCGTGACACCCTCAAAACGCATCAAACCCCAACATCCACGCGGCTGGTGACGCCGTGACACCCTAAACCGGAAGTTTAACCCATGGAAACGAATATTTTTTATACGCATATAATAATCCGAAAAATTATTTTTTCTTCGATTCTATTAAAGGAAAAGGGTGTCACGGTGTCACGAAGGGCATTTCAGCCAAATAAATCAATGGGTTTGAGGTGACACCCTCATCGTGGGATGGTGTCACGAGTGTCACGATCCATCGGGCAGCTGGTAGTCCGAAAGTAGCCCAAGAGTATACCATTCTGGCCGGACCGGTTAGGCAAGAGTGGGGTAAGAGTTGGGTGTTTCTGGCAGGCGGACTTTTTTCTGATGGTTATACAAAAGTGGCACAAAGGTGTGACGGTTAGGCTGATGGGGTGGGCGGAACTGCTGCAAAGATACGGTATTACGGAAAATGGCATTCGCTGGGTGCCTTTGCCCCAGGGTTCCTAAAGAGTTCCTCAAGAGTTCACGTTTTATCCAGACCGGCACCTTTGAGATCGCAAGCCATGGCCGACTACTGGCAGGTGCAGGTTGTTTTTTTAACGCCTGCCGGTAGGCGGTTTGGAGGCTTAAAACGACCCAGGATGCGTCGGAAGATTTCGACTGGCTGAATTACACACCCGACAGCACCGGTCGTTTAAAAAGAATTTCAACCGGACTTTTCCCCTGATGGCGACGAATGCACGGGCCATCACGCAACGTAAGTTGCGCGGTTTTTAACCCTAGAGGCCAACCCTGAACGCCTGTCAAAGTGCCGCAACACTTGGCCGACCATCGAATCAATCATTCCAGCGCCGACCCTTGGGGATGGAAGGGTCGAAAGCGCAAGGGATGGGTGGGGGTCTCAGGGGAAAGACGCCCCGACCAAACTTCTAAAACAGCGGAGCGGCGGAATTGGCATGAAGGATGCCTGCGAACTGGCGCGATGATTGCCACGCGACGAGGGCAGGAGCGTGCCGGCGCGGGTGTGTTTGCGCCGGGAAGCAATCAGCGTGACAGTGAAGCAGCGGGATTGCACACAACGGCACATTGTCTGACCTTAATTCCGCGCCGAAGGGTCCCGCTGGCGGGTAGTGTCGGCGCGAAAAGAATTAAGGTGGGAGGAACGACCGAACGGACAATGTGTGTTGTGTGCCGCCCCGGAAGCACTCG
>CAIXBQ010000088.1 GCA_903917705.1 uncultured Verrucomicrobia subdivision 3 bacterium | reverse complement strand
TGTCTCCAAAAACGGCGCGCTCAGCCAATTTTCATCGCCGGAACTTGGCCACCTCATCGAAAGCAATCTCGGTTGCCACTTTTTCCCGTTCTCAGGCCTCTTTTTCCAAAAATCAAACCTCGCTATGAAATATCCGGGCTAAAGCAGCTGTCTCACGTCCACCGCCTCCATGCCGGCCGCCCGGATGGCTTGCAGGCCGAGGTCGGTGTCCTCGTAGGCGCGGCAGAATTTCGGGGCCACGCCGATGCGTCGCGCCGCCTCAAGGAAAATATCGGGCGCGGGTTTTTGTTTCTTCACCATTTCGCTGGTCACCACGGCATCAAAAAACTGCCGGATTTTCAAGTGTTCCAGCACTCCCATAATGATCGGCTGGGTGCCGCCGGATGCGACGGCCATCGGCAGCTTGCCGAGATTTGCCTTTGCGATTTCGACCACGGCATGAATCGGTTCGACTTGGGCCATGAGCGGCAGATACGCATTTTCCTTTTCGTGCGCCACGGCGATGTGGTCGAGTGAACGGCCTTGTTCTTCCGCGAGCATTTTCAAAATGTCGCGTGACGGCACGCCCCCGAGCGAATAAAAACGATCTTCAGGAAAATGAAGATTGTGACGCTGGGTGATCATCTGCCAGGCATGCCAGTGCAGCGGCATGGTGTCAGCCAGCGTGCCGTCGCAGTCGAAAATCAGTCCTTTAATCGTATTCATTTTATTTGTCGTGGGGCGCCGGGGCTCACGCCAAGCTTCATCGGCCGTGCGTCAGTTTTGCAGATCAGCCAGTTTTTGTTCCATGTCCTGGGTCATCAGTGGATCAATCAAGCCGTCGAGGTCGCCGTCTATGAAAATGGAAAGATTGTAGAGCGTGACCTCAATGCGGTGGTCGGTGACGCGATTTTGCGGGAAATTATAGGTGCGGATTTTTTCGCTGCGGTCGCCGGTGCCGACCTGCGATTTGCGATGCGCGGCATATTTCGCGTTTTCCTCGGCGATTTTCGCCTCGAGCAGGCGCGAGCGCAGCACGGTCATGGCCTTCGCCCGGTTTTTGATTTGCGAACGTTCGTCGGCGATGCGGACGGTGAGGCCACTCGGTTTGTGCTGGATTTGCACGGCGGAATCGGTGGTGTTCACCCCCTGACCTCCTTTGCCGGACGCGCGGCAGACCGTGACTTCAATCTCGTCGGGCTTGATCTCGACATCCACCTCCTGCGCTTCGGGCAAAACCGCGACCGTGCAGGTACTCGTGTGGATGCGTCCTTGTGCCTCGGTCGCCGGCACTCGCTGGACTCGGTGAACGCCGCTCTCATACTTCAGACGTTTGAAAACATCCGTGCCGGTGACTTGGAAAATGATTTCCTTGAAGCCGCCAAGGTCGGAAGGGCTTGAGTCAAGCGGCTCAATTTTCCAGCCCCGCGCTTCGGCGTAGCGGCAATACATCCGGTAAAGGTCGGCCGAAAAAAGCGCGGATTCATTGCCGCCGGCGCCGGCGCGGATTTCCACGATCGTGTTGCGCGAGTCGGTCGGGTCTGGTGGCACCAGACCGAAGTGGATTTGTTGCGCGAGTCGTTTTTCGTCCGCCTCGAGTCGCGCTATTTCCTCCTTGGCCATCGCCGCAAGCTCAGATTCCGCCGGTTCGGTTTTGAGCAGCTCGCGATTTTCATTCAAATCGGCGAGCGTTTTCAAATAAGTTGCGGCGCTCGCAACCAGTTCTTTAAGCCGGGCGTATTCGCGCGACAATTCCTGCGCTTTTTGAGGATTGTCAAAAATCCTGGCATCACTCAACAAGGATTCAACCTCGGCAAAGCGCTTGCGGAATTTATCGATGTGCGGGCGCAGGTCCATTTGGGATAGCTGATTGGCCAATCACGAATGAATCGGCCCCAATTGCGTCAATCGTATGTCGCCAAGTAACCGGGTGGGAAAAATACAACCGCCCGCCGTCCGCAGTGATCGCGGCCGGCGGGCGGTGGCGGGAAAGCAACTAAACCTTTTTCTTTTTCTTGGCGGCGTGTTCAGCCTGAGCGGCCAGGGTTTTGGCGGCGCGTTGCTGAAATTTGTCCACGCGGCCGGCAGTGTCCACAAACTTCTGCTGGCCGGTGTAAAACGGATGGCAGACGTTGCAGATGCCGACGATGATGGTCGAGCGGGTCGAGCGCGTCTTGATGACGTTGCCGCAGGCACAACGAATCTCGGCGTCCACATATTTGGGATGAATGTCTGTCTTCATAAAAAAGGGCTGTAAAACTATCAAAGAACGCGGCGATGACAAGAATGAATTTTTGGCGGTCTGCTTTGCTGCCGGAAAACTTTCGCTTTGCGCCGGGGAAACGAAAGGTTTAGTTTATTGACTCTTGTCCGATGGTGTAATGGTAACACAGCGCCCTTTGGAGGCGTTATTCATGGTTCGAATCCATGTCGGACAGCCACTATTGTTGAGGAAAATGAGAAATTAAAAATCTCTAACACGCTTCTGACACAGAAACCGCCGGGTTTTGGAGAGGCAAACATGAAATGGCCCCATAAGGTCAGGCATCGGAAAAACGGTCCGATCCTCGCCAGAATTTACAAACCCAAGGCTCCCGGCAAGGATTGCCGCAATCCCTATCCCTCATACCGTGTGACGTGGATGGTGGCGGGTAAGCGCATGGCGAAGTCGTTTCAGCGTTTTGCCGGCGAAGGTGGTGCCAGGGAATACGCCGAACAACGCGCCAAGGAATTGGCGCAGGGTTCGCAAGTAGCCGCTCTGACCCCAGGGGAAGCCCGCAGCGCACTGGCAGTCCGCGACGCCCTTGATGCCTACCGGCGCGAAACCGGAAAAACGGTTACCCCGATTCAGGTCGTCACTGAATACCTCGCCGCCGTCCGCCGACTGGGGGAACGCCCGCTGTCCGTGGCCGTGGCTGGGTTCTTGGGCACTGTGGCAACGGTCAAGCGTGTGGACTTGTCCGTCGCCGTGGAGGAATTTGTCTCCGCACGGGAGACAAAGACCAAATCCAAAGACGGCAAACGGGCGCAACTGTCGGCCACCTACACCTACAACACGGGACTGTGGCTCCGTAACTTCGCCGCCGAATTCCCCGGTCACGCGGTCTGCGATCTCGGCAAGGAACACCTTGACCTGTATTTCTCCAACAAGAAGCGCGCCGACCTTGCGGCCAAGAGCCGGAATCACATCCGCGCCACCCTCGCCATGTTTTTCCGTTGGGCGATCAAAAATGACTATTTGTCCCAAAATCACCGTTTGCTGGAAGCGGTGGGCATGGAACGCGAAACCGTTATGGGCGCAGATACGGACTTCTTCCGGCCCACCGAGTTGGAGACGCTCTTGATGTCCGCCGACGACACCATGCGTCCAATCATCGCCCTTTGCGGACTGGCCGGCCTGCGGCAGCAGGAGGCGATGCGGTTGACGTGGGAAGATGTTTTCCGTGTGCCTGGCCATATCGAAATCACAGCGTTGAAAGCCAAGACTCGCAGCCGGCGCTTGGTGACGATGGTTCCCGCCTTGGCCGCATGGCTGCGCCCGTATCGGGACAAGAAAGGCCCGCTGTGGACTCAACACCGGGATACTTTTCACGCGCAATTTGCTGCGATTCGCGAACCGCACAAAATCCCAGCCCGGAAAAATGGACTGCGCCACGCCTTTTGCAGCTTTCACTTTGCGCGCTACTCCAACGAAAATCTGACCGCCGCTCAAGCTGGCAACTCGCCCGCGATGATTCACGCGCATTACAAGGGATTGGCCACGAAGAAGGAGGCGCTGGCCTGGTTTGCCGTGAAACCCGCCAAGGCCGGGAACGCCACTGAAACTCCGCAACCGAAAGCTGCCGCCAAATGAGCAATCCATTGTCAGCCCAAATCATCTTTGAACTCTCCGCCGAACCGGAGCAACTTCAATTTCACACCACATCCGGCGAAAACCCCTGGCGCTTTTTGGCGGACGACACCGCTGTTGTGCTTGTGCCGGTTTGTGATTCATTGGCGCAGACAGTGCCCAAGCCGCCCTTGAGCGACCACATTGAAATCTGGCCGGTTCGCTGGGGCTTTCCTGGTTCACTCATCGAACAACATCCTGACGAAGTGGAACAAATGCGCCTGGATCACTATGCTGGACTGCACGATTTGATCAACTGCAACTTGACGTGGGAGGCTTGGCTGAATGACATGGGGATTTTCCTGCTTTGGCTGCGTCATCGCACGCCGGAGTTGGAAAGGCAATGGCTCAACTGCGACAACGTGATTTCCGACGGGTCTAACGTGTTTAAGCTGGCGGGTCAAAGTGAGAGCAATGGTTGTCTGAAAGTGCGACGGCCTGACCTCGATGGCATCCGCTTTCGGGCCGACTGCTACCTTGGCGAGAAATTCCAAACTGTTTACCTGGCTGCGTGCCTCAAAAGTCCGCTGACCACGGATGAACGGAAACTTTCCCCTGGGCACGCCGCCCGTGAGGATGAACTGATTCGGAAAAGAACGGCCCTCGAAGAAAAGGCTGCCAAGAACAACGCGCAGGGTGCGGCAGTGGCAGAGCAACTCCAAGCTGCCGCCAAGGAAGTGGCCAAGGCGACCGAAGTCGCCGACCTGTATGCCAACCCCAGCATTGCCGACGCAAAAAATGCTGCCATAAAGCAAGATGTGCCGAAGGAATTTGTTGAATATTGTTTGACGGAAAAGCACGTCAGGAAATTCCCGACCACAGACCAAGCGTTAATGGCAGTGCAGTCGCTCCCTCTTTTCCGGGCGCTCCGTGATCCAGATTCCCCCGGCCGCACGACGGTCTGGCGCTGGCTGTCAATCATCCGCAAGGAACTGGAATCGCGTGGCCAACTCCAACCACGCGGAAAAGGCCCTGCCGCCGTGAAAGCTGCGAACTACGACACGAGCAAGCACGCCACGCCATCGGCTGAAACGATTACTTTAGAAAATGCAGAACAGGAACAGGAACTGGGCGGACGAACCGACCGCGACCTTGGCGGTCACAAGGCTGACGATGCGGAAGATTGCGGTTGATTGGAACTCGTCACCCTTTTAAGGGCGTGGAACGGATTTGGAACGTCATTATCGTAGTAATTACCTGATAAAACCGCTTTTTGCGCCCTCTTTGCCGCTTCCTTCGGGAAACGACAGCGCAGAGGTGTGAATACAAATAACGCCGACCCCGCGACACAGGGCACCCTTACCGTTGACCAGGCAAAATGCCTGACCAAACCACAAATACCACTACCGCCACGTTTCACGGACTTCCCCGGCCTAGCCGCCGCCGTGCCCTTGGGCGAACGCACCCTGCGTGAAGAAATCAAGAAGGGACACCTCCCGGCCATCAAAATGCCGGGTGGACGCCGCCTTTTGTTCCACATGCCCAGTGTCGAACTCGCTTTGCTCCGCTTCCAACGTGGCGGCATCGAATAATTCACCAATGCCAAGCCACACTTCAAAATTATGAACCCCTTCGACCATCACGACACCATCCGCGACCGCATACTTTCCGCTTGGCGGGTTGCCCCCGGCGTCTCCTGGGTGCAAACCCGCTCGCCGCTCCTTGCCCGGAAGCTGGCGCAGCGCGCCGATTCGCGTTTGGTGGCGCGCGGCGTTGCGGGAGGTTATCTCCGCACTTTTGAATTTCAGCACGGGCTGGCATGGGCGCGGCGATTAACTGCGCGTTACACCAAAAATGGCGAGCCGACTAATGCGCCATTTTTGAGTCCCATTTCACTTCCACCATGCCGGAACACGCAGTCTGTCAGTCATGGACGGTTGCCGCCCAAGGGGGTCGCCGGCAGTGCGTCGAAATTTTCGCCGGTTCCACCGACAGCCGCAGCCATGCACAACTCGCCCTCAACGCCGTGACATCAGATTTACCTCAATTTCTCCGTGATCTCCTCGCCAGTCCGCCACGGCACGGTGAAGGCGTGCATAATTGGCTGTTCCGAGTCGCCCGGCAGTTCCACCACCATTACCAGGACAAAACCGAACTTGCCAGACTGCTGGCTGCTGCCGTTGCCGGGTGTGGCCGCGCCGTCAGCCACCGTGAAATTGAGTCGGCCATCACCAGTTCAGCCGCCTGCGCGTGGCAGCCTGACATTCAGGCCGGCATCTGCGCACCGCCGCCGCCATCTTGGCCAAAACCGAACCGGGAACAAATTGAAGCCATCATTCGTGACGGCGGTGGGCTGGCTGATCTTTGGGAGGCGGCTTCCATTCGTATCGAGGATAATGCGGCGCACACGGAACCGGTGATTGACCGTTTGTTTCCCGGCAACCCGCTGCTGTGCTGCGGGGCTTCACAATCCGAATTTGACACCAAGCCGCGTGCTGTCTGGCGCGGTCAACTGGACAAACTGCAATTCATCGTGCCGTCGCCGATGTCCACCGTCACGGGCTTGACCAAGAATGGTCGCACTTCTAAACACACGCTGGCCAATACTGGTTCACGCCGGTTTCTGATCTGCGAATTTGACCAAGGCGCTGCTGATGCCCATGCGGCACTGCTGCTGCACCTGGGCCAGTTCGCGCCGCTCGTCTGCGTGGTTCACAGCGGCGGGAAAAGTCTGCACGGCTGGTTCTTCGTGGCCGGCCAGCCGGACGCAAAGGTGGAAAAGTTTTTCCGCTACGCAGTTTCCTTGGGCGCTGACCGCGCGACGTGGACGCGCTCCCAGTTTGTGCGGATGCCCGACGGCACACGGGACAATGGCCGCCGCCAAACAATCTATTTCCTGAATTTCAAACCATTGGAGAAAACCTTATGAACGTGAACGACCTGCTCGACGAACCCGTCATTCGTGACGTGCCCGACATGGACGCCGCCGACAGCAGCCAGCCCGGTGCCGGGACGGACTGGGACGCCATCTTGGGTGCCGCCACCATCACCGCGACCGAGTTGGCAGAACTGCCGATTGCTCCGCGCGAAACAATCCTTGGCAAATGGTTTTGCGCGGGTGATCTCGGATTTATTTTTGCGCCGCGCGGCGTGGGCAAGACTTGGCTGGCCATGATGTTCGCGCTCACCATCGCCACCGGCGGTAAGGCTGGGCCGTGGGTTGCGCCGAAAGGCCGCCGGGCGTTTTATCTTGATGGTGAAATGGCGTTCGACCTGTCGCAGCAGCGTTACCGGGCGCTGTGCAAGATTCCGAGCGATAACCTGCTGTTTATCCATCACGAAATCATGTTCGGGCGGACGGGCAAAGTGCTGAACCTGACTTCACCGCTGGTGCAGGAGGCACTGTTCCAACACGCCATCAAGAACAAGGTGGAAGTCATGGTGCTGGACAATCTTTCCTGCCTGTTCTCCGGCGTCAAAGAAAATGATGCCGACTCTTGGGAACAGATTTTGCCCTGGCTTTTGCAACTACGGCGTCATGGAATCGCCGTGGTCATCGTCGCCCACGCCAGGCGCAACGGCTTGATGCGCGGCACCTCCCGCCGTGAAGATGCCGCCGCTTGGATTCTTTCCCTTTCCGAACCCGCCGGGGCCACGACCACCGGCACGGGCGCGCGGTTCGTGGCGCGCTTTGTCATTAATATAGATTGGTCTGATCGTTGGAAAAGCACACCAGACATGCGGTGTTCTTAAGATGAGGGCTGGGGCTTTGATGCATTTGTAGTCTGGCAGGAAAATGTAATTTGAACGATATCAGTCTTAACGGCGTTGACTGGCGGCCGCGATTTTGTTTAATTTATCTTATGCAAATTGAAAGCTTGAAAGTATTTTGCGATTTGGCTGAAACCGAGAGTTTCACGAAAGCGGCACAAATCAGCGGGGTCACGCAGTCGGCCGTGAGCCAGCAAATAACCGCGCTCGAACGGACCTTCAAATCATTGCTCATTGAACGCAGCAAGAAAATGTTCCGGCTCACGCGTGAGGGTCAGGTGCTTTATGATTACAGCAAGCAAATCATCCAGACCTATGATTTGCTGGACAGCAAAATTCAGGAGTTGAAGGATATCATTTCCGGCAACATCCGTCTGGCGACGATTTATTCCATCGGCTTGCATGATCTGCCGCCCTACATCAAGCAATTCATGCAGAGCTATCCGACTGTGAATGTTCACGTCGAGTATCGCAGCGCCAACCAGGTTTATGAGGACGTGGTGAGCAACGTTGTTGATATTGGCCTCATCGCCTATCCCATCAAGGATTCCAAGCTCGAAATCATTCCGCTGCGCAAGGAACCGCTGGTGCTGATCTGTCATCCGCAGCATCCGTTCACCAAAGAAAAGTCCATCAAGCTCAAGGCGCTTTCGGGACAAAAGATCATCAGTTTTGAGCCGGACACCCCGACCCGCAAGGCGCTCGACAAGATTTTAAAGGAACACGGCGTGGAAGTGGAACACGCCATGGAATTCGACAACGTTGAGACCGTGAAGCGGGCGGTGGAGATTGACGCCGGGATTTCCATTGTCCCCGAAGCCACCATCAAACAGGAGCTCGACAAGCAGACGCTTGCCTCCGTGAAAATTGAAGATGGCCAGTTTTACCGGCCCATCGCCGCCATATACAAAAAGAGCCGGGTGCTATCGCCCGCCATGAAACAGTTCCTGACGGCTTTGAAGAATGCGGCGTGATTGCGGATTTTCTGGCAGCTGGGAGGAGGAAAGCGGCCAGGAGTTTTTTGGGCGTGGATTGAGTGGATCCAAACAGGGTTGTTTTGATTCACACGGGTGAAAAATCATTTCACATGATTCGAGGATCGGCCTTTGGTATTCTTCTGCCATGCAAAACCAGCCGGCACGACCAGCCACGCCTATGCGGTTGACCTTGCCGGCCGCAAAACGGAACACCATGAAAGCCATCTGGATCGGGTTTGGCATGTTCATCATGGCGGTAAACTGTCTCCGCGCTGAAAAATGGGAATTGGTCTGGGCGGATGAATTCAATTATCAGGGGTTGCCCGACCAGACAAAATGGGACTATGAGGAGGGATTCGTCCGGAATAACGAAACCCAGTATTATACCAGAGCGCGACTGGAAAACACGCGCGTCGAAGGCGGCCGTTTGATTATTGAATGCAGAAAAGAGCACTTCGCGCCAACCAATCACGCCCCGGTCGAATATACGTCAGCCAGCCTGATTACCCGGAATAAGGCGAGTTGGAAATATGGTCGCATCGAGGTGCGGGCGAAAATCCCCCAAGGCAAAGGAGTCTGGCCGGCCATCTGGACACTCGGTGCGAGTAAGGCCCGGAACGGCTGGCCCGGCTGCGGTGAGATTGACATCATGGAGTTTGTTGGAAAAGAGCCCAACAAGATTTTCGGAACCGTCCATTACGCCGTGGATGGCAAGCACCAGTCCGATGGCGGCAAATTGGAAACGGCCACGCCCTATGAAGGCTTCCATGTTTATGCCATAGAGTGGAACCGGGAGCGGATTGATTTTTATTTCGACCGCAAAAAATACCACACCGTCCCGATCGACAAGGCTGGCAAGGGCGCGGACAACCCATTCCGGGCACCCCACTACCTGCTACTCAACTTTGCCTTGGGCGGAAATTGGGGTGGGCCGTTTGCTGAAACTGTGCTTCCCCAGACCTACTTGATTGATTATGTGCGGGTTTACCGGGCGACAGACGGCCAATAACGGGACCGGGGAATGGCAGGTTTCCTGCTTTGAAACGCGCGGCCAAATACGTCATCAGAAAGCTGGACAATGTTTGCGCGGAACAGATAAGGTCACCTGAATCGGTGGGTGTTCGGAGAAGCTGACAATTCGGCCTAAATCATGAAAATTCTCTATGTTCACGAACGCTTCGGCGCGCTGGCTGGCGCGGAGGCCAACGCCCATATCACCGCCACCGAACTTGGCAAGCGCGGTCACACCATCGGAATTCTGCACGGGCCATCCACCGGCAAAAACGAAGCCGCCTGGCAAACCACTTTTCCTTTCCGTGCGGCGCTGGGCGGGAAAGATAATACCAGCGTTGTCAAAAAGGCGCTCGCTGATTTTTCGCCGGATGCGGTTTATGTCCACAAGATGGCCGACCTCGCGGTCATTCAATCGCTCGTGGAAAGCCGCGTGCCGCTCCTTCGCATGGTCCACGATCACGACATTTATTGCATGCGGAGCTACAAGTATAATTACTTCACCCGCGAAATATGCACGCGGGCCGCTTCGCCGTATTGCATCTTTCCCTGCCTCGCATCCGTCGTGAAAAGTTCCGCCGGCGGTTTTCCCCTCAAGTGGGTCAGCTATGCTGAAAAAAAACGCGAAATTGCGCTTAACCGCCGTTTCGATCGCATGGTGGTGGTCACGACTTACATGCGCGACGAGCTTTTAAAAAACGGCTTTGAGGCGAAGCGGATTGAAATTCACGCGCCCGTGCCGCGCATGGGGGATCCGGATTTGCGGAGCACTTTCAGCGATCGCAACCTCATTATCTACGCCGGGCAGATCATCCGCGGCAAAGGCGTGGATGTGCTGCTCGAGGCGCTGGCGCTGGTGAAAACAAAATTTGAGTGCGTGATTCTTGGCGACGGCAACCACAAGGCGTTCTGCGAGGAGCTTTCAAAAAA
The DNA here is from genome assembly GCA_903917705.1 of uncultured Verrucomicrobia subdivision 3 bacterium. Lineage (GTDB taxonomy): Bacteria > Verrucomicrobiota > Verrucomicrobiia > Limisphaerales > UBA11358 > UBA11358. The sequence goes on along the minus strand of CAIXBQ010000088.1, from coordinate 30,024 downwards.
AATCGGCCTCGCCGGCCGCGTGACTTTTAAGGGTTTCATTCCGCAGGAGGAGCTGAAGAACTATTATCGTGAATGCAGTGTGGTTGCCCTGAGTTCGCTCTGGCCGGAGCCCATTGCCACCATCGGTCTCGAGGTCATGCGTTATGGGCTGCCAGTGGTCGCGTTTGACGCCGGCGGCATCAAGGACTGGCTGCTTGACGGGCAGAATGGATATCTCGTGCCATGGATGGACCGCGCAAAATTCGCCGGACGCGTGGACGAGCTTTTGAACGACAAGCCGCTCGCCAAAAAACTTGGCGAGGCCGGGCTTCAACTCGTCAGCGAACGCTATGATTTTGAAACCTACATCGGCGATCTGGAAAAAATGTTCGCCTGTGTCATCGTCGGGAAAATAAAAAAATGAAAGCTCCGGTTCATGTCGCGGTCGTCGGCGGCAGCGGGTCGGGCAAAACATGGCTGGCGGAAAAGATCGCCGCCACGCTCGCCCCGCGGGCCGCGCGGTTAAGCCTTGATGATTTTTACCGTGATCTTTCACCGCTGCCACAAACCAAACGCGACGCGGTGAATTTCGATGACCCGGCGGCGATTGACTGGGAAAAACTCCGCGAGGTCATCGGCGCGATGCACGTCGACGAAAAAAGGGAATTGCCTGTTTACGATTTTTCCACGCACACGCGGAAGCCGGAAGCACGAATTTTTTTGCCGCCGCCGCTGGTGGTTTGGGACGGACTCTGGCTGCTCCATCACCGTTGGCTGTGCGGAATATTTGCCTTCAGCATTTTTGTGGATTGCAATCTGGACGAGCGTTTTCGCCGCCGCCGTGAACGTGATGTGCGGGAACGCGGGCGCACTTTTGAGTCAGTCCGCTGTCAATTTTTTGAGCACGTCCAGCCGATGCATGAACAATTTGTGGAACCGCAACGCCTCCAGGCTGGGCAAATCGTGGTTTCACCGCTGGCTGAGGCCGGTTTTTCGGAATTGGTGCATAAATTGCTGGCTAAAGTTGACTTGGACTTATCCTTGCAATGAATCGCATGAGTGAATTTGAAATTCGTGACCGGATGACCGCCCGCTTGCTCGCGGCGCAGACGCCGATGGGCCGGGCGCGGTTGAATTTTTATGTCCGCTGGAAACGCACCTCGTGGACGGTTGCCACCGGGTTTGCGTATTTTCTCAAACGTTTGTTCGACATTTGCGTGAGTGTGATTGCCATGGTCATGCTCGCGCCGGTTTTTATCGGTATCGCCATCGCGGTGAAACTGGATGGCGGCCCGGTGTTTTTCCGGCAGACCCGGTTCGGTTTGTATGGACGGGAATTCGGGATGCTGAAATATCGGTCTATGTGCGTGGATGCCGAGGCCAGGTTGGCGGAGCTGCTCGCCAAAAACGAAAAGAAAGAGGGAATCACCTTCAAAATGAAGGACGACCCGCGCATTACGAAAATCGGAAAAATAATCCGCAAGACCTCGCTCGACGAGCTGCCGCAGTTCTGGAATGTGCTGAAAGGCGAAATGTCCATCGTCGGCCCGCGGCCCCCGGTTCGGCGTGAAGTGGAACTTTATGAGCAGCGGCATCGTCGTCGGTTCAACGTAAAGCCCGGCATCACCTGTCTCTGGCAGGTGGGTGAGCGCGGGGGCGGATTATTCGAGATTGGTGATCGCAATTCGATTGATTTTGAAGAACAGGTGCATCTGGATGTGCGCTACATCGAGAGCCAGTCCTTTTGGAAGGATCTCTGGTTGCTCCTGAAAACCGTTCCGGCAATTCTTTTTGGCAAGGGCGCATGAAAGCGGTTGTCATTTGTCCTGACCGCCGTCCGGAAACCGCGTTTCTCTCGCGCAAGCTGCCGCTTGCCTTGGTGCCGGTGCTGGGGCCATCCCTGCTGTCGCACTGGCTGACGGCGCTGGCGGATGCTGGCGTAAAAAACGTTACGGTGCTCGCATCCGACCGCCCGGATCAAATTCGCGCGGCGGTTGGTTGTGGTGAACGCTGGGGTTTGCAAATAGAAATCCGCGCGGAGCAGGTGGAAATTTCCGTGGCCGAGGCGCGTCGGCGTTTCACCGTGGAAAACGCGGTTCTGGTCGACCGGTTACCGGCGCTGCCGGATGCGCCCCTGTTTGACAGTTGCGCTGGTTATTTTGAGGCGTTGAAATTGTGGCTTCCCCTGGCGGGAAAACAGCGTGTTGGCACGCGCGAAATTGCGCCGGGCATCTGGGCCGGACTGCGCTGCAAAATTGATCCGGCAGCCACGCTGGTCGCCCCGTGCTGGATCGGCGAAAATGTCTGGGTCCGCGACCGGGCAACCGTCGGCCCGGATGCGTTTGTCGAGGATGCGGCGATGATAGACAATGACGCGGAGATTTCAGCGGGCTGGATTGGGCCGCGAACTTATGTCGGGGCGCAGACGGAGGTGCGAAATTCATTCGCTTGGGCGGACGGGCTCTTAAACCACGTGAGCGGTTCGTTTGTGGAGATCGTGGACACTTTTTTGCTGGGCGATTTGCAGGGTGAACACGGCTTTGCGCGGAGCAGCCCGTGGCTTGGCCAGCTGGCGGCGCTGCTGCTGTTTGGGTTTACGTGTCCGTTGGTGATTATTGCCTGGCTGAAAAATGGCGGCGCAAAAGATCTTTTTTTAAAAAAGCGGGCGGTGGTTCCCACGGCAGTGTTTGGGACGCAATCGCTGCGGGAAATTGATTATTCGGAGCTTGGTTGTTTTCGCGGCAAGTGGCGGCGTTGGCCGCAGCTCTGGAGCATCGCGCGCGGCAATTTTACTTGGATCGGCAACCGGCCGCTGACCCGAGTGCAAGCGGTGCAGTTGGAGACGGAGTTCGAGCAGCTCTGGCTGGCCGCGCCGGTCGGGTTGTTTTCGTTGGCAGACACATACGGCGTCGGTGAGGAATTTGGCGATGCGGCGCGGGCCCATTCCAGTTTTTATGCGGTTCGGGCGAGCCGGCGGATGGACCGCGAAATTTTACGGCGGATTATACTGCGCTCTTCCCAAAAGATTTGAACCGGCATAACATCAAAATCACATGAATATTCAGAATAAAGACTCCCAAACCTCGGTGGTGACCGACCTGCTCGAACTGGTGGCTGCCAACGCCGCGCAGGTGCGCGACGAAATTCGCGCGGCGCTGCCGGCAACCTGTGTCTGTCTGGATCTCGACCTGTCGGAGCTCACGTTCTTGGACAGCAGTGGTCTTGGTACGCTGATTTCGTTGCACAAGACGATGCGTTCGCGGAATGGCACGGTGCGGCTGCTCAAGCCGGCGCCGAATGTGCAACAAATTCTCGAGCTGACCCGGCTGCACCGCGTTTTTGAAATCGTCAACGGATGAACCTTGTTGCCGACAGCGACGGAACCTTGCGGGTGACCGGCTTGGACCGTTTGAGCGCGTCGAACTGCGGCGATTTCAAGCAACTGGTGCTGTTGCGCCTGGCTGAAAATGTCCGGGTTGTGGAACTTGAATGCGCCCACCTGCGGTTCATTGACAGCGACGGCTTGGGCACGTTGATCACGATTCACAAGCGGCTGGTCACTTGTTCTGGCCGGGTGCGGCTGAAACAGCCGCTGCCGGTGGTGCGCCAGTTGTTGCGGCTGCTGCGGTTTGACGAAATATTCGAAATCATCCCATGAACGACCACGCCCCCAGTGCCGTCCGTCGCGAATTTCGGACCTTGCTTCGGCTGGAGGCGGTTTGTGAATTTTCCGCCGTGCGCGCCGCCACCCTGGCGGTACGGGACTGGCTCGCGGGAAAAGGCTTGCCGGAAGCCGACCTTGGCGCATGGGAGCTTGCTTTGGTCGAGGCGGCGAACAACGCCGTGAAATATGCCGGCGCTGAAGCGCGGCAGCGGCCGGTGACGATTGAGATTTCCTGCGGTGAGCGTGATGTCGAGGCGCGTATCATTGATCATACGGCAGGGTTCGACTGGCCCACGGAAGTGGATCTGCCGGATGTAGATTCGGAAAGCGGGCGCGGGCTATTCCTTATAAAATCGCTTGTCGATCAAGTGACTTATCTGCGCCATGCCGGTGAGAACGTGTTGGTGCTGCGTCGAGCCCGCCCGGTTTCCGGCGGGGAAATCTTGCCGGATGTCTGTCAGTTGCAAAACCATCTCGCTGAAGTCGAAACCGCGCTGACGGATATGACCGCCGAGCTGGCGTCCAGTTATGAAAGCCTGGTTGCACTGTTTCGTTACAGTTCTGAGCTGGGCGCGCATACCGATCTGAAGGATTTTTCACACCGGCTCTTGAAAGATTTGATGCAGATTGCCGAGGCAGATTGCGCCGTGTTGCGTCTGATTTCGCACGATGGGAAAAAGCTGGAGACATTGTTGGTGTTGCCGGGTGAAGCAAATAAATCATTGCCCTCCGTCGCATTGGTTGGAGCGGTTGCCTCGGTGGAAATTGGCGCGGCGCGTGACCGTGAGGATATCTGGTTCGGCCCGGAGGAACCGCTGGGCCCAGACGATCCATTATGCGCAGTCATGCCTGTGGGTAACGGCATCTGCCACGCTTTTTATGTGGCCAACCAGCTCGTCGGCACCGCCACGCTGGGCCGGCTGATGGCGGATAAATCATTTACTGCCGCGCAGGTGAACCTGCTGCACACCTTTATTGACTTTCTGGCGATACAAATCGTCAACGCGCGCCTGCTCGATGAGCGCACTGTAGCCCGGGTGACTCAGCGTGAATTGCAAATCGCCGCCGATATTCAGCGCTCGCTGCTGCCGTCGAAAATCCCGTCCTGTATGCCGTTCGAACTGGCGGCGGCCTGCCAAAGCGCCTTGCAGGTGGGCGGTGACTTTTTTGACATCATCCCCGCCAGCGATGGCGTGCTGCTGCTTGTCATCGCCGATGTGATGGGCAAGGGTGTGCCCGCGGCGCTGTTTGCCGCCGTGCTGCGCAGTACCATTCGCTCCATGCCGCAACTGTTCGACCAACCGGGCGAATTGCTCGCGACGGCCAACCGCACATTATTTCCGGATCTTTCAAGGGTGGACATGTTTGTCACGGCTCAGATTGCCTTCTTGAATCCGCACCAGCAGAAAATAATTACCGCCAGTGCCGGTCATTGTCCGTTGCTGGTATGGCGGCGGGATGCGCCCGCTGCGGTGGCGCTTGGTCAATCCGGTTTTCCGCTCGGCATCGAGCCGCTGACTCGTTATGCCCAGACTGAAACCCCGCTGCCACCGGGTGCGGCGGCGCTGCTGTATACCGACGGCTTGAGCGAATCCCGCAATGCCGCCGGCGAAATGCTCGGGGAAAAAGGACTGCTCCGGATTCTTGCTTGGGCCGCCGCGCAAACCAGCGACCCGCAAACTGGAAAACATTATTTGCTAGCCCGACTCGCGGATTATTGCGGCCATGAGCCGTTGACTGACGACCAGACCCTTATTTTAATAAGACACGTTGTATGAACCCGACCAGCGCTAAAAAAGTCCTCATTGCCGACGATGAAATCTACATGGTTCGTCTGCTGGAAATGACCTTCAAGAAAGGCGGCTTTGAAGTGGTCAGTTGCCGCGATGGTAATGAGGCGCTCGCTACCGCCGCCACCGCTCAACCGCAATTGATCGTGCTCGATGTCATTATGCCCGGCCTTGATGGGCTTGGGGCGCTCCGGCAGCTGAAGGAAAATCCGGTGACAAAAGATATTCCCGTGGTCGTGCTGTCCGCCAAGGGGCATGCCCTCACCCGCGTCGAGGCGGAACTCGCCGGCGCGGTCATGTTTCTAACCAAACCTTTCAGTCCCAACCAGCTGCTTGGCGAGGTTAAGAAAATTCTCGACGAAAAAATCAAATGAGCCGGCCCCGACACCTCAGTTGTCCCACTCTTGTCATCGGCCATCAACGGCCGGATACTGACTCCGCTGTCTCGGCGTCGGTCTATGCGGCATTGCTTAATTCTATTTCGTGTGGCGAAAAATTTGAAGGGGTCGTTCTCGGCGAACTATCTGCGCAGACCAAATGGCTCTTTGCCGAGGCGGGAATTCCCCTGCCGCGTCAGGTCAGTCATCTTCACGCCTGCGTCCGCGATGTGGCGCGACGCGAAGTCTTTACCATCGGCGAGAATGCCACGCTCGGCGAGGCGCTGAACCTCATCATGCGCCATCGCATTGGCGTCGTCCCTGTGGTGGACGCAAAGCACAAATTGCTCGGCCTGCTGAGCGATCGGATGCCGATGGCAAATTATTTTTACCACGCCAACGCCGAGGATTTTCTCGGCGTCTTGTTTTCCGTGGCGGATCTTGAACGCTATCTGCAACTGACGCGCTGGCAAAAACCGAAGACCGAAGCCGAAGGACAAATCGTCTTGGACCTGAGTCGCATCACCCCCGGTTCGCTTGCCTTGCTTGGTGACCAGCCGGAAATGCTCACGCGCTGCCGCGCCGCCGGCGCGGCCATCGTCATCACCTGCGCTTCCGAAAAAAACGCCGCGTGGAAGAAGGCCATGCGGGAGTGTCCCGGCCTCGGCGTGCTGCATTATCGCGGTTCGCTGATGGCGCTGGTCACGCAATTGCCGATGGCGGTGCCTGCCGCAAGGCTGATGCAGACTGAAAATTTTCCCAAGCTTTCGCCAGACCAGACCATTCACGAGGCGCAGACTGCGCTGCGGCAGGCGCAGTTCGCGCTGCCGGTGATGAATCCCGAGGGCACACTCTTTGGTGTTTTGTCACGCACCGAAGTGATCAATTTTCCGCGCGGCCGCGTCGTGCTGGTGGATCATTTCGAGCAGCATCAGGCGCCCGAAGGCATTGCCGACGTGGACATCATCGAAATCGTGGATCATCATCGGGTCGGCACGCTCGAAACCGCGCTGCCCATTCGCGTGGACTGCCGGCCTGTCGGCAGCACCTCGACGATCATCGCCTGTAAATTTATCGAGCATGGCAAGCGCCCATCGCCTGCGCAAGCGAAGCTGTTGCTCGGCGCAATCATCGCTGACACGCTGCTGTTCACTTCGCCGACTACCACGGAAATTGACCGGCAACAGGCCGCCGCACTCGCTCGCCGCGCCGCGGTGGACTTGAAAATCTTTGGCCGCGGAGTCCTGATCCGCAACGACGAGACGATGGAACGTCCGGCGGCAGAATTGGTGGAAAAAGATTTGAAGGAGTTTTGCGGCGCCGGCGTCCGTTTCGCGGTCGCACAAATCGAAACGGTGGACCGGACGCGGCTTAACGCCGCGCGGCTGAAAAAATTCGCCGATGCCCTCCGCGAACGTCGCCAGCGTGGCGGGTGGGAGTTTGCCGCGCTGATCATCACGGATATCTTCCGCAGTGACAGCCTGGTTATGTTTGATGCCAAAACGTTATCACTGACCCAGCAGCTTGGTTCGAGCGGCGAAGTCTGGGCCGGCTGTGTCTCGCGGAAAAAACAAATCTTGCCGGAAATCCTCAAGCGCTTGGGAGAACAAAAATGAAACCGATCCTGCCACTCTTTATCATGATCGATGCGATGGGCTGGGAAATCCTGCGCGACGATCCATTCGGCAAAAACTTTGCGCCGACCCGCAAAAAGCTCGAATCGGTTTTCGGCTACAGCTCGACCTGCGTGCCCTCGATTCTCTCCGGCCGCTGGCCCGACGAGCATCGCAACTGGTGCTATTTCGTCTACGACCCGAAGAATTCGCCGTTCCGAACGCTGCGCTGGATGCGCTGGCTGCCGAAGGCGGTGACGGGTCGCCGTATTTTCCGCCGTTATCTGACGAAGTTTGTGAAGGTGCAGCTCAAATTCCGCGGCTACTTCGACCTTTACAACATTCCGTTCAAGTTCATTCATCTCTTCGATTTCACGGAGAAAAAAAGTCCACTCCAGCCGAAGGGCATGAATCGCGGGCCGAACATTTTCGACTTTCTCGTCGAAAACCAGATTCCGTATTTCGTCACTGACACCACGAAATCCGAGGAGCAAAATCGCGACGACATCATCGCCGCCATCGAAACTGAGCGCGTGGATTTCGTCTTTCAATATTGGGCCGGCCTCGACGGCTTGTTGCACATGGTCGGCAACCTATCGCCGGAAGTGCCCGCCAAGCTGCGCGTTTACGAGCAGTGGATTGAGCAGTTGCTCGCCGCTGCAAAAAATCATTACGCCGAAGTCCATCTCTACATTTTCAGCGACCACGGCATGGCGAACTGCGATGAACTGGTGGATTTGAAAGCCAAGATTGACGCACTGCCGGTGCAGATGGAAAAAGATTACGCCGTCGTCTATGACTCAACGATGGCGCGCTTCTGGTTTTTCAACGACAACGCGCGGCGGCTCATTCATGAGGCGCTGGGAAAAGTTCCCGAAGGCCGCATCATGCCGGATGACGAACTGCACCGCTACCGCGCACTGTTCGACGACCGGCAGTTCGGCGAAACGATTTTTCTCATGCGCGAAGGCGTGCTCATCGTGCCGAGCCACATGGGCGAGCGCCCCATCCGCGCCATGCACGGCTATCATCCGACCGATCCGCAAAGCTACGCCACACTCTGCACCAACCAGCCGGTCATTCCTGACGACGTGACGCACATTCCCCATATCTGCCGGCTTATGGAAAAAACCGCGCTGCTTGCGAAGACGAAAAATTCTGCCGCCAAATGAACCCCGCCGCCCCCAGAAAAATCATCCACGTTCCTCGCCGTTTCGTCGCGGAGGAATGGGGCGGCACGGAAACCGTCATCCTTGAAATCTCGCGCCAGCAGCAACGCGCCGGCTGGCAACCGGAAATCCTCACCTCGATGGCGCTGGCGAAGCAGCGCAATGAAAACATCGGTGGCGTGCTGGTGAAACGCTTTCCGTATTGCTACCCGTTCTTCGGTTTGACCGCCGCCGACAAGGCTGCGCTCGACAAGAAAGGCGGCAACCTGCTTTCGCTATCGCTGTTCAACGCGCTGCGCCGTGAGAAAAATGTCCGGCTGTTCCACGCGCACGCGCTCAAACGGCTCGGGGGCGAAGTCCGCACGGCGGCGCGCTGGCAGAAGAAACCGTTCGTTGTTTCGTTACACGGCGGCGTCTTCGATGTGCCGACCGCCGAACTCGGCGCGATGCTCAAGCCGATTGAAAACAAGACCGAATGGGGCAAACCGTTCGGCGCGCTGTTCGGCTCGCGCCGCGTGCTCGACGACGCGGACTTCGTGATTTGCGTCGGCCAAAGCGAAATGGATAAGGCCAAGAAGCAGCTTACACATGACCGTATCGCGTATCTGCCGAACGGCGTGGACTGTGCGAAATTTGCCACCGGCGACGGCGCGGCATTCCGCGCGAAGCACGGGATTCCGTCCCGCGCGCTCTTCGCGCTGAACATCAGCCGTATTGACGCGCAAAAAAATCAGATGCTCGCGCTCGAAGCCTTCGCCAAACTTTGCGCACAACTGCCGCAGGCGTTTTTGATTCTCATTGGCCCGGAGACACAGCCGGATTACGCAAAAAAACTGCGTGATTTCATCGCCGCCAACAATCTTGGCGACCGCGTGAAAATTCTGCCTGGAATGCGGAACGATAATCCCGAATTGATTCAAGCCTTCCACGCGTGTGACGTTTTCGTTTTGCCCTCGATGCACGAGCCGTTCGGCATCGTCGTGCTGGAGGCGTGGAGTTCCGGCAAGCCGGTCATCACCAGTCGTGTCGGCGGCTTGCAAGCGCTGGTGCATGATGGTGAAAACGGTTTTTTCATAGATCCGAACGCCGGCGACGCCGCTTTGGATTTGGCCGCGAAGCTAAATCGTTTTGCCACCGAGCCGGAATTAAAAAATAAAATCGGCGCGAACGGTCGGCGCGAGGCGAAATCAAAATACGACTGGGCGCAGATTGGCCAGCAGTTAGAAAATCTTTACCAGCGCGCGGAGGAAAATTGCGCGCGCCGCCAATGAGCCACGACCACGTCAAACGCAATGTCGTCAAGGGCGCTCTGACCAGCTACCTGCGCATCATCGTGCGCATGGTGCTCGGGCTGGTCACGTTTCGCCTGCTGTATCAGGGTCTCAACACCGTGCCGGAGCAGTTCGGATTCTGGTCGCTGCTGTGGGCGGTGTTCGGCTACGGCATCCTGCTCGATTTCGGCTTCGGCTACTCGGCGCAAAAGCGCGTGGCGGAACTTTCCGTGAAGCAGGAATGGCCGCAGGTGAGCCGCCTGTTGAGCACAATTTTCTTTTTCTACCTCATCATGGCGGCGGTGGCGTTCGCCGTGGGCGTGGCGCTGTCTGGACCGATGATTGATTTGTTCAAGGTCAGCGCGGCGCATCGCGAGGAATACCGCATCATCATGGTCGTGTTTCTCGCGGGCATCGGGCTGGCGTTTCCGTTCGGAATTTTCCCCGAAGTGCTGCAAGGCCAGCAGCGCATGAGCACGGCGAACAACATCAACATCCTCGGCACGGTGACAAATTTCCTGGGCGTGGCGTGTGTCATCTTTTTCAAATTGAGCTTCATGACGCTCATCGTGGTGTCGCTGGTGGGCGTGCTGTTTCCGTATTTACTGGCGATGAAACTCGCGCTCGACCACATGCCCGGCGTGAAGTTGCGGCCCTGCCTGTTTTCGTTTCACACGATGCTCGACACCGGCAAGTTCAGCATCTTCGCCTACGCGAATACGTTGAGCAACGTCGTCCGCAACAAGACCGACCAGCCCATCATCAGCTCGATTCTCGGCGTGGCGTCCGTCACGGTGTATCAGGGCGGCAGCAAGGTTGGCGAGATGTTCGGCCTGCTCACGAAGCAGATCGCCGAGGTGCTCACGCCGACGGCGGCGCACCTGCACGCGAAAGGTGATTCCGTCGCGCTGCGCGAAATGCTGCTCGGCGGCCTGCGCTACAGCGTGCTGGCGGCGACGCCGCTGTTCGTCGTCACGGAATTTTATATGGACGGCGTCATCCGCCTGCTCACCGGCGTGAAGCATCCGACCGGCCCGATGCTATGGGCCGGCGAACTGCTGGTGTTCTGGTATTACTCGCTCGTGATGACGCACTGGGTCTTCAAAAACATGTTCATGATGGCCGGCCAGGAGAAGCGCATGATGCTGCAAAGCGTCGCCGAGGCGGTGGTGAACGTGTCATTGAGCATCGGTCTCACGTTCTGGCTGCGGCACGCATTCGGTACGGAATGGGGCATCCTCGGCGTCGCGCTCGGCTCGGTCGTGCCGACGTTCTCGTTCGGCTGGGGGCTCATCTTTGGTTGGATCGCACACGAAGCGCAGATGACGCGCTGGGCGCTATTCCTTCGCGTAATTTGGCCGGCGTGGCGCGGTTGTCTGCCGATGGTTGCCGTCGCTATCGCGTTGCGCTCGCAAACTTTCTGGCACAGTGGCGGCAACACACTGCTGGTGATGGCCGAAGGCGCGGTGGTTGGCGCAGTCGGCCTGCTCGGCATCTGGCAATTCAGCTTCAACGCGGCGGAACGTGAAAGCTACGGCGCAAAAATCCGCCGCAAACTCGGCGGCAAGGTGAAAGGCGTTCCTGCATGAGCCGCCGGAAGATTCTTTATCTCGACGTGCCGTTCGAGAACGAATCCGGCGGCGATAAAAACCGCAGCCGGTTTTTGTTCCACGCGTTGCGAGAAACATTCGACGTGGATTTGGTTTTGCTCGGCGGTGAAGCAGTCTCGACCAAATCGGTATGGACGCATTTCAAGCCGCTGGTAATGTTTAGGCCGCAAACAGCGCCGTTTCCGCGTCCGGCTTCCGCGCCGGCGTTTGTGCCAGATGACCGTGGAAAATTCATTTCGGTCCTCCGCGAAAAGAAATATGACGCTGTTTTCTGCCGTTTCACAATTGGCTGGGAACTGCTCGAACTCGTCAGCCAAGCCGCGCCCGAAACCGCCGTGATCGTGGACGTGGACATGGTATCATCGCGGCTTGTCGCGCTGATATGGGCGGCGAATCCGTCGTTCAAGAAGCGCTGGTTTCTGTTTGAGAAATGGAAGCTGCAACGCTTCGAGTGGCGGATGTTTCGTGAGCCCTGGCTGTTTCTGTTCTCGAACCCGGCGGAGCTTGCCAATGTGCGGGATGGCGTCGCGCCCCGTTCTGCGCCCGGCAAATTTCTCCTGCTGCCGAACATCATGCCGCGAGTTGCAGGGCCAGCGGTTGGTCGTCAGCCGGTGATTTTGTTTTTTGGCAGCCTGGACTCCTCCACGAATGAGGACGGGTTTCAATATTTGGTGGACGAAGTGCTGCCGCAAATCGAGGCAGACTTGAAACGGCGAAGCGTGACAATTCACATTGTGGGAAAAAATCCGCCCGCCGCATTCGCCGAACGGCTGCGCGCCATCGGCACGGACCGCGTGAAACTTGTCGGCCCGGTGGATTCCATCGAACGCGCCATCGCGGAATCGCAGTTTGTTTTACTGCCGCTGCGCATCGCTTCCGGCACACGCACGCGGATTTTGGAAGCCGCCGCCGCTGGCCGTGCCGTCGTCACCACGACCATCGGCGCGGAAGGGATTGATCTCGGCGACACGGTTTTGATTGGCGACACCGCGCATGATTTGGCCGCGCACACGCGGCGTTTGCTCGCCGACCAAAGTGCAGCGGATGCCGCTGGCCGGCGCCTGCGCGAACGCAGCACCGCGCTTTATGCCGCCGGCAATGTCGCAGCGGATCTGGTCACGAAGCTGGAAAGATTTTTGCAGCACAAAAAAGGAGGCGCGCGATGAGCGATTTGTTTGTCAGCATCATCATGCGCTCGTTCAACGAGGCGTGGGCGCTGAAAGGCACGCTGCCCGCGCTGGCGGCGCAGGATTTCAAGAACTGGGAACTCATCGTGATTGATTCCGGCTCGACCGACGGCTCGCAGGATTTGATTCGCACCGCGCAGCCGGCGCACTTTGTCCAGATCACGCCGAAGGAATATAATCCCAGCCGCGTGATGAACCACGGCATGCGCCTCGCAAATTCTAATTTTGGAATTTTCATCAACGCCGACGCCACGCCGCAAGGCACGAACTGGCTGCGGCCACTGGTGAACGCGTTGCAAGATCCGAAAACGGCGGCGTGTTTCGGGCGGCAGATTCCACGGCCTGATTGCCAGGCGGTTTTTGCGAATGACTATGACCGTTGCTTCGGTCCGAACCGCGAGTCGGTGAAGTGGGAACACTTCTTCAGCATGGTCAGCAGCGGCCTGCGCAAGGATGTCTGGGCGAAGCGCGGTTTCCGCGAGGATTTGCAATACGCCGAGGACGACGAATACACGCGCTGGTGCAAGGCGCAGGGCTACGCAGTTGCTTACGTGCCGGAGGCCGTTGCGATGCACTCTCATAACTACACGGCGGACCAGAGCTACCAGCGTGCGTTCGGCGACGCCCGCGCCATCGGCAAGGCATGGAGCGGATCACCGGGCGAATTTAACTTCGCCAAAACCGTTCTCCTTGGCTGGGTGAGTGACGTGCGACATGATTTGAAATTCTGCGCTCGCAAAAAATGCCTCGGCGAACTCGCGCACGCCGCGGGTATCCGCTGGCGGCAGCGCCAAGGCAAGCTGGCCGGCTTTCGTCAGGGCTGGCGCGAACAGCAGGAGGCGAAATGAACCGTTTCACCCTCGACGGCAGCGACGCACTGGAGACGCATCTCGCGCAGACCTGCGAGAATGTCTTGGCTGGCGTGAAGTCGCTCGTGCCCGCGGCGAAACTGGAGGGCATCGCGCTCGGCGGCGGTTATGGTCGTGGCGAGGGGGGCGTTCTTAAAACGCCATCTTGCGACCGGCCCTACAATGATTTGGAGTTTTTTGTTTTCATCCGTGGGAACGCGATTTTGGCCGAAAGAAAATTCCGCCATCCGCTGCACGAACTCGGTGAAAAGCTTTCGCCCGAAGCCGGATTGGAAGTGGAGTTCAAGGTGCTGACGCTGGACAAACTGCGCCGTAGCGCGCCGACCATGTTTTATTACGATCTCGTAGCCGGGCATCGCTGGATTTTGGGCGATGATTCGCTGTTCGCCGGTTGCGAGCATCATCGTGATGCGGTAAAAATCCCGCTGCACGAGGCGACGCGGCTGTTGTTTAATCGTTGTTCCGGCCTGCTATATTCGCTGGAAAAATTAAAGCGAAAAGATTTCGGCGAAGCGGAGGCGGATTTCGTCGGGCGCAATCTCGCCAAGGCGCAGCTTGCATATGGCGACGTGCTTTTGGCCGCGCACGGGCAATACCACTGGAGTTGCCGCGAGCGCCATGCGCGGCTGGCGAAGTTCGATTTCAAGGGCGACCTCGTCTGTGCTGCTCCTTTATTGGAGCAGCATGCGGCAGGCGTTGAGTTCAAGCTGCACCCGAAACGTTCAACGGAGCCGCGCAAAGATTTGGCCAGCCGGTACGCGGAACTTTCCGAACATGGAAGGTGTCTTTGGATGTGGCTCGAATCGAAACGCCTTGGCCTTCTGTTCAAAGCTCCGTATGACTACGTGATGACCCGCGTGGACAAATGTCCTGAAACTTCCGCGCTGCGAAACCGGTTGGTGAACGCTCGCGCGTTCGGCGCAGGAGGTTTGTTATGCGCGCATTACCCGCGTGAACGATTGTTTCACGCGCTGGTTTTGCTGCTATGGGGAGATGATGATTTTGAAAAAGTCCGTTCCGAACTGCAGACGGATCAAACCGACTTTGCCGCTCTGGTCACGGCTTACGCGCGGCTTTGGGGACGCTTCAATTGAACCTTATTTCCAACCGAACATCCGCTGCAGCCAGGAAATCTCGGTGTAAGCCTCGACCTGCCGGTCGGGCCAGAGGCGGATGGAAACACGGTAGCCGCCGTGCGAGTGGATGAGTTCACCTTCCCATTTCCACGCCGGGTCTGTTGCAAGTTCAAGATGCACGGTGGTTTCACTGCCGGAGGGCTTGAGCGCGAACTGCACCGACTCGCGCTCGGCAAACGTGGCGAAACTTTTTTCCTGTTCACACGCGCGGACAAGCAACGGTGGCAATCGTGCGCCGGTTTCGTTGTAAACCACGATAGTCGAGGTATCTGAGTTGACAAAAGCCACCGTGCCGGCGACGCCGACGCCGACGAGCAGAACCAGGGGAAAGATAATCCGTTTTCGCAGCCACCAGGGGGGGAGTTGGTTGTGGTTCATGTGATTTGAGCGGCGTGTTTTCGGCTTTTCGCTTCGCGGCGCATGACTTCAATGCGAGCAGTGATGCCGAGCAAAATGAGCCAGAGCATGAGGTTGCGCGGTTGGACGAGGACGCGCTCCAGCGTGCTCTGGGCGTAATTTAGCCCGCAGCCCAGAAAGATGCCGAGGCTCAAGCAACGTAAAAATGTGTGGCCGAAAAAAAGGAACGCACGGATGTTTCGCCAGAGTCCGACGAAAATCACCGCGAACCACGCGTAGAGTCCAAGGTAGCCGTTCTCGGCGATGAGCAGGTAATAGTGGCTTTCCACGACGCCGTTCGCGACTTCGTAATTTGGTTTCATGCCGCGGCTTCGATCCCAATCGTAATAAATCTCGCTGTAGGGGTAGGGGTGGTTGATGACGAGCGCATAGTTGTTCCAGCCAATGCCGAGCGGATAATCATGCACCATCGCGCGACACGCGTCCTTCATTACTTCGCGGAGTTCGCCGCTGGCCTGGTTGCCTTGGTCGTGAAAGCGCGAGATGACGGTGTCGAGCACGAGTATCAGGCCGATGGCACCGACGACGCCCATGGTCGCCGTAGTTAACAATCGGCGGGCGGTGATTTTTTCCGCAAGGCTCAAACCGACGGTGAGCATCGTCCCGGCGGCGAACATCGCCAGTGCCCCGCGCGACAAGGTGCATTCGACGATTACCGCGCAGATCACGAAAGCGAACATGAGCAAGTTGGCCCCCTTGAACTTCGGTCCTAGTCCGACGGCGAGAAATACCATGCCGATTAGCAGCGAATACATCGCGAGCGGATTCTGGTGCTCGAAGGTGCCGTGAATCTGATACATGTGGCCGAGATATTTCATCTTAAGGCAGACAAAAAGCTCCCACGCCATCGTCCAAGTCATGACTCGCAGAAAGAATTTAAAGTCTTCCTCGGTTCGCAGTGTGTTGAAAGTTGCGATCATGAGTACTGATGCGAAGATTGTCTTGTGCGCGGCCATGAAGGCGAGATTCTTGTCCTCCGCATTGCCGATGGATAGTAACGATACCGCGCAATAGAGCAGGAATAACCCGATTCCCGGCGGCAGCCAGCGGAAATTCTTTCGGTCCTCGCGCCATTTGGCGACAATAAGAGCAATGGCGAGCGCGTGGTTGAAATAGAAATGATAGCCCTTGGTGTGTCCGCGATACTCCTCGATTGAACCGAGTGTCAGGCCCCAGTTGCCTGGCGTCAGTAAACCGTTGAGTGTCATGAAGCACATCACGGCAAAAACGACCCGCTGCCACCCCGGACGGTCTTTCAAAAAAAGGCCGGCGGCCGGCGCCAACAAGAAAAATAGCGGGCCGATGATTGCAAGCTTGATCAGGTCAACGGTCGTCAACACCGCGAGCATAACGAAAATATCGCGCCGGCAAACGGATTTTCTCGGCTTGGACTTTTAGCTTAAAAACCTTAGACTTCTGGAGATTCATGCAGGAAATACCGCCAGAACCGACCGCCGCCCGGACTGACCGCGCTCCGATCGCCATCTTGGGCGTGCCGTTCGACAATGTCACCACGCCAGAAACGCTCACGCTCATCGGCGAAATGGTCACGTCGGGACAGCCACATTACGGTGCTACGGCCAACGTGGATTTCATCGTGCAGGCCATGGAAGACGTCGAGTTGCGGCATATCTTGTTCGACGCGCATCTGGTATTGGCGGACGGGATGCCCATCGTTTGGGCCTCGAATTTTCTTGGTAACCCGCTGCCGGAACGCGTGACCGGTTCGGGCATGATTCCGCAACTGTTGGCATTGGCGGAAGAAAAGGGCTGGAAAGTTTTCTTTCTGGGCGGTACGGAGCAAAGCGTCGCTGCCGCCGCCGAAAAAACCCGCGCGAAGCACCCCCGGCTTCAGCTTGTCGGCGCGTATTCACCGCCCTTCAAGCCGCTGTTGGAAATGGATCACGCCGCCATTTTGCACCGCATCCGTGAGACCAAACCGGATATTTTGCTCGTCGCGTTCGGTTGTCCCAAACAGGAAAAATGGATCAGTATGAACTATCGTGAAGCGGGTGTTCCATTCACGGTCGGCGTCGGCGCCACGATTGATTTTCTCGCCGGTACCTTCCAGCGTGCGCCGGCGTGGATGCAAAAATCGGGTACGGAATGGATTTTCCGGATGCTTCAGGAGCCAAAGCGGTTGGTGAGTCGCTACGGCAAGGATGTCCGCGTTTTCACGTTGGCGATTTTGCGGCAATGGTGGCAGCTGCGTGTCCGCAAATCGCCGCCGCCCGCCGCCAAGTCGGAGGTTGTGCCCGACCCGTTCGGAAACTTTGTCATCCGCGCCCCGGTCCGGCTCGGCGCGGCGGAGGCGCAGGCGGGCCGGGCTGAATGGCTGCGGGCGACAGAGAACGGTCAGGTCATGTTTGATTTGAGCGACACGGTTTTCACCGACAGCACTGGCATTGGTGTGCTCATCCGCCTGCGCAAGCGCGCGCGCGAACTTGGCCATCACTTTTTTCTCATCGCCCCCCGCCCGCCGGTTGAGGCGGCTCTGAAATTAATGAAACTGGACGAATTTTTCACCGTCCAGACCAGTGTCGCCGGCGCCCGCATCCTGATGGAAAGCATCGCCCGTGCCCCCGCTGTCACCAGCGGCGTACAGGAGGCGGAACTGCAAATCCGCTGGGCCGGCGAAATCACCGCGCTCAACGCGATCGAACTGGGCGTTGGCACCGAATCTGAACTCTCCCAGACTTCACCCGGCATGACCGTGGTGATTGACCTGTCGCGCGTGACGTTCGTGGACAGCACCGGTATCGGTTTGATGCTGCGTTTTAAAAAAAATCTCAAACGCCGCGACATTTGTCTCAAATATGTGAACCCGATTGAGTCCGTCCGCAATGTCCTTCGCCACACGCGGCTCGAAGAATATTTACTGGCTGACACGAAATGAAAATCGGCTTTTCCACTTCCGTCATCCAGCGTGGCAAAACCGGCGTCGCTCAGTATGTTTTCGCGCTGTTACGGGCATTGCTGCCGCATGCAGGCAAACATGAGTTCAATTTGTTCGTGCTGGAGGAGGACTTGCCGCTATTCGATTTTGCGAAGGACAAAATGAGACTGGTGGTCGTCGCCGAAAAATTTCGGCCGGCGGTGAAAAATGTTCTGTGGCATCAGACCAAGTTGCCAAGGCTTGCCCAAAAACTTGGCTTGGACGTCTTGCATGTTCCCAGTTATCGCCGGATGCTCTGGCGCAAGCCCTGTCCCATCGTCGGCACAATCCACGACCTCGCGCCGTTTCACGTTAGCGGCAAATATGACTGGAAGCGCATGCTCTACGGACGCATCATCGTGAAACGGCTTGCGCGGCGGCAGGACGCCGTTATCGCCGTCAGTGATAACACCGCTCGCGACATAGAATGCTTTTTTGGCGTCGGCCGCGACCGCATGAACGTTATCTGGAACGGCATTGACCACCAGCGCTTTCAGCCCGGTGACCCCGCTGTGGCCAAAGCCAGCGCGAAGCATCGCTGGCAACTGGGCCACCCCTTCTTCCTTTACGTCTCTCGTCTCGAACATCCCGCGAAGAATCACGTGCGGCTCATCGAGGCGTTCAGCCAGCTCAAGGCGCGCACAAAATCCAACTGGCTGCTCGCGCTGGCCGGCAGCGACTGGCACGGTGCGGAAGCGATTCGCGCCGCGGCCAAGGCGTCTCCGTTCGCGGGCGACATCCGTTTTCTCGGCTTCGTGGACGATGCCTCGCTGCCGGGGTTATATCATGCCACGGACGTTTTCATTTACCCTTCACTGTTCGAAGGTTTTGGGTTTCCGCCCATCGAGGCGATGGCGTGCGGCGTGCCGGTCATCAGCTCCATGTGCGGTTCATTGCGCGAAGTGGTGGCCGATGCCGCGTTGATTGTCGAACCAGAGAACGTCGGCAGTATCGCCGGGGCCATGGAAAAAATGGCGTCTGCTGCCGACGAGCGCGCTCGTTGGCGTGCAAAAGGTTTTGTGAACGCCATGCGGTTCGATTGGAACGTGAACGCTACTGAGACGTTGGCGATTTATGAGCGCGTGGTGCGGAACAGAAGTGATCGGTAGCGCCGAGTTGGGGCTGCCGGGCGTTGCTGGTTGGCGCTCATGGAGCGCCGCCACAAAAAACGATGATAAAAGACTGACCGGTGGGCGCTGATTTGATATTTATACGACATGGACATGTTGCGGCATTGGAACCTACGCGAACGTCCCTTCGAGGCGACGTGGGACACGCGCTTTTTCTACGCCGGACCGGAGCACGAGGAGGCGTTGAGCCGACTGCTATATCTGGTGAGCGAGACGACGATGAACATCGGCCTGCTCACCGGCGAGATCGGCAGCGGCAAGACACTCACGCGTGCAGTTTTTGCGGGACGAATCGACCCGTCGCGCTTCCACGTCGTCACGGTGGAAAATTCCGGCTTCCCGCTCGAGGAATTACTAGGTTCGATCTTGCGCCGGCTCGATTCGCAGGTGCATCTGAACGGCGAAGGAAAACTCGCGCGCTGCGAGATGTTCGACCGGCTTGCGCGTAAGGTCGCTAGCTGTGGCCGTCATCTTGTGCTTCTTTTGGACGAGGCGCAGGACATGACACCGGAAACAATCCACGAACTGCGCTGGCTCACAAATTGTAACGGTGGCGGGTCGTCGTTCCTCACGCTTGTGCTCATCGGTCAACCGGAGTTGCGCAAGATGATCGTGAGCGATGCGGCTATTAATCAACGGGTCAGCCTTCGCTTTCACTTGAAGCCGCTGCGTGCGGACGACATGGAAAATTACCTTCGCCACCGCCTCCGCACCGCCGGTCACGCGACGGGAAAGCTTTTCACCCCCACGGCGGCCGCAGGGCTGTTCGCCGCCACGCAGGGAATTCCGCGTGAAGTGAACCGTTTGGCCAAGCTCGCGCTCGACCAAGCGTGGGTAAATGAAGCCGCGAAAGTGGATGCGCCAGACATCTCGTCTGTCGTCGCCGATTTGCAACGTCATCAGGCCTTGCCCGCATGAGTGAACCCAAGCCATTCAGTGTCGCCGCCGTTCAGCAAAAGCGCGAACTGAGCGGCCCCGCTGTTTCCGTCGAACCGGTTGGCGACGTTGGGTCCGTGCCGTTGCGCCCCCCGACGTCATCCGCAGTTTTGACTTCGCCGGCAACCGAAACGGGCGGTGGATTGTCGTTGCCGTTTGACTTGGTGCGCCCCATCGCCGCCGTTGTGAAGAATTGGAAATGGCTTCCGGTGGCGGGGCTGGTATTGCTATTGCCGGCTTTGGCCTTTGGGCTTTTAAAATTCAAGACGGGTTATGGCGTAACCGTGCAATTGATTCGCCGTGAAGTGAGCACGACAATACGCGCGTCGCAGTTAGGTGACGCTTTTAAGCCGCGCCAGGTCACGGTGGCCACCATCGCAAGCGTGATGCGTTCGCCGAAATTGCTCGACCGCGTGGGTGGCCTTGCCCGTCCACCCATGACTGGCGCGGAATTGCTTGGCCGGCTCGCTGTTAAGCCGGAGCGTGACACCGACCTCATCACCATCACGCTCAAGGGTTTGGGCAGCGCGCAAGCGACAGCCGATCTCGTGAATCTCTATGCGGACGAGGTCGTCAAGCTTACCGCGCAGATGCAGGCTGACGAGGCGGGCGAATTACACAAGTTTTTGAGCGACCAGATCAAGCAGACGGACGTTGATTTGGATGCGGTTAACAAGGAGGTGACCGAGTTTACGCGCGGCACGGAGTTTTATGGTGCCGACCGCGAGGTGGAGGCTTATCTGCGCGAGGTCTCGGATCTGGACATGCAACTGGAAACGGCGCGCGCGGAATCAAAGACGGTGGAATTTCGCATTGGCAGCGTCGAACACGAACTCAGTCGGCAAAGTCCTGTGGCGATGGAACTTGGCAAGGCGCGCGAGGAGTTGGCGTCCTTGCGCATCACCTATACCGATGAAAATCCTGTTATCAAGGATGCGCTCGACAAGGTGGCGGCGTTGGAAAAACGGCTTACTGACTCGGTTGCCACTGGTAGCAACGGTGTCGGCAATTTCCGTTACACGGACAACACCGTGGCCAATGAGCTTTACGTCCAGTTGTTGGGCTTACGCGGTGAGCAAGAAGGTTTGACGAAACGGCTTGCGCAGTTGGAGGGATTGCATGCACGCATCCAGGAAAAGCTCCAGAGCGTGCCGGAAAAAAACCAGCGCTACGCGCAGATCGCCGCGCGGCAGCAGACGTTGCAGGCCGCCCACGATCTGCTCGCCGGACGCCAGCATGAGGCGCAAATTTACGAGGAAAACCCGCCCGGGCTTTACCGGCTGTTCGCCAGGGCGACCGAGGACACGGTGGAAACTAGCAGTCGCTGGAAAAAAATCCTCATCGGTTCCATCGCTGCGTTCATCTTTGGGGGAGGGGTGATGCTGCTCTGGATTTGCGGTCGCGAACTAATGGACTTGCGCATCGTTTCGGCGGGTGATTTGAAGCGCGCGACCGGTGTGGCCGTGGTCATGCGCCTGCCCGACACGATAAATCTTTCGGCAACGGATTTGGCCCAATGGCGTTTCCGTGCCTGGTCACAACTGCTGCGGCAATTGCATCTGCAGAACGAACCCCGGGTTGTCATGGCGTTCACGTCGGCGAAACCAGGCGAGGGAAAATCCACCCTCATCCGCCATCTGCGCGACGCGGCGCATGAGCGCCGCCTGCCGCTGGTGACGGTGACAAACGCGCCCACGGGCAGCGCGGAAATATATTCATTGCCGCTCGTGGAAGCGCTGGCTGCACCGGAACTCGTGGCGCGTCATTTGCGCGAGCGGCCCGGCACACCGCTGGAATTGCACCATGATCAGGCTTGGACATGGACGCTTGAAAATCGCGCACGCTGGCAACGGGCATCCGAGGCCTGGCAGCAAATTCCTGCGCTTGTAATGCTCATCGAACTTCCGGCGATGACGGTTCTGGCCGCGGTTCTGGCGGCTGAGTTGATGCCGGCGGTGATTTGGATTGCGGCCAGCGGCGAATCACAGCAGGCGGAATTTGCGCGGACGATTGAAACAGCCGGCGCCGGCGAGATCGCCCTTGTGGCAGCGGTATTGAACCGCGAGCCGGCAGCGTTATCACGGTTGGGCTTCCTTGGTCATTTCGGCCTGGCGATGCTGGTGCTGGCTTGTTGGGCGCCGTCCGCCGTGCCGGCGGCAACCAACGACGTTTTTATTGGCGAGATTTCATATTCATCGCTGAAACCCAATCTTGCGGATTGGCAGAAAAAGTTTTCGGTTGGCGCTGGCGACATTTTCAACATGCGAATTTATGGGAGGACGGACTCGTCTCGTGACTATGTCCCAATCGGGCCGGACGGGCGCATCAGCTTCATGGAGGCGCAAAGCGTGCCGGTTGCGGGGTTGACGGTCGACCAGATGAGGACTCGGCTGGACGCGGAATTGTCCAAGTATTACCGCAATGCGCGAACGGTGGTGACGCCGGTGGAGTGGCATAGCAAGAAATATTTTGTGCTTGGTGCGGTAATGGATCGCGGGGCCTACTCTTTGGATCGCCCGCTGACCATCGTGGAGGCGGTCGCGCGAGCGCGCGGTATCGCGTCGGGATTGTTCCAGCACAACACAGTGGAGCTGGCCGACATGGCGCGGGCATTCGTCGTGCGCGATGGTAAACGTCTGCCGGTGGACTTCGACCGTCTCTTCAACCACGGCGACTTGAGCCAGAATATTTTGATCGAGCCGGGCGACTACATTTATTTTCCGTCTGGCACGGTGAACGAAGTTTATGTGCTGGGCGCGGTTGCCAGTCCCGGCCCGCTGGGGCTTACGTCGGAAAACACACTGATGGGCGTTTTGACGGTGCGTGGCGGATTTCTGCCGACGGCGTTCAAGCAGCGCGTGCTGGTGGTGCGGGGGGCGCTCGACAAACCGCAGACGTTTGTCATTAACGTCGGTGCCATTCTGACCGGCAAAGAAAAAGATTTCCCGCTCAAGCCGAAGGACATCATTTACGTCTCCGAAAAACCGTGGCAGGAAGGCACCGACTTGCTGCAAATGGCCATCAATGCCTTTGTCCAGTCCATGACTTCCGCGTGGGTGAACAACCACGTCCGGCCGTTGATTTCCGATTGATCGCCGCCACCACCACCCATGAACCGCCCGTGCCTTCAATTGTTTTTTCTCGCTGCCGGACTGGTGGTTTTGGCCGGCTGCAAAAACATTGGCCACGGACCAAGGTTTGATCCGCGCCAGGAGACGCTGCAGGAAGGCAACCCATCCGCCAACCCGATCGACCCGGCCTGGCTGCGGCCCTCGACCAATGAATTCCGCCTCGGGCCTGGCGACAAACTTGAAATTGATCTGCTCGGCAGTACCGATCCGCCGACCCCCGCGCTCGTTGGACCGGATGGGAAAATTTACTTTGAACTGTTGCCGGGTCTCGACGTGTGGGGCCTGACCCTCCGGCAAACGCGCGATTTGCTATCACGTGAGATGGGAAAATATGTGAACCACCCGCGCGTGTCGGTGACCTTGCGTGAGGTTTACAGTCGCCGCGTGTGGATGCTGGGCTGCGTGGTTACGCCGGGCATCTACTCACTCAACGCGCCGACTACACTCATCGAGAGCATCAGCCGTGCGGGCGGACTGGCCACGTCGGCGTTTACTGGCACGACCGAGGAATTGGCCGATCTGCACCATAGTTTTGTGATGCGCGGCGGGAAATTTCTGCCGGTGGATTTCAAGCGGCTAATCTACGATGGCGACATGTCGCAGAACATCTATCTGGAACCGGATGATTTTGTATTCCTGCCCTCGGCCTCGGAGACGGAAGTTTACGTTCTCGGCGCGGTGAGCCAGCCGCGTGCGGTGGTGTTCAAAGACCAGGTTACCTTAAGCTCGGCCATCGCCACGGCGGGCGGGTTGTTGCCCAATGCGTTTCCACGACAGGTGGTGATTGTGCGCGGGTCGCTTACCGATCCGCATTACGCCGTGGTGAACTGGCAGGAAATCCTCAGGGGCAAAGCCACGGAAGTGCGCTTGCAACCTCGCGACATAGTCTATGTGCCTGACGAGCCGCTGCAAATGCTGCAGAAAGTGGGGCAGCTCGTTCTGCAAACCTTCGTGCGCACCGTCGCGGCAAACGAAGGCTTGCGCGCTGGCGGCTCCACGCAAAAGGTTGGTGTGGGCGTAAACGTCGGGCCGTGAGGCGAGAGACGCCAGCAACAGGCTTGAATACTGCTATGAGACTTTCCGGCGCGTGGTTGATTTGGGGCTTTGCCTTCAATGTGCTGGCGGATGGCCGCCAACCCCCCGCGAACACCAACGCCAGCCCCGCCGCGCAGGCGGTTTTGAAATTCATCCAAGGTTTGCAGGGCCGCAGCGAGAAACGATTGTTGTCTGGCCAGTTTACCGATTTCGGGACAAACGCCCGCAGCAGCACGGAAAGAGTTTTCGGCCAAATTCAACAGCGCACCGGCAGCACCCCGGCCATCCTCGGCGTGGATTACGCGGACTGGCACGACGGCCGCATCGCTGCCGCCGAGCCAAACGCCGCCGCGCTGGAGCAATGGCGAAGCGGCGGGCTGGTCACGATCACCGCGCATTTTTTTAACCCGCTCCGCACCAATTCTCCCGTCGGCGGCTTGCGCGACAAGGGCGTGGATATCTCGCCCCTGCTGGATCCGAAGTCGCCGGCTCACGCCGTCTGGCTGCGCGAACTGGATGACGAGGCCGCCGGCCTGCAACAGCTCCGCGCCGCCGGCGTGGTGGTGCTGTGGCGGCCATTCCATGAAATGAACGGCGGGTGGTTCTGGTGGGGCGCCAAAAAGCCGGCGGTCTTCATCGCGCTCTGGCGGCAGATGTTTGATTATTTTACGGTGCAGAAAAAATTGGACAACTTGTTGTGGATTTACGCCGCCAACACCGGTGGGCGCACGGCGGATTTTTATCCCGGCGACGGCTATGTTGACTTGGTGGGCGTGGACGCCTATACCGATTTCGTGGATGCCCAGCATATTGCCGGTACGGCGGAATTGCTGCGCCTGCCCAAGCCGTTCGGTTTTTCCGAATTTGGCCCGCACGGTCCATTTCATCCGCCGGGTGACTATAATTATCTCCGGTTTATGGATGGCGTTGAAAAGCATTTTCCCCAGGCGGTTTTTTTTCAGGCTTGGAGCGTCAAGTGGGGTTTGACCACCAACCAAAACGTTGTTGCCTTGCTCCATCATCCGTGGGTGGTGAACCGCGCTGATTTGCCCGCCTGGTCCGGGTCAAAACCCTGACCGGAGGGGATGTGCTTTGACTAAAGGATTTTCTTGGCTGGCGCGAGAAAATAACTAAGATTTCCAAATGACCAAAGTTTTACTTTTGGGTTTGGGCCGCTGGGGCGCGAATCATCTGCGCAATCTGAACAACCTGCCCATCGAATTGTATGTCGCCGAAATCAGCGAGAAACAGCTCGAGCCGGCGCGCAAACTCGGCCTTCCCGCCGAACGCCTCACGTCCAATTACAAGGATTTCATCGGCAAAGTGGATGGCGTGGTTGTCGTCACGCCGGCGCAGACGCATTTTCCGCTGTGCAGGGAATTTCTCGAAGCCGGCAAGGATGTGTTTGTTGAAAAGCCGCTGACGCTTTCCAATGACGAAGCAAAACAACTTGCGGAAATCGCCGGCAAACGCGGCAGGATTTTACAGGTTGGCCATATTCTGCGTTTCGATCCGGCGACCTTGTGGCTGCGCGACGCGGTGCAGGGTGGCGAGTTTGGCCGGGTGAACATGATTCGTGGCCACTTTGGCGGTTTCAAGCGTCCGCGCAACGACAGTGGTGTGATGTTTGCTGACGGCATCCATTTCGTGGACTTGTTCAATTTTATTCTCGGCGCGCTGCCGAAAAGCGTTTTGGCGATTCACCATGATTTCATGGGGCGCGGTCTGGATGACGTCTCGTTCGTTTCGCTCGAATATGACACGCCGCACGGCAAAACCTGGGCGACCGTGGAGACGGAATATTTTATTCCCGGAAAATTCCGTGAGGTTATCGTCTGCGGCGACAAGTTGAGTGCGGTGTGCGATTACAACGTCGCGCAATACAAAATCAAAACCTACGCGAACGTGCACATCGCCGCCGGCGGGAATGATTTCAAGGCGACCGAAGGGGTCGTGACCCAGATTGAAACGCCGCCGGAGGAGCCGTTGTTGGCGGAGCTGCGCGCCTTCGTCGACTCGATCAAGACCCGCGCCACCCCGCGCGCTGATGCGTGGTCCGGTTACGATTCCGTCCGTGTGCTGAATGCCGCCCTGGAATCCGTGAAGACTGGCAAAACCGTGTCCCTCTAAAATTTATGAGCAAAATCCCGTTATCAAAATGTTTCGTGAACCCGGAAGTCGAGGAAGCCGCCCTGCGCGCCATCCGCTCCGGCCAATACATCCTCGGCAAAGAATCCACCGCGTTTGAAGCCGAGCTCGCCGCCCATACCGGCACCGCGCAATGCGTCCTCGGGAGTTCGTGGACCATGATCGTGTATTGTTTGCACCAATTGCAAGGCATCGGGCCGGGCGACGAAATCATCGTGCCCAGCCACACGGCGTTTCCGAGTATGGAGCCGCTGATTCATCTCGGCGCGAAGCCCGTGTTCGCGGACATTGACGACACGTTCGTCATGGATCTGGCGCACGTCGAGTCGCTCATCACGCCTCGGACCGTCGGTATTATCGGCGTGCATCTTTACGGCCATCCGATCGACAACGACCGCTTGCTTGCCATCGCAAAGAAAAACAATCTCTGGGTCATCGAAGATTGCGCGCAGGCGCAGGGCGCGAAATACAAAGGCAGGACCGTCGGCAGCATGGGCGACTTCGGCGCGTTCAGTTTTTTCCCGTCGAAGAACCTCACCGTCCTCGGCGACGGCGGTTGCATCACGACGAACAAAATTGATTACGCGGACCGCTTGCGCATGTTGCGCAATCATGGTCGCCAGGGAAAATACGATCACGAATTCACCGGCTACAACGTGCGTTTCAACGAAATCAACGCCGCCATCGGCCGCGTGATGCTGAAGCACCTCGACGGCTTCAACGAAAACCGCCGCAAGATCGCCGCGCGTTACGGCGAACGTCTCAAAGGCATCGTGCAGACGCCCATAACTAAAGAATGGGCCACACCGGTGTATCACATGTATGTCACCCGCTGCGATCGTCGCGATGATCTTCAGAAATTTCTCAAAGAGAAAAATATCGAGACCGGCGTCCACTATCCCAAGCCGAACCACCTGCAGCCGGCGGTCGTCGGCCTGTTCCCTTACATTCCGAAACTGCCGCAGACCGAAAAAGCCGTGAAAGAAATCCTCTCCCTGCCGATTCATGGTGAGATGGGCCTCGACGCGGCGGACAAGGTGTGCGACGCGATTGCGGAATTCTACGGGAAAAAATAGTCTGAAGTTTTAATCTAAAACCCTCGCTCGGAAATGGGCGGGGGTTTTGTGTTTCGATCGGCCCAAAAGAAATTCGTGCCAGTTCATGGAATTCATGGTTTTATATTTGGCCGATGAATGTAGAAAATCCAGAAATCAGCCTCGTTATTCCCTGTTACAACGAGGAAGGCAACCTGCGTGAACTGATCAAAGCTATCCGCGCGGCGGTCGAGCCGTTGCAGATCGCTTATGAGGTCGTCATCACGGACGATTGCAGCAAGGACCAGTCGTGGGTGATCTTGAAGGAACTCGCGGCCGCCGACCCGCACATCCGCGTGCAGAAATTTGCGTTCAATTGCGGCGAGAGCGCCGCGAGCTTTGCGGGGCTGAAAGCCGCGCGCGGGAGGTATTTGTTTACGCTCGACGCCGATTTGCAGAACGATCCGAAGGATCTGCCGAAATTTCTGGAAGCGCTGAAACACTTCGACTGTGTCTGCGGCACGCGGGTGAAAGTGCGCGGCGAGGGTGACCACTTTATTCGTGTGGCGTCATCGCGGATCGCCAATGCCGTGCGCAATAAATTGTCCGGTGAAAAGATCTCGGACGCGGGCTGCACCTACCGCGCCTTCAAACGCGAGTGCATTGAGAACCTGAAATTCTTCAAGGGGATGCACCGCTTCCTGCCGACGCTGTTCAAGATCGAAGGCCATACGGTCACCGAAATCGAGGTGAGTAACAATCCGCGCTACGCCGGTCAGAGCAATTACGGGGTGTGGAACCGGCTGTTTGCGTCTTTTTATGATCTGCTTGCCGTGCGCTGGATGAAAAAGCGGATGTTCAAATACAAAGTAGCTGAACAGATTAACTAAGCGGCGAAATTTCTGGCGTCCGATGTGGGGGTGTCAGTCCCATCATCCCTTTTCTGTCCGCGCCCGTGTAGTTCTCAATCGGCTCGGCTCCGAGCGTGCCGGCGAGCTGCTGCGGATAGCCCGGTGACGCGACCGCCTCCAGGGTGTTACGCGCGGCGGTCAGGCGGTCGGCGATGTGCAGTTTTTCTGCGACGTCGGCGTAGTTCGGCCGGCGCAAAAATTGATTTAGATATTCAACACATTGGTGGACAGGTTGATAAGTCATAAGGTGGCATAGAGATGCTTCAGGCGGAGCACAGCGGTGGTTTCCGCGAGTTGGTAGCGGAGAGCTTCGCGTAACCAGCGGATGAACTTTACGCTGCGCTGAGTGGCGCTCAAGGCTCGGGATAGCAGCGTGGAGAGTGGCTGGCCCTTTTTTCTGGCGATTTGCTGATGCTCTTTCATCCGCTCGCTGCGACGTTGGTCTTCGGCCTGGTTCTGCACCTCGTGCCGCACTGCGAGTGCCTGTTCATACAGCAACAGCAAATTGTGAGTGATCGTCAAAAAATGCGCCTGCGCCTGCTTGGCTGCCAAACTCGTGGCCCAGGCCTTCTTTTCGCCCAGCTTGTTCTTCAGTTCATCGAAAACCTTCTCCACGTCCCAGCGGCGGCGATAGAGTTCGGCGAGCACGCCCGGCGGCAGATCCGGCTCGTTGGTCAGAAACTCATAAGCCTTGCCGGCCACCGGGTCGATATAGCCGATCAGGCGCAGACTGTGGCCGTCGCGGGTTTTGACCCGCATATCTTCCTGCACGCCGCGATTGCGCGGGTCGGACACGTCCCACATCCGGCGCTCCTCCCAGGACAGCACCGTGTTTGACTTGGTGCGGCTCAGGAAATAGACCGCGCATTCGTGCCGGCACCGCTTCCAGTAGTCGAAATCAATGCCCGCCCGGTCGTAAATCATCAGCGTCCGCCGACCTTTCGGAACCTCCTGCCGCAGGCCCCGGGGCGTCAGTCGCTTGAGCACGGAGACATCGTGTTCATGCGCCCCTTCGCCCACCGCCAGTTGGCGCAAAGTATGCGTGCGCAGGTTCAGAGTGTAAAAATGGCCCACGGCCATTTTCACGCCATGGTGCCGGGGATCATGACTCGCTGCCTTGTGCCAGTGGCCATCCATGGCAAAGACCTCATACGCGGCCAATTCGGAAATTCCCGACAGCCGGTCCGGCAGGGCTTGATTGGCCATGATCCGCAGAGCCTGATTCACGTCTGCCAGCACCGCCCCCCGGCGGTGACTATGGAGCGTGGCAAAATAATTGCCCTGACTGGGACTGTTATTCAATCGCGCCCCGTGTTCCTGGAGAAAGGCGCGGCCACTGGTAGAAGATTCCAGCACGCGCAAGAGACCGCACTGGAGATAATCGTCATCGGAAAAATCCGGGCATGTTCGGGCATGGGAACTCCGGCTGGCCAGGCCGGCGATGGGTTGAAAAAAAGCGGCATTCACGGTGGTGTTTGCGGTAGTAACATTCATTGAGATCAATTTTCGGCGACCTCAGCCGTGTCAAGCGTATTTGTTGAGTTTTAACGCGTGTTTACAGGGTTTTTACCACAAAAGAGACTCAGGCAAACCCCGCGAACACCGACGCGCGGTTGGCGGCTCCAAGCTCGTTTGCGGGCCTGTTTTCATATCCTTTTTCGTGCGGTCTATTAACACCGTTG
>CAIXBQ010000087.1 GCA_903917705.1 uncultured Verrucomicrobia subdivision 3 bacterium | reverse complement strand
GGCCAGCGCCAATGCCATCGTCATCACCGATGCCGACGGCGGCATCGAGTGGATCAACCCCGCGTTTACGCGGCTGACCGGTTATCCGGAGGCGGAGATCATCGGCCAGAAAATCAGCCGGCTCCGCTCCGGCCGGCACGCGCCGGAATTCTACGCGGCCTTGTGGGGCACCATCCGCGCCGGCAAAACCTGGCAGGGAGAACTCACCAACAAACGTCGCGACGGCAGCCTGTATACGGAAGCCATGACCATTGCCCCGGTGTGCGATACAGCCGGGAAGATTCTACACTACGTCGCCATCAAGGAAGATGTCACGGAGCGCCGGGAACTGGAGTCGCAATTGCGCGAGGCGCAAAAAATGGAGGCCATCAGCCGGCTGGCCGGGGGCGTGGCGCACGAGTTCAACAACCTGTTCACGGTGATCATGGGGCACGCCAATTTGCTGAAGTCCTCCGGCCGGCTGGCGCCGGAAGACGCAACCACCATCGAGGAGATTTCCGCTGCCGGGCGGCGGGCGGCGGGCGTGACCCGCCAGTTGTTGATCTTCAGCCGGCAGCAGCCCGTGCACCTCAAGCCCATCCATCTGAATCAGATCATCACCCGACAGTTTAACATCCTCAAGCATCTGCTCGGTGAAAAAATTTCCACCCAGCAACAACTGGCCGACGCCCTGCCGGCCATCGCGGCGGATGCGGCCATGATGGAGCAAATCATCATGGAACTGGCGATGCGGGCGCGGCAGGCCATGCCGGCGGAGGGACGCCTGACGCTGGCGACGCAGGCGGTGGAACTGGCTCAAGCTCCCGATCCCGCCGCTCCCGAGGCGCGGGCGGGGCGGTTTGTCCGCCTCACCGTGACCGACACCGGGCTGGGACTGGACACGGAGGAAATGCGCCGGATTTTCGAACCCTTCTTCGAAGGGCCGCAGCGCAACCAGCCGGGCAATCTCGGTCTGGCCACCGTTTACGGCATTGTGAAGGAACATCACGGCTGGGTGGAAGTCTGCAGCCGCGCCAACGAGGGCACGACCTTCAACATTTTCCTGCCGGTCGCCGAAACGCCGGCGGTGGCGGCCGGCGCAACGGCGGCGCCGGTGCCGTCGCTGGCGGCGGCGGAAACCAAAACCATTCTGCTCGTGGAGGACGATGATTCCTTGCGGAAGCTGGTGGGCGCCTGTCTGCGCCAGTTGAATTATCAGGTGCTCGTTGCCGCCGACAGCCTGGAAGCCGGGCGGCTCTGGCGCGAACATCCGGGGGCGATTGATCTGCTCTTCACCGATGTCATTCTGCCGGGTGAACTGGACGGACGCGAACTGGCGCGGCGGTTCAAGCAGGAGCGGCCGGGTTTGAAAATCATCTTCACCACGGGCTACAGCCGCGAGCGCGCCGGCGGCCCGGAAAATATTTCCGCCGACGAAATCTGCCTGGCGAAGCCTTATGAGCCGGAAATGCTGGCGCAAGTTGTCTGGCAAGCCCTGGCCGATTCGGCTAGAGTGGAACCCTGATTCCGTGACTCTAACCGTTCATGGCCACCTTGGTCCCGGTAGGGCGCGTCACTCCGTGCGCGCCGTGGCAGTATTGCAAATGGGACGGCGAACAGAAGGCTGCCCGCCCTGTCAGCCGATGGGTCAAAATTTTGATTAACTGTTATGTTTAAAACGAAACGTAAAGCCGCATCTTTATCCAAACCCTTGGGCGCGTCGAAAAAGCCAAAGTCTGCCAAACTTCCGGACAATCCGGTTCCCGCCGCCGCTGGCGCATTCCCCATCGTCGGCATCGGCGCATCCGCCGGCGGGCTGGAGGCCATCGAACAATTTTTGAAAAATGTGCCTTCGCCGAGCGGCATGGCGTTTGTCATCGTTCTGCACCTCGACCCCACGCACAAGGGCATCATACCCGAACTGCTCCAGCGCATGACGAAGATGAAAGTCTTTCAGGTGAAGGATCGCATGCCCGTCCGCCCGGACTGCGTCTATGTCATCCCGCCGAACAAGGACCTGTCCATCCTGCACGGCGTGCTGCATCTGCTGAACCCGGCCGCGCCGCGCGGCCTGCGGCTGCCCATTGATTTCTTTTTGCGGTCGCTCGCCGAAGACCAGCGGGAGCGCAGCGTGGGCGTGATCCTTTCCGGCATGGGCAGCGACGGCACGCTGGGCCTCAAGGCCATCAAGGAGCAGGCCGGCGTGGTGCTGGTGCAGGAACCCGCCTCGGCGAAGTTCGACGGCATGCCGCGCAGCGCCATTGACGCCAGGCTGGCGGACATCGTGGCCCCGGCGCAGGAACTGCCCGCGCGCCTGCTGGAGTATCTGCGGCAGGCCCCGCTGCTCACCCGCCCCACGGCGATTGAGGTGGATGCGGCCGCGTCCAGCCAGCTCGAAGAAATCCTCCTCCTGCTGCGCGGCCAGACCGGCCACGACTTCTCGCTTTACAAGCGCAACACCCTTTACCGCCGCATCGAGCGGCGGATGGGCTTGCATCAAATCGGCAAGCTCAGCCATTACGTCCGGTATCTGCGCGAAAATCCGCAGGAGGGTGATCTGCTGTTCAAGGAGCTGCTCATCGGCGTGACCAGCTTCTTCCGCGAACCGGCGGCGTGGGCGCAGTTGCGCGATGAACTCTTGCCGCCGCTGCTCGCGGGCCGGCAGGACGGCAGCACTTTGCGCGCGTGGGTCGCCGGCTGCTCCACGGGCGAGGAAGCCTACACGCTGGCCATCGTCTTCAAGGAGGCGCTGGAACAGTTGAAGCCGCGCGCCCATTTGTCCCTGCAAATCTTCGCCACTGACATTGACCGCGACGCCGTGGACCGCGCGCGTCAGGGCTTCTACCCGGCCAGCATCGCCGCCGATGTTTCGCCGGAGCGGCGGCGGCGTTTTTTCCGCAAGGAAGCGCACGGCTACCGCGTGGCCAAGGAAATCCGCGAGCTGGTCGTCTTCGCTCCGCAGAGCCTCATCCTGGAGCCGCCCTTCACCAAGCTGGACCTGCTGACCTGCCGCAACCTGCTCATCTATCTGACGCCGGAATTACAGAAGAAAGTGTTCCCGCTCTTCCATTACAGCCTGAATCCCGGCGGCGTGCTCCTGCTCGGCAGCGCGGAGACGGCGACGGGGTTCGCGGAGCTGTTCACGCCCTGCGCCGGCAGGAACCAGTTCTATCACCGCAATCAGTCCGTTCCGACCGCCGGGTTGCTGAATTTCCCGGCCCCATTCTCCAAGCCGCCGCTGGCGGCGCCGCGCCTGGCTGGCCAGGAGATGCCGCCCTCGCCGCCCAAACTTCAGGAGCTCGCCGAGCAATGGCTGCTGCAAACCCAGTCGCCCGCCGCCGTGCTCGTCAATGACGCCGGCGATATCCTCTTCATCAGCGGCCGCACCGGGCGCTACCTCGAGCCCGCCGCCGGCAAGGCCAACTGGAACCTCTTCGTCATGGCCCGCGAAAGCCTGCGCCTTCCGCTGACCGCCGCCTTCGCGAAGGCGCGCCGGCAGAAAACCCCCGTGCCCGTCCGCTCGCTCCCGGTGGGAGAGAACGGCGGCCGGCATTTTGTGGATCTCACCGTGACCTTTCTCCAGCAGCCGGAAGCGTTGCGCGGGCTGGCGATGATCGTCTTCACCGAGGTCATCGCGCTGTTGCCGGCGGCCAAAACCAAGGGCGGCAAACCGGTGCCGCCCGGCCGCCGCGTCCGCGAATTGGAGCAGGAACTCCAGCAGACCCGCGAGGAGGTGCAGAACACGCGCGAAGAGATGCAGACCTCGCAGGAGGAGCTTAAGTCCATCAATGAGGAAATGCAGTCCACCAACGAGGAGCTGCAATCCATGAACGAGGAGCTCAACACTTCCAAGGAGGAAATGCAGTCGCTCAACGAGGAATTGCAGACCGTCAACGCCGAGTTGCAGTCCAAGGTGGAAGATCTGTCCACCGCGAGCAACGACATGAAGAATCTGCTCAACAGCACGGAGATCGCCACCCTGTTCCTGGACGGCGAGCTGCGCGTGCGGCGGTTCACCGAGCAGGCCACCAAAATCATCAAGCTCATCCCCGGCGACGTGGGCCGGCCCGTGACCGACCTCGCCTCGGACCTGATTTATCCGGAGCTGGCCGCCGACGCCCGCGAGGTGTTGCGCACGCTCGTCGCCGTGGAAAAACCGCTGACCACCCGCGACGACCGCTGGTTCGCCATGCGCCTGATGCCCTACCGCACCCTGGACGACCGCATTGACGGCGTGGTCATCACCTTCGCCGACATCACGAAAACCAAGCGGAAGGAGGCCGCGCTGGCCAAGGCCAACGACCTGCTCCGGTTGGCGGTGGTCGTGCGCGATTCGCACGATGCCATCACCGTGCAGGATCTGGCGGGTCGCATCATTGCCTGGAATTCGGGCGCGGTGCGGCTGTATGGCTGGAGCGAAGCCGAGGCGCTGGCCATGAACGTGCGCGACCGGATTTTGCCGGCGGAGCGCCCGAATGCGCTGGCCAAGCTGGTTCAGTTGAGCCGGTCGGAAATCCTCTCGCCGTATTCCACCCGGCGCCTCGCCAAAGACGGCGCGGTCCGGGAGGTCTCCATCATCTCCACCGCGCTGGTGAACGAGGCCGGGCAGGTGTATGCCATTGCCACCACCGAACGGGCGCAAGGAGCAACCTCGCCATCATGAAAACCAAGCCGAATGCTGATGCCGCCTTGCGCCAGCGCGCCGAGGCGCAGTTCAAGGCCAGGCCCGCCGCCGCCAACCCCCCGGATACCGCCGCCGCCGCGCTCCGGCTCATGCAGGAACTGGAGATTCACCAGATCGAATTGGAGATGCAGAACGACGAGCTGCGCGCCGCGCAGGCGGAAATCCAAGCCGGCCTGGAGCGCTACACCGAGCTGTTCGACTTCGCGCCGGCGGGCTATTTCACCATCACCGCCGACGGCACCATCCGCCTCGTGAATCTCACCGGCGCGACCTGGCTGGGCAGCGAGCGGGCGCATTTGATCGGCAAGCGGCTTAACGTGATGGTGGCGGAAGGCGATCGGAAGATTTTCAGCGACTTTCTCGACCGCGTTTTCGCCAGTTCGAAAAACGAAAACTGCCGGGTGCTGTTGACGCCGGCCGGCCAATCGCCGCTGATCGTCCGCCTCGACGCCAAACGCAGGGAGGAAGGCGACTGCTGCCGCGTCGTGATGACGGACATCACCGAGCGCAAGCAGGTGGAGGCATCCCATGCCCGGCTGGCGATGGCTGTCGAGCAGGCTGCCGAAACCATTGTCATCACCGACGCGCAAGGCATGATTCTCTATGCGAACCCGGCCTTTGAAAAAACCACCGGCTACACGCAGGCCGAGGCGCTGGGCCAGAACCCCCGCGTGATCAAGAGCGGCAAGCACGATGCCGCATTTTACCGGCAGATGTGGAAAACCCTCCTCCAGGGAGAAGTCTGGTCCGGCCACTTCCTCAATAAACGCAAGGACGGCGCGATGTATCAGGAGGAAGCCACCATCTCGCCCATCCGCAACGATGAGGGCAAGATCACCAATTTCGTCGCCGTCAAGCGCGACGTCAGCCGTGAGGTGCAACTGGAGCGGCAAATCACTGAAATCCAGAAAATGGAGGCCATTGGCCAGCTCGCCGGTGGCGTGGCCCACGACTACAACAATATTTTAGCCGCAACGAATATCCAACTGGGCATGCTCATGATGGATAAGACGTTAAAGCCGGAAGTTTTGGAAGCGCTGAAAGACTTGCGGCGCGGTTCGGATCGCGCGGCGAGCCTCACCCGCCAGCTCCTGTTATTCAGCCGCCGGCAGGCCATGCAAATCAAGCCGGTGGAATTGAACACCCTGCTGGATGACGTATTAAAGATGATCAGGCGCGTGATCGGTGAGCATATTGATTTAAACATCCAATCCCAAACCCAAGCCGCATGGATTGAAGCCGATTCCGGCATGATTGAACAAGTCGTGATGAATCTGGCCATCAATGCCCGTGATGCCATGCCCAACGGAGGGAAGCTGACAATCCGCATAAATGAGCTTGTCATCAGCCCGCAAGATATCCGCAACCCGGAGGCTCGCACGGATCATTTCATCTCGCTCACGGTGGCCGATGAGGGCTGCGGCATGAGTGAGGAAATACAAAGCCGGATTTTCGAGCCCTTTTTCACCACCAA
The DNA here is from genome assembly GCA_903917705.1 of uncultured Verrucomicrobia subdivision 3 bacterium. Taxonomy (GTDB): domain Bacteria; phylum Verrucomicrobiota; class Verrucomicrobiia; order Limisphaerales; family UBA11358; genus UBA11358. The sequence goes on along the minus strand of CAIXBQ010000087.1, from coordinate 5,561 downwards.
GGGGGTGGGCAAGGGAACCGGGCTGGGGTTGGCTACGGTCTATGGGATTGTGAAACAACACCGGGGATGGATTGAGGTAAGCAGTAAAATTGGCAAAGGCAGTGTGTTCCAAGTTTTGCTGCCGAAAGGCGGGTCGCAGACATCGGTTACCGCCGAACATACCCAGCCTCCGATTATGGACGGAACCGGAACCATTCTGGTGGTCGAAGATGAGGATAGTGTGCGCCGACCACTGGTGTTATTTTTAAAATTGGCCGGCTATCAGGTGTTTGAGGCGGAGAATGGTGCGGAGGCTTTGAAGCTATGGGGTGGTCGGCTGAATCTGATCAACCTGTTGCTAACCGACATGGTCATGCCGGGGGGGATGAATGGCAAGCAATTGGCGGATTCATTCAAAAAATCCAAACCCGACCTGCCGGTAATCATCACCAGCGGCTATAGCACTGAGATTTCAAATTTCGGATTTAATGAAGAATATGGCTTTAGATTTTTAGCCAAGCCTTATCAAACCAATGCCTTGCTGAAAATTGTTCAACAATGCCTTGGTTCGAAAAAGTGAGCCAAAACATCTGGAATAAATGATCCGGGGTAAAATTTATATGTCGGTGTTTTGGGGCATTGGGCCCGGTAGTTGGGACCGGTAGGGCGCGTCACTCCGTGCGCGCCGCCCTGGGCGAATCATACTATGGCGAATCACAACAACTCTGACACAGATGAACTGGTAGGGCCGAGCTGCCGCTCGGCCTTTCCGAGGCGGCGCAGCAGCGCCGCCCTACCACGCTGATGCGCCAATGTTATGATGATTTGCCATAACATGCCATCCACGCGCCACGATTGATCCGCGCAGCCATGACTGGTTTCACCACATCTCACTAGCACCCCGCTTCAGCGGGGTGTCAACAGACCGCGCGGCGGGCCAGCCGTTTCAACGGCTTGACCGGCGGGCAGGGGACTGGCCCATCCTGCCCAGCCAATGGACCAAGGTTTTTCCTATCCGCTATAGGCTTTACTATTTTGACCAAAGCAGTCAAATATTTAACCGCAATGGCTAAGATACTGATCATTGATGACGATGAGGCGATTTGCAAAGCCTTGAGCAAGTTTCTTCAGTCACAAGGGCATGAGGCAACCGTTGCCCAAGACGGTAAAACGGGTTTGACGGCCGCGCGCGCCCGGCCGGATTTGATCATTTGCGATTTGTCGATGCCGGTCATGGGCGGACACGATGTGCTGTCCGCTTTACGGGCGGACAAAAGCCTCGAGGACACCCCATTCATTTTCTTGAGCGGTTGTGCCGAACGCGAAACCATCCGGCACAGCATGAATCTGGGCGGGGATGATTTCATCCCCAAACCGGCGGAACTGTCTGAAATCCTTACGGCCGTGACGGCTCGCTTGGAACGCCACCAGCGGCAGCAGCAAAAGCGCGAGGAGGTCGTAAAAAAGGCCATGCAAATTTTTCCCGGCATCGTGGATGATGTCGGCAGTTCCAGGGCCGCAATTCACTGGCTGGCCGAAGCGGCTGCCACGGGCGGGAAAGTTCACCCGTCGGATACCAAGACGGCCAAACCGGAGACGGATGAATCCGGATCCTTCCTGGCGTCAAAAAATAACCGCCAGTATTTTGTCAAGTTGTCCGAGATCAAGGCGCTGATTGCGGACGGGGAATATTCCAGGGCATACTGGGGCAAGAACCAGAGCATGATGTTCCGCAAGCCTTTGAAACAGTGGGAAAAAGAGCTGCCCGCCAGTCATTTTTTGCGCGTTCACCGCAAGGCCATCATCAATCTGGCGTTCCTGGAATTCGTGGACAAGACTCCGGAAGGAAAGCCGCTGGTTCATCTGAAAGAATTCAAGCAGGTCATCGAAGTCAGCCAGCGAAAAACTTCCAGCCTGAATAAAAAACTAAAGCTCATAGGCCAGGCCAAGTCATCCCGGACATGAATTCCCGAGGGATGGTCAGATACCCCGCCGCCCCCAAGCTATAGCTGGTCTTGTTCGCCTATTGGTTTTATGAAGGTGGCGGAGCCAATCCCTTAAACTCCGCCACCCACCCACAATCCGGAACCCATCATCCGGACTATTCGATGCCGGCAACCACTTGCCGTCACGAAAATCTTTGCCCTCGGTCAGGTTTTCTTCAAACCAGATCACCGCCGCTTCCACTTGTCGCTTCGCTGCCAGTTTCAGCCGGATCCGCCACACCTGCGTCCGCCGTCTGGGCGTGGTCATGTTCAGTCGCCCGGCAACCTCCGGTCGGGTCAAGCCCGCCGCGAGCAATAGCACCACGTCGTGCTCTTTCCCCGTCAGCCGATACGGCCCTTCACCGTTCTTCTCTTTCCCCGGCCCGTGCCTGCGGCCCACCTGCACCCGCAGGGTTCGTTCCGAAAACTCATTCCCGTTCCGCGCCTGCGTCGCTCCGCACTGCGCGCACCGCAGCGGCTGTGCCATCTCCAGGTGAAATTATTTCTTATTATTAATTCAGGATATTCAGCTTTGCGGCTCCAGATTTTGGATTTGCTGCTGCAGGTGCTTCAAGCAACAACAGAATCCGTGTTTCAGCAATATGTCCTCGATATCCGGCGGACCCAATTGGACTCTTGGTTCGCCCGCCAAACATTTCGCAAGGAGGCCGGCTTTTACCCGGTATCCACCGCCCTCACCGATTTTCAACAGCTTCATTTCTGTCAGTTGAAACAGGGCCAGATTAGGCCAGAGCGGATCTTCCCAATATCGTTTCTGGTCATCGGCTTGCTGGGCGATGTCCGCCTCGGACATGAATTTCTCCGGATGTTTTTGGAGGTATTGTAAAATCAAGATTTGATCCGCAGTCAAAGGCTTGGCGATGGTTTTCATGTTTTGCAGGTTGGGTTTTACCGGCTGTTAATGGCTAACAATTTCAGATTGGGTTCACCGGCGACGGCCACCAGCGCGTGATCCGGGGCAATGGCAAAACAGGAAACCACCAGTCTGGCCCCGCTGGTTTTGCCCGTCCGGACATCGATGGTTTCCCCCACTCCCATCGTGCCGCCGTTCAAAATGATCAGTGCTCCGTTTTTGCCCACGGTCATTCCCTGGATTTGCAGGCGGGAATCGCCTTGCTCCACCGGCCGGGCCACGGGCGCCGGCCAGTGACCGGCCAGATAGTCATGCGCGATCCTTTGCGCCTGCAGCACTTCGCTCGGATCGAGACGGGTCACGAGCTGGTCCAATTCGCTCCGATACGCCGGGTTGCGTTGCGCGGCGATACTCAGCCAGGCGTAGGCGCAGACCAGGTTGGTGGCGACGCCGATGCCGTTTTGCAACGCCTTCGCCAGCTCGGCGCAGGCCGGGGCGTGACGGTTGGTGGCGGCGGAATATAAATAGCCCAGTCCTTCAGCGAGTTTTAGGATGCGCTCCCGGCCGGTGCCGGATTGGGCTTGCAGGAACAGCACTTCGCCGGCGGCAAACGTGGCGTTAAGGTTGCCGGTCTTGGCGGCTTGCCGGTAGGCCCACGCGGCGGCGTCCAGTTGGCCGCTGCTGGCAAAGGCTTTGCCTTCCTCCATCAGTTCATCGATCGCCTTGCTGGCGGTCGGGGCGCCCACGATTGCGGTCGCGGTTCCGAGCCATAACAGCAAAGCGCACAAAAATTGGCGGTTGGGAGTTTTCATTTTACTGGCGGGGTTGGAGCTGAAATCACTTTGGCCAGGTTGATCCATTCCGTGGAATTTTCCGCCCGGCACATCGTGTTGGAGTGGAGCAGACCGCCGGTGTCCATGCTGGCGATGGTTTTTACGGAGTAAGGCCCGCTGATTTGCCGGTTTTGCAACACGTAGTAGCTGACGGTCTGGTCGGCGATTACCGGCAGGGGAACTCCGGCCTCGGCTGATTTGGTGGCATTGCCTTTGAAGGTATAAAATGTGGTCCAGGCAATGAGCAGGCCCAGGACAACCAGCACTATCGCCAGATTAAGATAGAGCCAGCGATAGGGTTGTTTGGGCGGGAGGGAGACGGGATTGGTAAAAGCCTGGGAATCTTTGACCAGCCGGTGTGCGTCGTTTTCGCTGATCTGCGTGCGGATGGCAAAGCAATGCACCGCCTTGCCTGGCTTGCCGAGTTCGAGTATCTCCGCCTCTTGCGAACGCCAGCAGGTCTTCCAGGGCAGGTTGCAAAGGTCGGCATTTAACGGCGGCAAACTATTGCCGGGAGTCGAAAGCAGCGTATAAAGCCAGTGGTCCGGCTCGGAATGGACATATATCCGCCCTTGCACCACCTCATCAACAATGACGCTCGAGCAGGTGGCATCCATCTTCAGCTTCGAGAAGAAGTGATGCATGTTGTCGGTATTTTCCTCCGCCGGCACGTCAAACTGGCTGGTGTTGCCGTTGGTATAGAAGCAGAACACCCGCAGCGTTTTTTCCAGCCGCTCCGTGAACAGCGCCCCGACCAACTTCGGGTTCACCTCCAGCCCCATGATTTTTTTAATCTGGCTCATGCTTGGTTTTAAATGGTTGTTATTCGGCGCTCAATTGCCGGTGATTTCCTTCCAGCTGAACGGGATGTAGCCGATGCCCGGCCCGTTGCGTTTCAAGCTCTCGTCGTAATGAAAATTGGCGTGACCGTTCAGAGTGCAATCGTAGGCCACCAGGGCGCCAACGAAGTCATAGTCATTGTTGCCGCCGCCGCCAAAGCTAAAGCGGGCTTGCGGCGCGTAAATGGTGCCGGTGTAGGCCGCATTGCCGCCAAAATTGATGCTGGTCAGGCTCGGCAGCCCGTAGATTCCCAAAGTCCCGGCATTCTGGGTGAGATTGTTGATGGTCGCATTGCCGGTGGCGCTAATGGAGGGTCCGCGCACATAAAGACTGACCCGGGAGGTATTGGTGCCAACCGTAATCGCTTGCTGGCCGCTCAGGCTGATGTAGCCATCCACATAAATCGTTACATAGGGTGCATTGATGGTTAACCCGCCGTTTATATTCATGGTGTAGTAATTGCCGCTCGCAGTAATCACCCTATTGGCGGGAATGACCTGCCAATTGATCGCCCCATCGGGCAGCACCACGGAAGGGAACGCCATGTTCATGTCATCGGATACGTAGCCGGGTTGAATGCCGCGGCCGTTTTGCGGCAGGGGGCCGACATAGCCATTGTTGCCGATGGTGGGTGAGCCGCTGGGGCCGGTGTTCAAATGGCCGTAGATGTTGGCCTGTCCCACCGAGATGGCCCCCACCATCGTCGAGTCGGTCGCCACATTGCCATTGGCGCGGGCCTTGGCGCTGGTATAGGTGCCGTAGCCGAGGTTGGTTTTCCAATTGCTGGCGTTGGTCAGCGTGGAATCAAAGCTGTTCACCAGCACGTTATTGCCGTTCAAATCAATATTAGTGATGGTCGTGATGGCCCCGGGAAAGAGCGCGGAATAGACAGTCCGCACCTGAATCTTGCGGTTGATGACCGTGGTGTTTGAGCTTGTCCCCGAAATTCGGACCAGTGGCTAAGTAAGACTTTTTGGTGTCTGATGGACAACCGCCGATGAAGGCGGTAGAAAAAAGACAACCAAATGAAAGCGAAACGACAGAGACATC
>CAIXBQ010000086.1 GCA_903917705.1 uncultured Verrucomicrobia subdivision 3 bacterium | reverse complement strand
AATTGCACCTTGGACGCCGCCCGCAACGGCCCGGAAAGACAAAGACAGCTTTTAATAAAAAGGCTGGCTGACGATAATCTATTTTTGCAATTGACCGCTCACGCTAATGGGTGACGACTGCCAACTATTTGTTCGCCATTTGGAATTCGAAAGTCGTAATTTCCTCCGCCCTTGGTGCCTTGGTGGTTGTTTTCCATTTTCATTTTTTCAGATTGGCCCGTGCGGCACGCACTTTCCGCATTTGTCTTTGCTGACCTCTGACCTCCGACCTCTGACCTCTGATTTTTGTCTTTTCCGGTCTGGTTTGGTCCGGTTTGGTCCGGTTTGGTCTGGTTTCCGGTCCGGTCTGTACCGGTTTTCATACCGGTTTTGGACCGGTTTTGTCCGGTCGGCAACTTGCAACTATGGCAGTTTATCCGCCAAAGCTCGGCATGGGGTGGTGGCGCAGATGTCCTTGCCCGCCGGATTGGGCCGCGGTTTCATTGTCCGCCTCGCCCCGTCTGGCCTGAGTTTGCCGGAAACGGCTCTATCATCTTCCGCTCCGGCATGAAGGACGCCCGCGTTGAGGAAATCAGACAGCTTCTGCCCCAGGCCATGCTGCCCGACTGGGTGGGGCTCGGGGGGCGGATGGTGCGGCTGTTGCGCGACCGGCTGCACCCGCAGGCGCACGATGCGGTCTTGAACCGCCTGTTGGCGCAGGCCCGCGCCTCGGTGGCGCTGCGCGAGCAGCGGCGGTCCAATGTCCCGCCGATCCATTATCCGCCGGACCTGCCCATCACGGTTCGGAAAGACGACCTCGTGGCCGCCATCCGCGCCCATCAGGTGGTGGTCATCGCCGGCGAAACCGGTTCGGGCAAGACCACGCAAATTCCAAAAATGTGCCTCGAAGCCGGGTTGGGCATTGAGGCGAAAATCGGGTGCACGCAGCCGCGTCGCGTGGCGGCACTGTCCCTTTCCCGGCGCATCGCGGAGGAGCTGCAGGTGGGCTGGGGCCGCGAGGTCGGCTGCAAAATCCGCTTCGACGACCGCAGCAGCGCGCAGACCTACATCAAGCTGATGACCGACGGCATCCTGCTGGCCGAGACGCAGGGCGATCCGCTGCTGTCCGAATACAACTGCATCATCATTGACGAGGCCCACGAACGCAGCCTGAACATTGATTTCTTGCTGGGTTACCTGAAGACGCTGCTGGCCAAACGCAGCGACCTCAAGCTCATCATCACCTCGGCGACGATCGACACGGGAACTTTTTCGCGCGCCTTCAATGATGCGCCGATCATCGAGGTCTCCGGCCGGCTTTACCCGGTCGAAGTGATCTATGCGCCGTTCGACGCGGAATCCGAGGAGCGCGGGGATATCACCTATGTCGACGCCGCCGTGCGCGCGGCGGAAACGGCTTTGTGCGAGCCGGGCGAGGGCGACATCCTGATCTTCATGCCGGGCGAGCGCGATATCCGCGAGACCAGCGACCTGCTCGAGGGCCGCTTCGGGCGCGAGGCGGAAGTCATCCCGCTCTTCGGCCTTTTGAGTGCGGCGGACCAGCAGCGCGTCTTCGCCCCGCTGAACCGGCGGAAAATTGTCGTTGCCACGAACATCGCGGAAACGTCCCTGACCATCCCCGGCATCCGCTACGTCATTGATTCCGGGCTGGCGCGCATCAGCCGTTACAATCCGCGCACGCGCACCAGGCGGCTGCCGGTCGAGGAGATTTCGCAGAGCAGCGCCAACCAGCGCAAGGGCCGCAGCGGGCGCGTGCGGGATGGCGTGTGCATCCGGCTGTATTCGGAGGAGGATTTTGCCGGGCGCCCGCCTTACACGCAGCCGGAAATCCAGCGCGCGAATCTGGCCGAGGTCATCCTGCGCATGAAGGCCTACCGGCTGGGCGACATCGAGACGTTTCCGTTCGTCAATCCGCCCCCGCCCGCTGCGATTTCGGGCGGCTATCTGCTGCTGCAGGAACTCGGCGCGCTTGACGGGGCCCGCGAGCTCACACAACTCGGGCATGACCTCTCGCGCCTCCCGATCGACCCGACCCTGGGCCGGATGCTCCTCCAGTCACAGCACGAACATGCGACGCGCGAACTGCTCATCATCGCCGCCGGCTTGAGCATCCAGGACCCGCGCGAGCGGCCGCTGGACCGCCGGGAGGCCGCCGCGGCCGCGCATAAACGCTTCGCCGACCCGCAGTCGGATTTTCTCGCGCTGCTGAAAATCTGGGACGCGGTTCACGACCAGTGGGAACGACTTCGCACGCAAGGCCAGCGGCGGAAATTCTGCAAGGCCAATTTTCTTTCCTACCTGCGCATGCGCGAATGGCAGGATCTGCACGCGCAGCTGCACGGCGCGCTGGAGGACCTGGGGCGCTTCAAATTGAACGAGAGCAATGCGGATTACGCGGCCATCCATCGCTCGATTCTCACCGGGCTGCTCAGTCACGTTGCGCTGCGCAAGGAGCGCAATGTGTACCAGGGCCCCGGCAACCGGCAGATCGCTGTCTTCCCCGGCTCGGCGCTTTACGACCGGAACGAGCGGACGACGAAGGCCGTCGCCCGCCCGATGGCCCCGGCGCCGCCCCGGCCGGCTTCCACCCGGCAGCCGCCCTGGATCGTGGCCGGTGAAATCGTCGAGACCTCGCAGCTTTTCGCGCGGACGGTGGCGGGCATTGATCCGCTGTGGATCGTCCAGCTCGCGCCGCACCTGTGCCAGACCACGCATCAGAATCCGCAGTGGAGCGTCACGGCGGGCAACGTGCTGGTCGAGGAAAAAACCACGCTCTACGGGCTGGAAGTCCGGAAGGTCAAGGTGTCCCATGGCAACGTCAATCCGCTGGAGGCCACGGAGATATTCATCCGCTCGGCGCTTGTGGAAGACGATCTGCTGCCGGCCCGCCGCCGGGATACGGACGAGGCCTACGATGATGACGACACGCGCATCTTCCGCCCGGCCAGCCAGAAGTCGCCGCTGCCGCCGCAATATTCATTTCTCGAGCACAATCACCAGATCCGCCAGAAGGTCGAGACCTGGCAGACGCGCGTCCGGCGTCATGACCTGGGCAGTCTGGAGGAAAAGTTGTTTGCATTTTACGCGCAGCGAATCCAAAACGTCTCGTCGGTCCACGAGCTGAACCGGCTCATCCGTGATCGCGGCGGTCCGGAATTTCTCTGCGCCATCGAGGCCGATCTGACCGGCGGGCAGGAGTTGAATTTTGATGCCGAAGCTTTTCCTGATGCGGTGCCGCTGGGCGGTCAGCCGGTGGCATTGAGCTACGCCTACACGCCGGGCGAGGAGCAGGACGGCGTGACGGTGAAACTCGGCTTCAGCCTCGCCCAAACCATTTCGCAGGCCAGCGTGGAATGGGCGGTGCCCGGCCTGCGCGAGGGCCTGGTGAACGAATTGCTGCGCGCGCTGCCGAAAAGCATCCGACGTGAACTGATGCCCTTTCCGCCGAAGGTCGGGGAAATCCTCCGCGACTTTCAGCCGGGCGGCGATTCATTGCCGCAAGACCTTGCGGGGTTCATCCGCCAGCGTTACGGCATCGCCATTCCGCCGGGCACCTGGGGCAGCGAGGCCGTCCCCGCGCATCTGCGGCCGCGCATCGAAGTCATCGGCCACGACCAGAAATCGCTCGGCACCAGCCGCGATCTTAACCAGCTCCGGCAAAAGCTGGAGCAAACCAAGGTCAAGGCCGCTCCCGACGATTCCGCTTGGAATCGGGTCGCGCAGCAATGGGAGCGCCCGGATATCACCACCTGGAATTTCAGTGATTTGCCGGAGCGCATCCTGGTTTGCGAAACCGCCACGGTGCCCGTATATGCCTGGCCCGGGTTGCCGGCGGACGAACGCCACGGGGTGAGCCTCCGGCTGTTTCGGAGCGCAGAGCTGGCGCGAACGGCCTCGCTTGGCGGCATCCAGCGCCTGGTGGAATTGGCGTTGTCCAAGGAGTTCGCCTGGCTGCACCGGGATTTGCGCGCGCTGCAAGGCTTCGGCTCGCTGGCCGCCAATCTTTGTCCGCCGGATGAATTGCAGGAAACGGCGTTCGAAAACCTGAAGCGCCACAGCCTGCCGGCCGCGGTTTTTCCGGCGCTGACCGGGGCCAATTTCCACGCCGCCGTGGAGCAGACCCGCCGGGTGATCCCCGGTCTGGCCCTGCAACTGGTCGACCGGGTCGGAGCCATTTTGAAATTACGGCAGGAAATTCAGCGGCGCTGCGGCCCGTCCCCGGTGTTGCCGGCGGCCAAGCCCAGGACACTTTCCGACTTGAGCCAGTTGAACCTCGCCGCCAAAGGCGTGCCAAAACCGGCGAATCTTTGGGCGGCTGAACTGGAGGCGATGGTGCCGCGAAATTTCCTCGCCACCATCCCGTTTGATCAGCTCGCGCATCTGCCGCGATACCTGAAGGCGCTGGTCGTACGCATGGAGCGGGCTTCGCAAAACCCCGGAAAAGACCTGGAGCGCGTGCAGTTGCTTGCGCCCTATCTCGCGAAGCTGAAAGCGCTCACATTGACTCCACCGAAATCCCTTGAAGCGCGGCAAAGGCTGGAAGAGTTCCGCTGGATGGTTGAAGAGTACAAGGTATCGATCTTCGCCCAGGAATTGGGCACGGCCGTACCGGTCTCGCCACCACGGCTCAACCAGCAGCTGGAACGACTGGCGGCGGCCACGGCAGTTTAGAGCGTTTGAAGAAATAGGGTAGCCGCTCGGAGCGAGGATTTTTGGGTTTTGGCGAGGCTTTGGCGAAGGAGCAGGTTTCAAGTAACCCTGTGACTGAGCCGAAACGAAGCCAAAACCCAAAAAGACCGCCCTCATTTTGGTCCCAGCCGGGCGGCTACAGTATTTATGAAAATGCTCAAGCCATGGCTTTGGAGGTAAGGAGGAATGCAGTCAGGTAAGCCTGCCGTCGCCATCGGGAGGTCAACCCGTCCCGTGGCGGAAGGCGTTCAAGCCGGCTTCATTTAATACCTGAATCAGGCCTCGGCGATGCCCAGCGGCTGAATGGTTTTCCACAAGCCGCGCGTGAAGTCGGGGATGTTCACCGGGGCGCTGCCGTTGGACACCGAACGGACCGACGTTTCGATGATGCAACTCCAGGCGGCGGCGTCATACACCACGCTGTCCGGGGTGACCCCCCGCCGCAGGCAGTCCAGCAACCGCCAGCTCATCACGTAGTCCATGCCGCCGTGACCGCCGCCCTTGGCGCGCTCGGCCAGTTTTTTCCACAGCGGGTGCGTGAACTTCTGGCGCATCATTTCGAGGTCTTTGTCGCTCAGCCAATCCTCGGAACCGCCGGCGTCCAGGCCGTATTGTTTCGGTTGATCCACCGACAGCCGGGCCGGGTAATCAAAAAACACGGCGGCGGTGCCATAAAGGGCGTTGATACGGCTGTACGGGCGCGGGCTGACGACGTCGTGTTGCACCATGATGGTGCGCCCGAGCTCGGTCTTGATCATCGAGGTGTTCATGTCGCCGCAGATGTATTTCTCGCTGGCGTGGCGCCCGCCGTTCGGCTGCACCGTGTTGCGGTAATTTGTCAGGCTCATTTCCTGCGAGCTCATGGAAACTAGATATTTGAATTGGTCACCCCGGCCGACGCCGAGGTATTGGGCCACGGGACCCAAGCCGTGGGTGGGATACAAATTGCCGTCATATTGCCAGTGATAATTGCGACGCCAATCGCCTTCGGTTCCGAGGGAAAAAAGCACCGTGCGCAAATCGTGAAGGTAGGCGCACTCGGCATGGGTCAACTTGCCGAACACCCCTTGCCGGGCCAGATTGAGGACGAAAAGCTCGTTTTCACCGTAACAGCAGTTCTCCAGCATGATGCAGTGGCGCTGGGTGCGCTCGCTGGCGTCCACCAGCTTCCAGCAATCGTCCACTGTCACCGCCGCCGCAACCTCGACCAAAGCGTGCTTTCCATGATTCATGACGCCCAGGCACATGGGCACATGCCAGGCCCACGGGGTGGCGATATAGACCGCGTCAATGTCGTCGCGCGCCACCATCTGCTCCCAGATGTTTTCATTGCCGCTGTAAATGGCCGGCCGTTTGCCGGACCTTTTTTCACAATGGTCGGCGGCGGCTTTCGCCCGGTCGTCCACGATGTCGCAGACGGCGACGATTTCCGCGAATTCAATGCCGAGGCAGCTGCCCACATGCGACATGCCCCGGTGCAGGCCGATGACCGCCACGCGCACCTTTTCCATGGGCCGGGTGGTCAGGGTGTGCACCGGCTTCTGGCCGGCCGGCCGGGGCCGGGTGCTGCTGAAATCGGAGCTCAAGCCCCCGGCACTGGGATTCGCGGAGGCTGTTTGCGGGGCGGCCGCGCAGTTGCCTGTGACCCCGGGCAGGGAGGCCGCCAGGCCGGCTAGCATGGAAGCTTTTAGGAAATCACGGCGAGAGGCGTTTGATTTTTTCATATTTAAGTTCGAATTTTCCCAATGGATGTTTAAGGCTTACGAATATTATCAGGTGCAATGATTTATTAGTATCCCACATTTGGGTGAGGTCAGGTCCTTGGTTTCCAGGGGGTTCGACGTCATGAAATTGTGCCGCCGGCAATCCGTCCCGGGAGGGGATGGAGACTGCAAACAATCACCCGCCGGCGATTGATTGGCAGGCTTTGGGAAGGCCGGCCGTGATGGGGCGCCCCGGTCAGGGGCGGCCGGTTTCAGGGCAGCTGGCTGTGGCTGCCATCGCAGAATGGACCGTTTTTCGAATGCTTGCAACCGCACCACGCCACGGTCTTGGCTTCAGTCAGGTCCACCTTTTTCGGGGCAAAGGCGGATCCCTTGTGCGAGCCGTCACAAAACGGCTGGCCTTTGGACTTGCCGCAGGTGCAGAAGTAGAACGAGCCCGGCTTCATGGGCAAAACATACGGGGACTTCTGGGCGATGGTGGGGTTATTCATGAGGGTGTTATAGGCGGCACCGTTGATGTCCGCAATTCAATTCCCCGGATTTCTGGCCCTGCGCAAAAAAAACTGTTCTCTCGAATCAACCTGGATACCAGACCGGTTCAAAATCGGGGGCGGTGCAACTCATCTCCTTATTTCGCCGTAATGGGCCGCAGCTTGATGTTGCGGAAGGAAACCGAACCGTGATCTCCTTGCAGGGCGATGAAGCCGCTGGTGGCCTTGGCGAACAAAGGCATCGTGCTGAACTTGCTCTTTGCCACCCGCGCGTTGAAATCATCGCTGCCGAGAACGTATTCAAAATACTTAACGCCGTTGATTTCATGCACGCATTTCTCCGGGCTGATAACCAGCCGGACATGGTTCCATTCGCCGACGGGCTTGGTCGCATCGAGGATTTTACCGGTCTTGGCATCCACTGGCGGTTGGTAAAGCGCATAGAGCCAGCCGCACCGGATGTGGTCGGCGGCTTTTACGTTGTCTTCGAGTTGAAACTCCGGCCCCGTCGCCCACACGGCGTTGCCTTCGTTGGTCACGTGGAACATGATGCCGCTGTTGCCCCCTTCGGAAATGTTGTAATCCAGCTGTAACTCGAACCAGTCGAACTTGTCCGGGGTGACGATGTCGCCCGCGTTGTGCGGATCCGCGCAAACCAGCGCGCCTTCCTTCACCTGCCAGCCGGGGCGGACGCCCTCTTTTTTGAAATTATGCCAGCCGCTGAAAGTCTGGCCGTCAAACAAGAGTCGCCAGCCGGCAGCCTTCTCCGCCTCAGTTAAGGTGTTGATGGGAGTATCACCGGCAGCTGCCTGGTGAACAGTGGTGGTGAGCAAGACCGCAAGCGCAATCAAGTGGAGTCGTTTCATGACGTATTCATTAACCTAACCCGCCAAGGAGGACAATCCAAATTGAACCGGCCGGGCGAACTTTGGGATGAAATGCGATTTGCGACGATGGGGGGAGGGTGAATCCCATCGTCCCAGCTAGGTCCCGGGTCGCGTCGCTGCCCTTTGCTGCGGGAGCTGGTAGGCGGGAAGTATGCGAGTGGTAACCCAAGTATTGACTAATCCGTAAACCATGCCTATTATGCATTGGTGGACAGGTTGATAAGTCATAAGGTGGCATAGAGATGCTTCAGGCGGAGCACAGCGGTGGTTTCCGCGAGTTGGTAGCGGAGAGCTT